>CAYXGT010000011.1:0-25304 GCA_964464635.1 uncultured Pirellulales bacterium | reverse complement strand
TCGGCTGCCTTAAATACCCTTCTGGCTGCTTCAACTTGGGGTGCTGGCGCGCCTAATGTTATTGGTCCTCCCGGCCGGCCGTAAGGCCACTGCCTTCGGGCAAGCTCAGCTATTTCATCGAGTATATGTACCTTACCTACTATCAGTCGTGTCTGTGCGTTCTCGTAGTCCTCGCCGCTGTTATTTGTTACCCGCACGTAGCCCTGCAGCCGCATTGTTTTCTCGTCTTCGGTTAATGTCCCCATATAAAACGCCCGCCAGCTCAGTCCCGAAGTCAGATATGTAATCTCAACAGGCACCCTGCCGTTGATACCGCTTTTAATATTCCACAATCCCAGATTCCGGACTCTCGGCGGATACGTCAAATCAGCAATATCGATTCTGTCGGCATTTGCCTTCGGCAGCATCTCCAGGCTCGTAGGGTCAATCAGCGTATTAGCCCAGGAAAACTGCAGCTTGTTGGCACCTTCCTTGACTGTCAAAGCCCTGCTCTCCCGCACTAATGTCATATCCGCGGAATTGTAGATAGTCAATTGAACCGTGTCCCGGCTGGGTAGTGTCACCAAATCAACCTTGCCGTAGGCGGTACAGCCTACTACAGCTATTATTAGTAAAATGAATATGCGTTTCATTTTTATCTCTCCTAAAATCTTATTTTTTCGCTCTGTTATCTGCCGTAAAACTGCACATCCGGAATCTGCACGCCGGGCCTGATGTTCCTGCGGTGATATTGCATCTTAATCTCTGTTACTGCCGGGCCGCCCTTGCCTCTGGCAGGCAGCTTTATCTCGAACTCAAGCGTGTTGGCGTTCTTTTTCACGTAATCATCCGGAACACATTTTTCCATATCCCACTGACCCGGTATGTGCTCTATCACGGTCAGAACAGCCGGGCTGTCCTTGAAGTTTTCAATCTTCGCGACAATTTCCTCATCAGTGTCGTAGAGTATGATGCTGTTACCGTTGTTTCTTTTGATATTTATCTGCTGCTCTTTCATCTTTCGCTGCGTAACGACGATGTCCCTGCTGTCACCGATATACAGTTCGGTCTTTTCACCGACGGGCACTAATCCTGTAACATCTTCACCCAGAAAGATTGTGCTTTCGTGTCCGTCGTCCTGGAAGATTCTGGCCTTGCCGCCCCATAGTGCGAACTCACCAAGCCCGCTTTTTTTATCGTTTAATATCCGGTAGCTTACAGGAATGCCGACGTTCTGGTTCTCGAGCTGCTCCGGGTCCCAGGCCAGTTTTGCGGCATCGAATGTCCATACCTTTGTAACAGGAATCCTTGCCGCCTCGAAAAACAGCATCTGTTTCGTTTCCTCGTGCTGCAAGCCTCTCTCGAATGCCTGGCCGTAATCGAGCTGGATGTTGGCCGTGTCGAAATCTTCGCCTGAAAAGTTTCGCAGTACCAAAAAGCTTTTCAAATTGATACCGGTTTCAGCCTTGTCTGCAATAGCCTTGTAGGTTATCAGCCGGTCAATATTCATTAACAAATAGCTGATACGAACCCGCTCGGCATAGTCACTGTCGCTGCTTATCTCCCAGACGAGCGCGGCTTCGTTCGGCGGATAGCTCACATTCAAAAGTTTGACCTTATCGGGATGGTCGAGCACGGCGAGCCGGATGGAATCGGCGTCTATGCTCACCGCCTTCCAGGAAAAGTCCACTTTATTTATTCCTTTTTGCAGCGTCAGTACCCTTTCTTCTTCTATCAGCGTTGCCTGTGGATTATCCAGGCGAATGACCGTCGCCGCCCGCTCAGGAATCGCCACTAACTTAATCCTCGCCTGTGCAACGCCACCGAGCACCAGGCAAATCATTATCACTGTTAATATTTTCTTTTTACATCTCATAATCTATTCTCCTTTCAGATATTTTTATTCACCTGTTCATTTGTCCATACAAATTTACTGATAAACCAATACACTCAGTTATTCCAGTCTTGCTGCCGTAAGCCGTGGTATGTCCGGACTGTATATTCGAACTCTTTTTTTGTTTCCGGCTCGAGCTCGACTGTAAACTTGACCGTATCCAAATCCTCCTTCTCGAAACTGTCAAAATCACCTTTCTTGGTGATATCCCAGTATTGGCTGGCAAAGTTTCTTTTAATCTCGACCTTAACAGGTATGTCCCTCGTATTGCGAACTTCGATATTATATGTTCGCACCTCGTCCCAGCCGGCAATATTGTCTTTACTGTCGAACTTAAAATTCTCCGTCGAAAACTTCATTAATGTCGGCTCGACCACAACATTTTCTACAGGCCCGAGATTCAATTCAACTTCCTCGTCTATGGGTATGTACTTAAAGGCTGATTGTCCCGTATACGATAAATGCCCCGTGTTATCGACACTTCGGTAAACCTTCAGCATCCCACCGGGTATGGGTGTTTCGCCAAGCTTGTGCTTTTCATCATTCTTAAAGCTTAGAAACCTTACAACCGAATTGCCGTAGCGCTGCTGCTCATATTTATAAAGATTGACAACCGGTACATCGTCTGCTGTAAAGCTTATCAGCCTTTTCGACCAGCCGGTCTCAATCGTTTCTGTCCCCTCAATCGTGTAAAGAAAATACTCGCTCAGGCCTTCCTTTGTGATTACTTTTTGACTCAATTCATCCCCTAGTATAGATAAACTATAATATTGTTGTGCCACAAAGCCTCGCATCTTATCAATTTCTCCTTTTTCATTTGAAGATAAAGGCAGAAATTCTCCCGGCCAGCCATAAGGCCACTGTCGGCGGGCAAGGTCTGCGATCTGGTCGAGCAGATGCACCTTGCCCACGATGAGCCGTGTCTGGGCATTTTCGTAATCTTCGCCGCTGTTGTTTGTCACCCGAACGTAACCTTCAAGCCGCATTGTTTTTTCATCTTCTGTTAATGTCCCCATATAAAATGCCCGCCAGCTTAATCCAGAAGTAAAATAAGTTATCTCGAACGGTACCTGCCCTTCGACTTCGGAATGTATGAGCCATCTGCCGACCTCTTTTAATCGAGGCGGGAATACAAGCTGCTCAATCTCGATTTTCCCTTTCTCTTCGAGCGGCTCCAGATTAAGGCTCGTCGGGTCAATCAAAGTATTGGCCCACATAAACTGCAGCCAGTTCCAGCCCCTCTTTAGCGTAAGATTGCGTCTCTCACGAACAAGCGTCAGGTCCGCAGAATTGTAAATCGTTGTCTGTACATTTTCTCTTCTCGGTAGTGTCACCAGTTCAATCGCACTGGCCGGTGCAAATGGCGGCTTCTTGGGCTCCTTACTTGATACTATTCGGTCGCCAACAGTGAAAACACGTCCCAATTCTTTTGAGTCCCCACTAATTTCACTTGCACGCTCAGTTGTGATTTCTCTGCCGCTGTAGGCATACTTTTCTGTTACTTGAGGCTGTTTTATCCTCAGACCTTCTGTAAGTTTGCTCTTTCTCTGTTCCTTAATTTCCGAGACCACGAGAAGCGATGTCACTAATAAAACCGCAGCGGCTGCACCTATCCATGCAGGTATCTTAAACGTCTTTAATTTCAGTTTCGTTTGGCGGGATGTCTTGATACTCTCAAGCACTCTGGAAACCAGCTCTTCGCTTAGCTGCGGCTCTTCTCGCAGAAGCTCCAGCGAGGAAAATTTAGCCGCCAGCCGTTCATTGAGTTGCCGGCATTTTTCGCACTCTTTAAGATGTTCAGCAGCCTCTGCAATCTGCTCTTGCGAAGCTAACTTGAATTGATATTCAATAAGGTCTTTTTCTGTCAGATGATTTTTCTTCATAAAATTTTCCGCTGCTCTGGTAGTTTATCGGCCAGCCTCTTCAATGCTCTATACATTTGTTTCTTGACGGTTCCAATCGAGCAGCCCAGCACCTTGGCAACTTGTGAATAACTCATCTGCTGATAATAGCTCAGCACAAGAGCCGCTCGCTGACCTGCCGGCAGCGAAATTATAAAATCTCGTAGCTGTTCAGTCAGCTCAGCCTCCGCTGCCTTTTCAAAAGGATTATTCGAGTTATCTGCTGTAACGACCGCTCCGAATTCTTCGCCGTCGGAGTTTCCCGTTTCAATCATCTCGTTTAGCGATAAAGCCGGCTGTTTTTTTTGACGTCGAAAACCGTCCATAACAACGTTTGTTGCTATGGTAAAAAGCCACGACTTGAAACTTCCTTGCCGAAACGTATTCGCCTTTTCATACACTTTCATAAAGGTCTGCTGAAAATAATCTTCTGCCTTTTCTCTGCTGCCGCTCATCCTGATAATATATCCTAACAAAGCCGGACCATGCCGGCGCACGATTTGCCTAAAAGCATCACTGTCTCCCAGATTATGGGCTTCTATTAAGCTGTTGTCGCTAATTTCCATTCAGGCTGCCTGCTCCAGTTAATTCTTTAGACGTCTATAGTAGCCTGATGGTTGACGGCGGGTAAGTAAATTTTTTGTAAAACCTTTACACTTTTCGCCGAGTATAACAGAATATATGTCCTGCATTTGAATAAGGGTGTTATTATCGCCGCGAAAGAGGTTTTGAGGTTGAAATAAAAGTGTTGCTTAAAGAGAATGTTTTGTTATAATGAGATTTTCTAACCGAAAAGAAAGTTAACCTGATTAAATAGGAGTTAACGGTATGAAGCGCTTGGTTTTTACTTTATGTATTTTAGTTGTTTTTTCCTTCGGCTTTTTCCTCGCCGGCTGCGATGAGCAGGGCTCACCACAAAAAACAACCGAGGAAAAACAAGATTCAGCAAAATTGTTAGAAAGTCAAAAGGTCACCGCTGAAGGTAAAACACCTGTTGAAAAAACAACGGTGAGTACACCGGCGAAGGTGTCTGCCAAAGCAGTTCAGGCCGTGTCCAAAAGCTCAAGGCCCCAAATTAAATTCGAATCCGATATGCACGATTTCGGACAGGTGTCTCCAAAGTCGGATAATAAATGCGGATTTAAATTTACGAATGTTGGCAGCGATGTCCTCGAAATAAGAAGAATCAGATCTACCTGTGGCTGTACCGTGGCCAAACTGCCTAAGAAAGAGTATGCTCCCGGAGAAAGCGGAGAAATTGAGGTCAATTTTAAAGCTGGTGTTGGAACAGCGCCCGTAAAGAAAAATTTATATGTCTTGAGTAATGACAAAAAGCAACCAAGCGTTACGCTCACGATACAGGCATCTGTCGCAAAAGTAGTCGAGCACGAACCGGAAATGCTCAACCTGTCACTTAAAAAAGAAAATGCCGATTGCCCTGAAATCAAGATTCGAAGTCTTGATGGAAAAAAATTCTCTATAACACAATTTAAATCAAGCCCTGACATCATAGTAGCAGACTTCGACCCGAATCAAAAGGCAACTGAATTTGTTCTCAAACCTCGGGTGAATCTGGAGAAGCTTGGACAGAACTTGAGTGGCTATGTTCGGATTTATCTCGACCACCCCAGTTGCAGTCTTATTAGTATCTCATATAATGCGCCGGCAGAGTTTTCAAGTCGACCGGCTGTTGTGCTTGTTTTCAAGGCTCAGCCAGGAAAACCGATAGTAAGAGAAGACATCTGGGTGAAGAATAACTACGGTGAGGATTTCGACATCGAATCAATTTCCTCCGAAAAAGGTTTTGTAAAAGCGCTCAGCAGCGAAAAGATAGATAAAGGCAGTTATAAACTTAAATTGCAGATAGATCCGCCTAAATTAGAAAAAAATGCAAAGTCTTTTCAGGATAACCTGCTTGTTAAAATCAAAGGCAGTCAGGAGCTAAAGGTTACCTGTCGCGGATTCTATGCGGGAAGTTAAAAAATTATAGTTCCTTTTCTATAAAACGGTAGTTCGAAATCTGTATTAGTCTGGGTCTGACTATATAAAAAAAAGTTTTTATCGGTACTATACGAATTTACGCGAAATGAGGTTGTTATATAAACTCTGCATCATTATTATCCTCCAGGATAATATTGTCAAATAAAGCCTTGATTATTCGCACAACAGCCTCCGGTGTCGCAAAATATTTTGAAAAAATATCCATTGGGAGGGAACAAAATATTGCCGATAACGTCTTAATATTAGAGGCCGTTTGAATATAGGCGGCGTGCAGGCTTATTTCCTGTGATATAACTATGCTCATTTGTTGATGAGATAAAAGATGGTTAAAACCGTTAAAATAGCAAGTATTTTGATAGCTCTGCTGGTTGTTATTATCGTTGCTCTGCCCGTAGTCTTGGGAGCAAATAAGGGCGATGCAAAAACCAAAGAGTCTTTGGAAGTTCAAAGCGTCGTAGAAAGATTTAAAAGGACACAAGGCGATAGAGCAAAAAAAGACGCAGACCAGAAGCCTCCGCTCGTAAAAGAGGCCGAAGATTTCGCCCTCTATCTTAATCCTCCAAAACCAAAGGTCGAAAGAGTAAGACCGCCGGTCGAGAGAGAAACTGTAGCCGTCCCTGTGGTTCAATCCAAAGCCAGAACTGCCAGGTTTAATCTTATTGCCACCTGTGTCCACGAATCGAATCCAGCCTTGTCAGTCGCTTTGATTGATGAACCAGGCCTGGACCGCAGATGGGTCAGGCAGTCTGACGTCGTCGGCCACCTGATCATAAGGGAGATAAAGGATGGCTCGGTTATTATTAACGACGGCACAAGGACTTATCCACTTACTATGGTCGAGGAACCTCAACAGACTTCCCTTGTTGTCGGAAAGTCAGATGAATCAACAATACCAGCTAATCGCACACCTGCCTTAATCAATAATACCGGACTTGACAAAACTGCTTTAGTCAAAAAACAGGCAGCTGCTGCAAGAAGGTCTGCAGAGTCAATTCAAAACCGGCAGAGGTCGGCGCCGGTGATAAGTCCTGAAGAACAGAAATTGTTCGATAAGTTTATTGAGGAACTCAATAATACCATTAATGAATCGGCTGACGGAGATACAGATGAACAAAGCCATGAAAAAGCTGATGAGATAATCATGCAATATTTCTCCGATATCGAAAATATGCGGGTAAGTGGAAAGGAAGCAGAAAAACTTAATGACCTCGGCGAAAAGCTGGACAGCGAGAAAAAGGACCCTAATCAGCCGGAGGTAGATAAGACCCCCGTAAACTCAAGAAGAAGAAGACCACCTGTCCTGAGGTAGTCAGTGAAAGAGCAAATCCTGCTCTTTTTTCTAAAAGCCCCATACAAAATCTTCTCGAAACCTAAGTACTTATAATGCTTGTACTTTCGTTGTTTTTCGGTCGCTTTATCGGCCGTTTATCACCGAAAAATGGGAACTTTTAGGCGTTTTTTATGTCTTATAGATAAGCTGATTTACTATTTATTGATGCTTTGGAGCCTATATGGAAAATAGCTTGGAATATCCCGGAAACTGGTTCTGCAACAGTTACAGGCCGAG
The DNA here is from genome assembly GCA_964464635.1 of uncultured Pirellulales bacterium. Taxonomy (GTDB): domain Bacteria; phylum Planctomycetota; class Phycisphaerae; order Sedimentisphaerales; family Anaerobacaceae; genus CAYLMG01. The sequence continues at coordinate 17,962 of CAYXGT010000011.1, read as the reverse complement.
ATGCCCGATAAAGGCAAACATAGAGCGACACTTGATAGTTATGCGCTCTGTACGGAACTTAGGGAGCCATCTATGATTTCGAATAAAAACGATAAAGGCAGCCTTCAGAGCTTGTTTTTGCTGAAGGTTATGGTTATTGTCCTTGCTTTCTTTACGCTTTTTTTCGATGGTAATAACGGTATTGCAAATGAACAGACCTCAGCGGAAAAACCGCTCCCGGAACCTCCGAGATACAGAGTTTTTAACCTGAAACATATATCCGCTGAGCAGGCGAAGAAATATCTCGATTTGACCGGTATAAATGTCGAAGTCCAGATTCTCAGAGAGGATATGCTTTCTGTAACCGGTCTGCGGCCGCAGCTCTCGAACGCAGGACAGGTCGTTAAGCTCGTCGACGTGGAAAGTAAATTTATTATCAAATCAATCTCAATACCGCCGGATTCTAATGACCTGCCAACGAATGAAGAAATATCTTCCCAAATAAGTGATATCCTGATAGGTAGTTTTTCTGAGCCTCCTGCCGGAGTTGGCCACAAAGCAATTATTAACCAGCAAGGCCGGAAGCTGCTGATTATAGCTCCTGTTGGCAAATTTAGCCCCATAGAGAAAATCATAACTGATGCTCTTCCACCGGCACAAGAATCTCCAATCGACGCTAATTTACCTGCTGATACAAACCAGCCGGCAATGCCGGAACATAAAACTTACGCTGATGCTAATCAGGTGAAAAAAACTGATTCTAACGAGTTGAAAATCCCTGATGTAAATAACCTCTCGAAGATTGCTGATGCAGATAAAATGGAAAAAATTGATGCTAACGAGCTTCCCCGGACGGATGTAAATGAAAGCAACCTGGTCGATGTCTTCGACAGGCTTGTTGCCTCTCTGGGTGAAACGAAGGTTCCCGAAATCCGAATACCTGTCGATTTGCAGCAGCAAACCTCCATCCCAGCCGAAGTAAGAGAGCCCAATAGACCGGCTGTTGAAGAAAAAGAACAAATAATCCAGATGCTGGAAAAATCACAGCGGCCTGAAGAAATTGCAGCCGCGGCAGAGCAGAAAATCCTAGAACAGGATGAAGCTCAATTGTTGGATGCCGAGCAGATAGAACAAATACGCTCCTACAAGCCGGAGTCTGTAATCGACAGCAATGAGCAGCTCACTATAGAAGTCCCTGAAAAGCTGAAAATCGTTGACCTGCTGGGACTCGCCGGCGAATACTTAAATATCAACTATATGTACGACCCAGCCCAGGTCCAGGGCGAAGTAACGCTGAAACTTCGTGGGAAAAACAGGGGCCAGATTCAGGTTAAAGAATTGTATCCCCTTGTCGAGGCCGTCCTTAAATACAAAGGCCTCGTAATGACACGAACCGAAAATAATCTTGTCATTATAGCCCCGAAGGCCCAGGCAAAGGACCTTGACCCCGCAATTATCGGAGCTGAAAAAGGAGAGGTCCGTATCGGCGACGTTATCGTAACGCGTATCTTTGAGCTCAAATACATTGACGCTGAAAACGCTAAAAACCTCCTCGTTGGTATGAATCTCGGCGAAGATATCAACACCTCTGCTTCTGAAGCAGGGTACCTTATAGTTACTGGTTACGCTCACAGAATGCCCCGTATTGAACAACTGCTGAATTTGGTTGATATACCAGGCCAGGAAAAGGAATTTCGATTCAGACAGTTAAAATATACAATGGCAGCTACCCTTAAGGATAAAATAAAAACGCTCGCCGACCAGCTTGGGACTATATCGATTACTGTAGGAGCTGCCGCCACGCAACCGACTACTCCCAGCCCAAGAAGACAGGGTGAGTCCACGGCTGTCTACAGAGCGCGGGTAGCCCGCGAAGCCCGGACGAGACGCACGACGCCAACAGCTGCCCCAGGCACAACCGCCGCTGAACCTGAATCTGTTTATCTTGATGTTGACGAAAGAACAAACCGTATCCTTATGATTGGCCTCGCAGAACAGCTTGACACCGTTGAAAGCCTTATCGATACACTCGATGTTGAACAGCAGGATGTCCGCTCGCTGCGGCTGTACGAAATTCAGAATGTAGATGCAGCCGAGGTAACAGGTAAATTGCAGGAGCTCGGAATTATCAGCTCAGCGCCCACTGCAGGAAGAGCAAGAACAACGACTCGTACCCAAAGAACAACGACTACCGGCAGAACACCTACCGGCAGAACAACACCGCCCGCCGGCACGACGCCCGGAGGTAGAATTACAGCAGATGTCTCCGGTGGTTCTTCCGAGCAGGAGCCGCTAATAGAAGAGCCGCAGGTCGTCATAATCGAATCAACAAATTCACTGCTCGTTAATGCCACCGCCGAGCAGCACGCACAGATTGCTATGATAATAGGTTTCGTCGATGCCCAGCCCGAAGAGGCCTCAATCAACTACGTCGTCTATCCTCTCGAAAACCAGGACCCTGAAGGTCTTGCTGAAATCTTAAATCAGCTTATCCAGGAAACCATAGAGAGAACAGATCCGACCGGCAAAGTGGTGAGCAGCGAAACCACCAGAAAAACCGAGGAGGATATCACAATTCTCGCCGACAAAAATACCTTCTCGATTATCGTCTATGCCAGCAAAAAAAATCAGCAGTGGATTGAATCTCTTATAAGACAGCTCGATAAAAGAAGACCACAGGTACTCATCGACGTCTCGCTGGTTGAGATAAGCAAAGACGACGAATTCACACTCGATCTCGACCTGGTATCAAAATACCCGACATTCTCAAAAGCTCTCGAGACCGGGCAGATAAGCCTGATTGCATCAGGCTTGACAAGAAGGACCCTGGAAGGCAGTTCTGTGAGTGGTTCAGGAACGGCCTTTTACTCCGATGACCACATCCAGGCACTTCTTACCGCAGTAGAGACCAAAAGTTACGGCAGAGTTCTGGCAAAACCCAAGCTGCTTGTGAACGATAATGAAACAGGTACAATCATGACTACGGAAGTACAAACTGTAATTACGCCGAAATCAGAAGTTGTCTCAGGCAGTTCCGGTACGGCAACAACAAGCACTTCCGTGGATAAGTCAGAATACACAGCAGAAATCTCACTCAACATTACGCCTCATATCAGCGAAGGAGACCTCTTAAGGCTTGAAATAAATATGACACGTACTGATTTCCAAACCCGAAAAGATTATGATATTACAGTTGACGACAAAAAACTTAGCGGCCCGACACCGCCTGACTTACTGACCAGTGACGTAACTACGGTTATCACTGTTCCGAACAGAAAAACAATAATACTCGGCGGACTTGAAAAGCTGAACCAGACCAAGGGAGGCACAAAGGTCCCCCTGCTCGGTGATATCCCGATTGTGGGAGGACTCTTCAGAAGTACCAGTAATACAGACTCCCAAAACAGGCTTTACGTTTTTGTAAAAGCCAATATCTTAAGACCTGAAGGCAATATGGAAGATTCCGATATAATGCGTATATCAAAGGAAAACAGGGAAGCATTCGAAAAATACGAAAGAGAGATGCAGGAATATGAGGACTGGCCGGGCATAAAACCGAAACCTATGGATCCCGTGAAAATCCTTGAAGGGGATTGAACAAATAGCTCTGGAACCGGTAAATTCTTACAGAAAAGCAAAATTACAGCGTTTCTCATCTTGCAATAAAATGCAAAATGGGCTATTCTTTGGCTGGCTTGTTGGCAAAAATTGAACGGATATTAAAGAACAAAGCTGTTGCCGGAGAAAAATTGATGGATTATGAAAAACCTGCTTATAAAAACAGCAAGAGAGACCGGCCTGCTCGACGCCGAAAAGCTGGCCGACTTTCTCAAAAATAACCAGAGCGACCAGCCGATAGACCAGTTCCTGCTTACCTGCCCTTATTTCACAGAAGAATCAATCTTAAAACTCTTTGCTGTTGCACTCGATGAGCAGTATCTTGATGAGATTCCTTCAAAGGCCGTCCCCCCTGAATTTATAGAATCCGTCCCGGCTACTTATGCCCAGCATCATTATCTCATCGGTATAAAAACTGATGGTCCAGGCAATGATGCACAAAACGCCGATGAGCTTACAGTTGTCCTGTCGAGACCGCTCGATACGGACGCTCTCGACAATGTCTCGAAGATGACGAATATGCCCGTAAGGGCCGCCGTCGCAACCCGTGCAGCAATCACCTCCGCAATCGACGTCGCATACGAGCAGAGGACCACTGTCATCGAAGAGGTTGCAGAAGAGCTCGATTCCCAGAATATTGACCAGCTCGCAGACGAAGTTGCCGCCTCCGATGACCTGCTTGATGTCGTTAATCGCCCGCCGGTCATCAGGCTCGTAAACGATATTCTCTTCCGAGCCTTGCAGCTAAGAGCCAGTGACATCCACGTCCATCCGTACGAGGCGAAAATCCAGATTCGTTACCGTATCGATGGTATTCTTTATGATACGCTTAGCCTGAACAGAAATGTTCTGCCGTTGATTGTTTCACGTATCAAGGTTATGGCGGGTATGGACATCGCCGAGAGAAGAATGCCTCAGGACGGCCGATGCAGCGTCAGGCTTGGCCAGAGAGAGGTTGATTTGAGAGTCAGCACCGTACCGACCAGCTATGGTGAAAGAAGCGTTCTGCGACTTCTTGACAAGAGCACAGGCCTGCTCGGCTTAAATGAGCTCGGCCTCGGAAACGAAGACCTCGAAAAATTCGACTCTATGCTGAACAGGTCTCACGGCGTCATCTTTGTCACCGGGCCTACCGGAAGCGGAAAAAGCACCACCCTCTACGCCTGCCTTAACAGGATAAACTCCGCTGAAAAGAATGTTATGACAATCGAAGACCCCATCGAATATCAGCTCGAAGGTATCAGCCAGATGCAGGTCTCCGCAAAAAAAGGTATGAATTTCGCAAACTCGCTAAGGCACGTTCTGCGTCAGGACCCCGATGTTATAATGGTCGGCGAGGTCCGCGACGTCGAAACCGCTCGTATGGCGATTCAGTCCTCGCTAACAGGCCATCTCGTATTCAGCACACTTCACACCAACGACTCCGCCGGCGCAATAACCAGATTGCTGGATTTGGGTGTCGAGCCGTACCTCGTCAGCTCTTCGCTGATAGCTATACTGGCTCAGCGCCTTGTCAGAAAGGTATGCCCGGACTGCACCGAGCACGTCGAGCCTACAGAACGTCAGCTCAGGGAGCTCGGCCTGGGAGATATCCTGCCGGAGCAAAAAGCTAATTTTGTCGTCGGAAGAGGATGCGATAAATGTTTTCAGACCGGCTATCGAGGAAGAACAGGAATTTACGAGCTTATGTTAATCAGTGAAGAAGTTCAGGAGCTAATCTATAAAAGGCAGAGTGCCGGAGTAATAAAGAGAACCGCACTCGATGCAGGGCTGAATACCTTGAGAATGGATGGTGTCAGAAAAGTCCTTGAGGGCATTACAACAGTATCGGAGGTCCTCAGAGTAACACAGACTGATATTATGTGACAGGTAAGATTAAATAAAAGCAGAAAGTATTATTGGTTATAAGTTATGCCGAGATACCACTATACAGCCATAGCAGCAGGCGGTAGAAAAAACAAAGGTACCGTTACCGCCGAGAGCTCTTACGCCGCAAGAAAGCAGCTCAGAGTCCGTGGCATACATCCTACGCATATAACAGAGCTTGGCTCGAAGGATGAAGCTAAGGCAACGATACTTTCTTTTTTGTCAAGAACAAGCAGAACTCAGATTATAGATTTCACAAAACAGATGGCTACCCTCCTCAATTCCGGTATCAAGCTTACCGAGGCTCTTTCTGTTCTTACTCTGCAGGCTTCAGACCAGAGATTCAAAAGCGCTATTGTCGATATACGTGACCGGGTTGTCACTGGTGAGTCTTTTGCTGATGCCATCAAAGATTATACCGATTATTTCGATATCATCTATATAAGTATGATTCATGTCGGCGAGGTTACCGGTACTCTGGCGGGCAGCTTTTCTATCATCGGCAGCTTCATGGAAAAAAGGCAGAAAGTCGAGTCCAAAGTCATAACCGCAATGATTTACCCAATTGTCTTAATCATCTTTTGCGCAGTCGCCGTTATTGTACTTACTACGTTTGTCATCCCGAAAATAGGCAAGCAAATCCAGGAAGCGGGTCAGCAGCTGCCCTGGATTACGAAGCAAATGATGAATGTGGGATATGTTCTGACGAGTTACTGGCTGCTGCTTGTAATCGCAGTAATCGTAACAATTATCCTGGCGGTAAGAAAATTCGTAAGAACAGAACGCGGAGCATTCTTAAAGGATAAATTCCTGTTATCTTTGCCTGTTTTTGGGCCGCTGGTAAAGCAGAGGGTCGTTGCGCGTTTCGCTTCCACACTTTCTACTCTTCTCAGTTCCGGCCTGAGTATGGCTGAATCCCTTCGGGTCGTCGCCGAGGTTACCGGCAACAGCATTATGAAAGATGCCGTACAAAAGGCTCGTGAGAGAATCCTCGCAGGTGCCGATATCGCGACGCCTCTGCGAGACAGCGGTGTCATCGACCCGGCTATTGCTCATATGGTGACTGTCGGTGAGAAAAGCGGTGAGCTCGAAACTATGCTGAAAAATATCAGCGAAAATCTCGAGGCTTCCACCGATATTGTTATCGAAAGACTTAGCGCAGCCGTCGAGCCGCTTATAATTATAGTTATGGCTACAATAGTTGGTGTTATTGCATATGCGACGATATTGCCGATACTCAGAATTTCAGCAGTAAAGTTTTAAAATTATTTGTCAGATACTTTTTATGGAGTCTTAAAAATTATGAAAAGGGAAAAAAACAAAAAAGCCTTTACATTGGTTGAGCTTATGGCCGTTCTTGTTATCATCGGTCTGCTTGCAACTCTCGCCGCAACTCATGTGATCGGTAGAATCAAAGAAGCGCAAAAAACAACCACAATGGCAAACTTGAAAATTCTTCATAGTGCTGTCATTCATTTCAGAATGGGCACGGGAAGACTTCCAACAGAGGAAGAAGGTCTCTTCGCGTTACTTGAGCAGCCCGCCGATGTCGAAGATTGGCCGGAAGGAGGTTTTCTTGAAGAATCCGAAATCCCAAAAGACGGCTGGAGGCATGATTTTATCTTTGAGCTGAATCCGGAGAGCGGAAAACCATTTGATATCAGAAGTGCCGGGCCGGACGGCGAAGAATATACCGAAGACGATATGCTAAGCACAGATGCAGGCTAAGAAAAAAACTGGCAGCTTTTCAATCCCGCAAAGGCGGGAATACTAAAAATGCTGAAAATAAAAAAACACAAACTAAGTAATCTGACTTGTCGCAGGCTCGCCTTTACAATGACTGAGGTTGTTGTCGTTATTGTCATTATCGCTCTTTCGGCGATGCTTATACAGTTGAATGCTTTCAATATCTTCAGAAAAAACACATTTAAAGTACAGGCTCAGGAATTTGTCAATGCTATGCAGCTCGCGGCAAATGCCGCCCCTCAAAGCGACAGAAGATATGAAGTTATAATCGATATCACCGAACAAAAGTATATTCTCAGAGAAATCACTTCCCCTGATTTGACTGAAGTTCTTGATGAGGAAATTATCCTCGAAAAATACTTCAACAGTAATTGTGCTTTTGAATACGTCATCTTTGATGACCTTGTGGCAACCGACGCCGAACACCAGATTGCAAAGTTCAGGGCAGGGCACGCGGGCTGGCAAAACGGAGGTAAAATTGTCCTGCTTGATAGAAGTGATTATCCTTACTCAGTTATCGTTAACCGCTTGAACAGAATCGTTGTATTAAAGGAAGGCGATGTTGAAATCTTATTGCCGAAAACAAAAGCTGAAGTACCGTTCTGAAAAAAAGGCACTGCACCCTCTGAATGGCAAAGGCTTTACTCTTGCTGAAGCAGCAGCGGCTACTATGATATTGGCCTTTATCTGTTCTGGTGTGCTCGTTGTTATAAATCGCTCTATGGAATCTGCCGCCGATGTTACCCTTCAGATGCAGGCATTTGAGATTGCACGCGAGAATATGGAACAGCTGCTTTCAACGGACTCCGTAAAAGAATACACGGACTTCGGATACAGCGAAGAGCACCCTCAAATCCAGTGGCGGACTACTGTCGAATCATTTTATGAGCCTATAACCAACCATCTCTGGATACAGGCTGTCTGCGCCACCGAATATGCAGACTCAAAAGGCGAATTAAAAAAAATCGAATTAACACATTGGCTTACAGACCTGTCAAAAAAACAGATTCTCGAACTGCTCAAAGAAAAAGGTAAAGAACAGGATTACCTTGCTCTAATCGACCAGCTTATAGAAACTTTGGAAGAAGCTGCAGAATATGCAGGTGTCGATGAAGAGACAGTCGAACAATGGGCAGACAATGGTATGCCTGTCACCGAAGACGGCTACTTTATAAAAATCTACCTCGATTTATATAAAAGCAGTAACGGCAACCCCTCTGTGGCACAGATTGTGCAGACCGGAGAAGAATTTGACGACATATTGTCAGATCAGGAAGACGGAGAGGGGCCGGAACAAAAAACCGATGAGCCGAAAGTTGATTGCTCTGGGCTGCCGTTATGTGACAGAATTATGTGCCAATATAATAATAGCCAGGAAATCGATGCCACTATAGAAGAAATACTGAGCTGTCTCGATGAATGGTTTTAACTAAAAACGATGGAATACATTACGCATAAAAAACTAAAACTCAGAGCAGCCTTTTCCCTGGCGGAGATGCTTGCTGCACTCGTGATTGGCTCAATGATTCTAATCACCGTGCTTACGGTCTATAACCGCCTCGAAAGCTCTGCAAATGCCGTCATAGGCAGGCTTGATGATTCCCGCCTGCCGCGAGAGGTTCTCCAGTTCATTGCAGAAGACCTCGACCGGATAATAACCGACAGCAAGGACGTAAAAATCACCTTCCAGAATAAAAAGCAGAGGGAAGGCTACAATTCCGCTCAGCTCAAAATAACCAGAACTTATAATAATAAAAGTGACAGCGTTCAGGATTTCGAAGAAATCGTCTGGCAAACCGGCTTCGACTATGAATCTTTTACCGACGGACTTGTCCTTTACAGAAGCCACTCCGGCCTGGTTCTCGAAGATAAATTGCTCGATGAACTGAGGGAGGATTGGCAAAGAGGGCTATTCGTACCGGTTTGTTCGGGTGTTACCTTCTTTCAGGTCCAGGCTGCAACAAAAACAAGACCTATTGACAGGTGGACAGCCTCTAACCTGCCGCGAAGTATCATTATCACAATTTCTTTCGCTCAGCCGGTGGAAACCTTGCCGGGACAGTGGGAAGTGCCGGATGAGGAAAAAATTACCAGAACTGTCGCTGTTGACAGAACCAGAAAAATTAAATTCGAAATAGTAAAAAGAGAATTTAATACTGACCTGAGTCTTGTCAGTGCGGTGGAAGCTGACGCAAATGAATCAGAAGACATTGCGGATATGAATGACATCAATGATGTGGACTGAGAAAATTATGAAGACAGAAAAATTAAATAAAAGCAAAACACAAAACCGTAGAGGTTTCGTTCTATTATTAACTCTTGTTTTGCTTGTTGTGTTTGCGACATTGGCTTATATATTAAGCTCTCGTCTGCAGTCACGACGCAGCCGAAATGTCTATATCATTGATTACGCAAAAGCCCGTTATGCCTGTGATTCCGCGGTAAAATACGCAATGGCAACGCTCGACGAGATAGGGCCTCGTTTGATAGAAAGACCGAATGAACCCGATTTTTCAGACGTTTTCCAGCTAACTGAGCTGCAGTACGAACAGTTCCTCACCGAATGGGCAGAGCAAAACCAGCTCCAGATAAAAGACAGCTTCGAAAAAACAATTGCCGATATAAATGAATCCAGAGATGTCAATGGCGTTAATGACCTTAATACTCTCACCGATTTTAGATTTCTTTTCGAAGAGTCTAACGAGCCGGGTGCACTGAATGTTCGCGGCCCGTACGGACCGACCTGGCCTTTTGTGGCTCCGCCGATGGAATTTGAGGTGGGAGAGGCAAAGGTCAGAATCGAAATCGAGGATGAAAACGCCAAATACCCCCTCGGATGGGCTCTGCTCGATGACGAGAATATCAACCGGGAACTTGGGGCTGGTTTCGAAAATTTCCTCGAATGGATGTGGAGTGACGTAAATAATATCGACAGCGTCACAAAAAACATCGAAAAGGTAAAAAACCAGCTCGAAGAAATTGGTGAAATAAAACCCTTCAAAATCAAGTTCTCCTCTATAACGAAACTCAAAAAAAAACCTGTTGCGACCGCCAGGGCAAGAACAACAAGAACTACGAGAACAAGAACTGTCAGGACAACAATCTCCGCTGCTCAGCAGGAAAACGCACAAAACGTGGACTTCGCAAAATTCTTCCACAGTTCTATGCTTGATACCGAGCTGCTCGCAAGGCCTACTATCGAAAGCGAGGAAAGAAATGAGTCGGCTTTGAAATATATTGCAACCTGGGCATCAACCAGGGTTAATATTAATACCGCACCCAGGCATGTGCTCGAGGCCGCCTTTATTTTTGGCGGTAATGAAGTCAAAATAGCTGACGAAGTTATACTAAAAAGGCGAATAAAGCCCTTTAAAGATATAGACGACTTAAAAAAACAGCTCTTTGCGTATTCTGACTCTATTGAAAAGTGTGAAAGGTTCATTACTACCGAGAGTAATCTTTTCACAATAAAAATAACCGCTGTATGCGGTTTAGCGGAAACCTCAACTGTTATTGCTGTAAAAAAGCAGGGTAAAAAAATAACGCGTATCGCTGTTATTTCAACCTGATTGCGACAAAACTTGAAGGTAAGTGCACAGGTGGATGATAAAAAATATCTGGGTGTTTATATTGAACGCTGCTCAGCGTCCGTGGTATCTCTTGCTCAAACGGCAAGAGAGCACAAAGTGGCTGACTGCTTTTCTGTAACTATCGGTGAGAAGGGCGACCAGGCGCAGGATACTGCTGAGCTGGTGAATCTTATAGCGGACCAATGTGCCAAAAAGGCGCTTGTATATCAGGATTGTCAGATTGCAGTTGCCCTCGATTGTTCGATGTATATGCAGCATAAGGTTCATAGCGAATTCACTGACTCTCGGCAAATCGCACAGACTATCCGCTTTGACACCGAGGAATCTGCCGCTACTGATATAAGCGGTGACGCCCTTGCTTTCGAAGTCTATTCAAAAAGCTCAGCTGGAACGGACTTAAACGTCTTTACCGCACAGAAAAAAATTCTCCTCGATATCCTTACGGCTTTTAGTAAACACAACATTGACCCCGTAACCATTGAGCCTGATATTAGCTGTCTGTCAAGATTTCTTACCAGGTATTTGCCCTCAACTCAAAACCAGACTACTGTCTTTGCTGTTCTTTCCGGCAGAAACGGTTACTTGATTGTCCCGTCTTCGGATACCGGCACCTCTGCTGTTAAAAGGGCCTTTCTGATTAGCCCTGTGCAGGATAGAAACAATTTGATCACAAGGCAAATCACCCTTACTACCGCTGCAATAGACGATGAAAATCAGAATATCTTTCTCAAAGTCTTTGATGCCGCCGGTAAAATAGACCCGCAGAAGATTGCTCAAAAGCTTCGCTGTCAGGTCGAGAACATTGATTTAACCGCCCCTATCCCTGCCGAACTTGATGTACTGTCCGATTCTACAGATAAAGTCGCCTTTGCCGCAGCTGCCGGTGCCGCATTCTCGCTGGCTGATGGAAACGACGTCGTCGATTTCAGAGCTGATTTTAGCCCTTTTCAGGGAAAAAAGCATAAAATACAGAAAAATATCAAGGTAATTGGTATTTGTGCAGTCATCTGCATGCTTGCTCTCGGCGTCTTTTTTCAAAAGAAGCTGTTCGATGCGAATAAACCCAGAAAAGAAATACGAGCTGTTTTCGAAAACGATTATATCGCCGTCCTGCCGGGCTCGAAAGAATTGCCCGATAAATTCTCCGAGGCACTCAGAAAACTTAAAAAGGAAAGTGACCGGCTTCAAAGATATGAAAAGGGCAGGATCAATGCCGAAGGTGAAAAAACATCATCCGCTAAGCTTACAATGACACTTGAGGCATTTAATAAAGATGATTGTGCTAAAAACATCAATCTGCAAATAGACTCAATCAATATAACAAGCAAGTATATACGTCTTACCGGAAGTACTTTGAGCTACAATGGTACAATGGAATTGAGAAAGAAACTGATCGAATCCGATCTTGAAATCTTAAACGAAGAGCTTTTTTCCAAAGGCGGAAGGCATAATTTCAGTATTACTTTAGAGGCTAAATAACTGAGAAAATATTATGAAAGACTTTTTCAGAAATCCCATTTTTTATTACATATTTGCACCAATCCTGGCAGCCCTGTGGCCGCTTGTAATAACTCTCGTTTATCTGCCGAATACCAGAAGTATCGCTGCAGCAGAGGCCCAGCAGCATGAAGAGGCGAAGGTTTTTATGGAACAGATTCTTGAACTTGACCCCGGCAGACTTGACGCCAATAGTAACAAGGCGGAGGCTAAAGAATTTGATTACGCAACGGCTGTCGGACAAATCGCAAGCTCAATCGGGATATCTTCGACGAGCTATACTATTGATTCTCAACAGCCGAGAGTCACCGGCAATATAAAAACGAGAACCGCAACTATAATCTTACATAAAATCAATATCACAAATTTTGCAACCTTCTTGTCGTCTATCCAGCGTAGGTGGGCGAATCTCGAATGCGAATCAATTGATATAGATAGACAAAAAGGTCTCGTTGACTCCTGGAAAGTCACTCTCAAGTTTAAATATTACTATTAAAAGGTATCTGACCTGAAGTCTGATAATTATTGGCAAACCGCGGCAAAAACCCGTTTTTTCCAAGTTAAGATTTTCCCCCTTTTATACTATATATTGTGTATTACCCATTTTACCCAGATATGCTAAAGCTGCTGTGCTTGCTGAAAAAGATTATTGACTAAAATAATGGTTTTCAGTAGTGAAAAGCAGGCCTTTGTTTATGAATTGTCGTAAGCCTGTGTTATTACTGCAGTTAAGTAAAAACTAAACTTTTCTAAAGTTTTCTTTGATGCTCTGTCGATATCAACGTTGTAAAGCTGTTTTGGACTCCGAAGGGATTCAGGAGACATACAATATATAGTGGTTATCGGCCCTAAAGGAAATGATGGATGCCGGCGGCTAATATACGCCTTAAAAAACAAGGCAATGGAAATGACGGATTGCAGTTACGATAACTTTGAGCAACAAGAACGACCACAGGATTCAGCAGATGAAAAACTGCCGGAAGATGAAGATTTAATTATGGAAAAAATCCTTGAAAACATTAATAACACTCCTATTGGTCAGGTACTAAAAAAGATTGCTTCGCTGCCCGAAGTGAGAAAAGAAAAAGTTCTTAACGTGAGACAACAGCTCACAGAGGGACAATATGATATTAATAAGCGTCTTGATATCGCTCTTGATAAGGTACTTGAAGACCTCGTAATGTAAGCCCGGCTGAATACATCGCCGGGTACTTACCGGCATATCATTTTTTCATTTACACTATCTCAGGTACTTCATCATCCGGCTCATCCATATCGACTGGTTTATAGCCGGGCTCTTTTGCTTTTTCCATCTCTTCTTTGAAGGCGGCCGATACTTTCTCCTGAATCTTACGCCTGCAGTCGGCGTTAATCGGGTGGGCAATATCTGCATGAAGTTTCATCCTGCCCTGAGCGTCTTTCCTTGCCCGATTCTCAATGAGTGCCGTGCCGCAGTTATTACAGAACCTGGCTCGAAGATGATTCTTACCGCCGCACTTCTCACAATGGTCGCTCATCTTACGTGAAGGCATCGCCACAAATATCCCCTTCGCTCCTTCGATGATCTTGATGTCACGAACAACAAACTCATTGTCAAAGGTCACCGAACAGAAAGCCTTCAGTCTTTCGTCTTTGTTATTAATCAGTTTGATTCTTACTTCAGTGATTTCCATTTTTTTGCCTCGCTAAAAAGTCTACCATCTATTGTTATTTACGATGATGCTCTCGCATCCGATTCTTTCGGAAATTTGACTTTTGTATTCTAATGCTTTTTTATTGTCCCCATGTTCAAAAATACAAAACATACTTGAACCAGTACCGCTAAGGCACCATGGCCTGGCAAAATCTCTTTCTAATCTTCTCTTCAGCTCTAATAGCCCTTTATTTATTGAAAAGCAACTTTTCTCCAGCATATTTGTGCACATTTTGGTAACTAAATCAATCCTGTTTTTTTCAACATATTTGTTTATTTCTCTTTTAAGTTGCTCAAAATGTTCCTCATCGCCCTTGTAGCTTTCGTAAGCCATTTTAGTACAAATGTTTACATCAGGCAATACTAAAACAGCTGAAAAATTAAAAATTTCACTAATTTTTTTAACTTTTTCTCCACGACCCGTGCAAAGCGACAGAGGCCCACCTAAAAAGAAGGCTACGTCACTGCCCAGACGTTTGCCTATCTCGCTGAGCTCCTGAGTTCTTACACCGAGGTCCAACAGTCGATTAACTCCTGTAAGTGTCGCTGCAGCGTCGCTGCTCGCCGAGCCCAGACCGCTGCCTGCAGGTATATTTTTGAAAAGTGTTATCTTTATATCTGGTTTAATCCCGCAGTGTTCAAGAAGCTCTTCACACGCGCGGTACACCAGATTATCTTGCGCCTCCGGTGACCACCGCGGGCCCTCGCATATAAGCTCAATTCCATTTTTTGTCCCGCGCTCAATCAGCAGCTCATCATAAAAGTTGACCTTGGAAATTACTGTATGTATCTCGTGAAAGCAGTCATCGCGCACCCCGTCCACGAGAAGGCTCAGGTTAATCTTCGCAGGCGCCAGCACTGACAATCCATTTTCTAACTCGGTAATTTGCTCTCTGTGTTCCATAACCTCTTTTAATAAGCTCCTAAAGCCCTAATTTACTCATTGACATTATAATCTCCTGTACGTATTCTTTGAACAAAAATTACAGACTCAAAAATATGAACGAGAAGAATAAAAACAGCGAGATACGAGCGACGAGCAACCAGCGACTAACCAGATCTTGGCACATTCATCGCCGGCTTTATAACTGGGTCATCCACTGGGCTGATACAAGGTTCGGTCTCTTAGCCCTTATTATCCTTGCTGTAACCGAACCTATCTGTGTCCCCATACCAGCCGATTGTCTCGTCATAGGTCTTTGTCTCGGCAAACCGAAAAAATCAATACGTTACGGCCTGACCTGCGCATTCTTTTCGGTACTCGGAGGAACTATTGCTTTTTCTCTTGGATTATTAATCGGCGGTGAAAGAATAATCAATTTCTTCGAGTGGTTCTCGAATTTTTTTGAGTGGGTTACCTTTGGGTTGTTTAGTCCCGATTTGGCTAACTTGACGCAGAAAGCGCTAGAACTTTATGATAAACATGACTTCTGGGCAATTGCAATCTCAGCCTTGACCCCTGTCCCGTATATGATTTTTAGCTGGGTCGGTGGTATGGCCGGCGTATCTCTGGTTAAGTTTATCGTTGTAAGCGCCGTCTTTAGAACTATGCGGTTCGGCGGCGAAGCACTAATCTTTTATTTTCTGGGCAAAAAGGCTCGCCGAATAATAGAAAAATATTTCAACATTGCTACCATCATTGTTATCATATTACTAATAATACTCGTTTATTTGATAAAATTGTTAAGCAGGCTCTTTTAAACGCAATACGAGATACGAGTTAATGAACGATGACCGGAAAAAAACTCTCCTGAAAATTGCCCGTGACACCGTCCAGGCCGTAATTACAGGCGGCACCCTGCCCAAGCCGCATTCGGACGATCCCATTTTAAACGAACATTGCGGCTGCTTTGTCACATTAAAAAATAACGAGCAGCTCAGGGGCTGTATCGGCCAGTTCATAGCTGACAGGCCTCTTATCGAGATGGTTGCCGCTATGGCCGAATCTTCGGCGACCGCCGACCCGCGTTTCTTCGCCGACCCTATAACAGCCGAGGAGCTTAACCAGCTTGATATAGAAATCTCAGTACTGTCGCCATTGAAGAAAACCGATGACCCTTTGAGTTTGAAATTAGGTACCGACGGCATTTATATTAAAAAGGGCGGTTTCAGCGGATGCTTTCTGCCGCAGGTCGCTACTGAAACCGGCTGGTCTAAAGAAGAATTTCTCTCGTACTGTTGCGCACACAAAGCAGGCCTCGCGCCTGACGCCTGGAAAGACAAAAACACCGAAGTTTACCTCTTCACCGCGGAAATCTTCAGCGCACTTTTCAAAAACACTTGACCATCTCAACTGTACTGATATTCATCAAGCCTGAGTTTGCAATCTTTCCGGCATCCTCCGAATCATAGCTAATTATTCAAGATACGTAATGTCAGTTATAAAATATATAAACCGAAACACCCTTTTTGTCGAATATAGGAATCTATGAAGCAAAGATTGATATTAATTTTGACTTTGATAATCGTTTTATTATCGGCCGGCTGTCTCGAAAACAATTACAGACGAAATACGAAAGGCTGTTGTGGCAGTGATAGTAAAGTTAATTCACCGGCCGGTCTGGTTGAATACCTTAATCAGCAAAATCTGCCTGCTTTGCAATCTGCAGAGCTCTGGCAAAGCTGGTTCACCGAGGGCTTGAAACTTACAACCGCTCATTATGAAATTTACACAACTCTTTTTGACCCATTGATGCTTCGCGATATCCCCGCCTTTATGGAGACCTGCTATCACAGCTATCAAAAGCAGCTTCCAAAACCTGTTGAGACAAAGACAAAATTTACCGTTTATCTTTTTTCGAATCGCACGCAGTGGGAAATTTACACGTTATTCTTCGCAGGTGAACGGGCGCCTGAGTACACTCAAATCAAAGCCGGCGCCTATTATCATAACGGCTCCTGCGTCGCTTACAATATCGGCCGACAAAGAACTTTTCGCCTTCTCGGACACGAATGCTGGCACCAGTTTGCCGACAGGCTCTTCAAATACAGGCTGCCGAGCTGGCTCAATGAAGGAATGGCTATGCAGTTCGAGGCCAACAGGTATGAGAACGGACTTTTTTATTTCGAGCCGGAACGTAATTTATATCGTTTGGGCTCGCTGAAAAAAACACTCGATGCTGATTATAAGATTACATTGCAGGACCTCATCGCCGCCGAACCCGGACAGGCCTTTGAAAAGGGAAACGTCTCCGTCTCGGCTTTTTACAGTCAGTCGTATGCTCTCGTGCGTTTCCTAAAAGAGGGTTGCAACGGTAAGTATAAGAACAGCCTCAAAAAGATGCTCGCAGATGCGTTGCAGGGCGGATGGACTTTGGATGAAACCAATGCAATCATTGCTTCTGACAGGCGGATCCCATTGACTGTCGGCTGGAACCAGGCTGTTGGTCCTGATTTATTCAGACAGTATGTGGAAACTGACTTTGATAAAATTGAAAATGAGTTTGCAGACTTTTGTGCAAAGATTGTGCAGAACGTAAAGCTAAAACCTATTGTAATGGAGGTATATCAAACCCCGCAAACCGCAAGATAGCGGTTTCAATGGAGAGTCGTTGGAGTCTGGCTCACTCAAAAAACATCTCCTTCAGTCTTCGCCGGCCTGTCGTTGACTTATAAAATCTTTCTTTTTGACGAGCCTCTTTTAATGTTTCAAATGACTCAGTGTGAATTACCTTATACGGAAGATATGGACTTGAAGATTTTACACTGCCCGAGTTATGCTTAACTAAACGCTTGTTTACATCTTTTGCAACTCCTGTATAAGTTCTACGTCTCTTTTCATTGCAAAGAATATAAACGTAATACATATTAAAACAAGAATTATATATTATCCTAAAATTTTATATTGGATAAGGAGAGTCCGCCTCGCCCACCAAATTTGTTGTACAAATTTGGTGGTGCGGGTGAGACTTCTCCGTTAAAAATTTCTTCGAAATTTTTAACGGAGAGGGCGGGATTCGAACCCGCGGTAAGG
>CAYXGT010000010.1:0-45292 GCA_964464635.1 uncultured Pirellulales bacterium | reverse complement strand
CCTTTCAAATCCACCTTCGCTAAAGCTATGGTGGACAAGTTTTGTGTGATTAAAACATATAAGATTATTATGTTTAAGGAATTGCTCTTTATAGACAGGGACTCTTCCGCTTGTGATGTCTCCGCCCCTCATCCGGTTATGTCCTTCAATACTCATATAAACTCTCTCGAAGTCCAGCATTAATTATACCGAAAAAGTATGTTTATTTCAAGAAAATTCCGTTTTTTCAGCAAAATACCAGATATTAGGACTATACTAAAACAGAATAGCAAAACAAACTTTTTTCGGCAGATGGGTTTGTGATATGAAAAAAAGTTAAATTATGATGACTTTTTAAGTTATAATAAATTCTATATAACCCGTCTGTCTCTATTTATAATACTAAAAGCACAAAGCCGCTTTGTCAACAGAAAAATGACAAAATTTTCCAATTTTTACGAAAATTTATAAAACCGGCAATATCCTGATTTTAATGCATTGGCAGGATACCAATGCTACAAGTATTGTATTGCGTGGCGCGTATGGCGTATTGTGTTGATAATTGAAAACTAAAAGTGCAAAAGTAAAAACCATAGTGTAAAATTCAAAATCAACCCTGCCACGTGGTGGCAGGGCTAACAATTTTGATATTGGATTCCGCATCAAGTGCGGAATGACGGATTGCCGCGTGATGGCGGGGCTAACCAAACGGTACTGGCGTAATAAATGAGAAATTCCCGCTGATATGTTTCGTTATATTAAGATTAGCATTTTGGGGTTCAGATATTATAATCATTTTAGTTAACAGGCTGATTAGATATATGGCGAAAGAAAGATTACAGAAGGTTCTGGCAGGTGCGGGAATAGATTCCCGCAGGAAATGCGAGCAGATGATTGTTGACGGGCGTGTGCGTGTCAATGGCAAGCTTGTTGACAGTCTGCCGGCATTTGTCGAGCCTGAAAAGGATACTATTACGGTCGATGGGCGCAGGATAAGTTTCGACAAAAAGGTTTATTATCTGTTAAACAAGCCTAAAGGAGTTGTCTGCACGAATTCAGATCCGCTGGGCAGGACGAAGGCTATTGACCTTATTAATTGCAGGCAGCGAATATTTTGTGTCGGAAGACTCGATATCGATACGACCGGCCTGATTATTCTTACAAATGATAGCGGGCTGACAAATAAATTAACGCATCCGAGGTATGCCTGTCCGAAGACGTATGTTGTTAAAATTAAAGGTGGATTTACAGCGGAGAAAATAGAAAAATTGAAAAAGGGTATCTGGCTGGCTGAGGGAAAGACGGCGCCGGCAGTTGTCAAAATTCTGAAGAAAGGGCAGGAAACGTCGCTGCTTGAGATAACCATAAGACAGGGTATCAACAGGCAGATACGGAGAATGCTCGCGAAAGTCGACCTGAAAGCAGTATCAATTAAGAGAACAAAGATTGCAAATATATCGCTAAAAGGCGTCGGTGCCGGAAAGTTCAGAAAACTGAACAAGTATGAGTTGACAGGTTTAAGAAAAACAACTTAAAATGTAATGCGTAATAACTTATGAATTACAATTTAATGAACTATGACTTGTTTTGCCGACAAATTGAGATGTTAAAGGCCCTGTAAGATTTGGAAAAAATAAATGACAGGAGAACGTCACAAGAAAAGGAAAAAATCCAAAACAAACATTTCACAAAAGGAAAAGTCGCAGCGTGTTTATTCGAAAGCGGGAAAAACAACACAATTGAAGATAACCGGATGGCGTTTGTGGTTGTTTCGTTTTATTGCACTAGTAGTTATTCCAGCCCTTTTGTTCCTGTTGCTGGAGGTTACTCTGCGTATAGCTGGTTATGGCTTTCCTGCACGTGCAATCATCGAGTGTAAATCGGGTGGGAAAAATGCCTATTGTAACAATTTCAAATTCAGTTGGCGTTTTTTTCCGCGATATATTGCACGGGTACCCACTCCATATGTCTTCTCAAAGGATAAAACGGAAAATACTTACCGAATCTTTGTGTTGGGTGAATCTGCTGCAGCAGGCGAACCAGACGGAGCATATTGTTTCGGACGGATTCTACAGGCGATGCTGCGTCATCGGTATCCACAGACAAATTTCGAAGTGATTACCACAGCGACGACGGCGATAAATTCTCATGTGATTTTAGAGATAGCAAAAGACTGCTCGGGTCACGGTTCAGACTTATTTGTCGTATATATGGGCAACAACGAAGTTGTCGGACCTTACGGAGCAGGTACCGTTTTTGCGCCGCTTTCGGACAATTTATCTTTCATCCGTTTCGACATAGCCTTTAAGGCTACGAAAATAGGGCAGCTGATAACAAACCTGACGGGATCGCTAAGCCAATCAAAGAATGCACCGAAGGTCTGGGCCGGGTTGGAAATGTTTCTGGCAAATCAGGTCCGTGAGGACGACCCTCGTCTTGAAAGCGTTTACCAGCATTTCGAAAGAAATATGGAAGACATAAAGGACATCGCCGACCAAAGCGGAGCCGAGATAATTTTTTGTACCGTAGGCAGCAATCTGGAGGATTGCCCGCCTTTTGCTTCACTACACAAGTCAAACCTGACAGAGTCAGATGAAAGAAAGTGGGATGATATTTATCAACAAGGGATAGCATATGAGACAACCGGGAAATATCCTGAGGCAGTGGAACGCTATTTAGCGGCGGCTCAAATTGATGATTGTTACGCAGACCTTCAGTTTCGGCTTGGTAAATGTTACTGGGCAATGGGCGAATTCGCAGATGCGCGGGAAAGATATATCCGGGGACGTGATTTGGATACGCTCAGGTTTCGTGCTGACACGCGGATAAACGAGATTATTAAGCGGACAGCGGCCGACAGGGATGCTGAGGGTGTTTATTTTGTAGATGCCGTTGAGGTTTTTGAAAAGAACAGTTCTAATAAAACCACCGGCGAGGACCTGTTTTATGAGCATGTGCATTTGAATTTCGAAGGCAATTATCTTCTGGCAAAAGCCGTTTTCGAGCAAGTGGAGAAAATCCTTCCGGAGAGGATCAAGCATCAAAAAGAAAGCATACGTCAACTGCCGACCGAGACAGAGTGTGCCCAGGATTTAGCCTATACTGATTGGGATAAATATAAAATTGCCGATAAGATTCTCAATGAATTTATAAAAAGAGCACCATTCACCAATCAACTTTACCACAAGAAGCAGGTTGAGCAAATGGAGGAAAAGCTCAAAGAATATAAAAATAATCTAACACCCCAAGCCCTTAAAGAAGCATCTGGTCAGTATTGCTCGGCAATTGAGGATAATAAAGGAGATTGGTACCTGCGCCAGAAATACGGTGATTTTTTAAATTTTGGACTGAAAGACTACCGGGCGGCAGCGGAACAATACTCTGCAGTTTTGGAATATACAGATTATTACGAATATCATGCTATTTTGGGTGGTCTATTAGGGAAAATGGGAGATCTGGATGCTGCTATCGACCGTAGTCTCAGGGCTTTACAAAACAATCCCGCCTGCAAACAGGCACATAATAATTTAGCCATGGCATATGAAAAACAGGGCCAAATCGATAAGGCTATAGAACAATATTATCAAACATTGCGATTACTGCCAGACCATGTGATAGCATATCATAATCTGGGAATATTGCTCTGTAAGCAGGGTAAGGTTGACGAAGCAGTAACGTTGTACCGCAATGGATTGAATTTTATGCCGGATTCTTTGTTTATGCACTTCAACCTTGGTTGCCTTTTAATTAGGCAAGGACAAAAGCAAGAAGCGATTGAAGAACTCCGTGTCGCTTTACATATAGACCCTAATTCTGTGCAAGCACGCAAATTGCTGGAAAAATTATTAAACGAATCTGATTAAAATAAGCGGTGAAGAAAAAATATCGTGCAGTAAGAATTCCAGGAACTGCAACACTCCAGCGTAAAAAAAGAACAAAGCGTTTGCCGGCAGAAGTAGCGTACCTGAAGAAGATTACTGATTTTGATATTTAACAATCAATACCAGCCTGTTTTCCATAGCCAGGTTTCGGCGAAATATGCGAAGTCGCCGAAATTTACCTCGCCGTCGAGATTGAAATCAGCAGGATTTGTAAAAAGTCCCGCTTCCCAGATGATATTGCAGTCGCCCGATAAACCGCCCTGCGGAATGAGATAGCCGCCTTTGATATGGATTGTGCCATTGCATACGGTCCGGCCTGTAATCAGCGTTGCGCCGTCACTTATCTCAAGGGTTGCATTCGGTGATATATTAACATCTCCGACAATATTTGTCGTTCCGGTAAGCTCTATTATTCCATTATGGTCGATAACAACATCTCCTGTAATCCCGCCGAAACCTTCAAAATTGGCATCTGCTCTTTGTGTAATCGTTGTTGCCGCTAAAGTTCCTCCGAGAAGCTTAATAATGGCATTCGGCTCATTAACTACATTGCAGTCAAAAGCCACACCTCCGCCTGCATTGACTTCGATAGTACCTAGGTTGTTTACATTGTTGGGTGACCGAATGTTGAGTGTAGAGAGTGCCTTGTTTGCCAACGTACCGGTGTTTGTAATGGAACCTTCATTAAGGACGGATAGCGTGCCACCGGATGCAATAATTTGGCCTTTATTTTGTAGCGATTGCTCCTCTACATCAAGGACTCCAAAGCCCTGGATAACGCCGGTGCTATTATTATCAAGAATCTGATCTGCCTCACACACCCCGCCATCTATGAAAACCTGTCCGATATTGCGGAAATAGGGGTTAGCGTAGAATTGAGCGGTGGGTTCAATCCTTATCTCGCCAGCATTTGTTGCATTGCCATATATCTCGCCGGACTCAGATTCCTGCAGGAAAGTAGCGCCAGCATGATTATCTAAATTTCCGACAATGCTTGATTGTCCGAACTCTATTTCAGCCCCTGTAGAATTCGTCACGTTACCGGCGATTGTAATGTCATCTTCAATGTAAAGCTCACCGTGGTTTGTCAGCCCTTCTACTTCGGCCAGGGTAAGCTTTGTCCAAGTTCTATATGGGCCGCTTTGCATTAGGCAAACAGCCCCGTAACAATCGAGTTTGTTAATAGTTCGGTTCTGCTGGAGCCAGACCAATACATCATCTACGCCGATGCTATTGCTGTCTATAATGACTACAAAGGTATCTGTGAGGGTATTGTCCGGCACAATATTCGGGTCCCAGTTACTTGCCTGGTCCCATTCCCCCGATGAGCCGCCGACCCAGTTTGAGTCGATGACGGCAGCTTGAACTTCCATAGCTGAAAAGCCTATTATTATGGCCATTAGCGTTAGCATTTTTCTAAACATAATTCATATTCCTTTCCTGTCTTTGTTAAAGTTGTTTCGGCGAGAGGTTTGAGGTTAATTTTGTATTATGCTGCTCATCATTCCTTCGTCTTTTCTTAATATTATATCAATTTTAGCTCTGATGTCAAGAAAAATGTGCCTTAAGCCGTTTTTTGACGATTAAGACTGTTTTTAATAAAATTACGCTTTGCTCTTGCAATTTCTGATGGAATCTATAAAATTGCGGTTTCTATGTAGTTTGAAAAAGAGTCTATAAACAGGAGTCAGGTATATGTCGAGAGTGTGTTACTTTACTGGTAAGCGTACTGTTTCAGGCAGAAGAATATCGAGACGAGGCAAGGCAAAATACCTTGGCGGTGTCGGGCGAAAGATAACCGGTATTTCGAAAAGAAAATTCAAGCCTAATATTCAAAAAGTCAGGGCTGTTATCGACGGCAAGGTGTGCAGGGTGAAAGTCTCTGCAAAGGCTATCCGAATGGGGCTGGTTCAAAAACCCCCGAAACGAAACTACAAGCCCGCTGAGGCGAAGTCGAAGTAAAAATTGGTTTCCCGGAGTATTAACCTGCGGCGAGGCTTGTTTCTGCCTCGCCTTTTACATTAGGTTTCTTTATGGATAAAAAAATCACCGAAGAACAGGTCAAAAAGGTGGCGAAGCTGGCCCGGCTGGACCTTACAGAACAAGAAGTGAAGGAATTCACGGCCCAGTTAGAGTCGATACTTCAATATATGGAAAAGATGAACCAGCTCGATACCGAAAACGTCGAGCCGTTGGCTCACTGCCTGCCAATCACAAATTGTTTCAGAGAAGATGAGATTAAAGAATCCCTTAATGTTAGCCAGGCCCTGGCTAATGCACCGCAAAGTGACGGACAGTTCTTCAAGGTCCCGAAGATACTCGATGACAGTTCGGGAGCATAAAATAAATTTATAAAATTAAGGTTTTAATTATGTGTGATATCTTGTCATTTTATAAATTAGAGTTTGAGCATTTAAGCAACGAAACCAGATTAAGAATAGGATTTCAAAATAGTATTATTAATTATGGATTACTTGTTTCAGGTGCTTTTCTAGGTATCTTTGGTTATGTTGTTAAAGACGACATAAAGGAAGTATTTAATAGCAGTAAATGCAGACAAATGTTGTATACATCAATGACCATATATATTTTGTTTATGTTTTTTTTTATTTGTTCATATATTCATCAAACGTTTAAAGCTATAGACGCCTACGAATGTATTCTAAGCCTAAAAAAACGGATTGAATTATATTTAATACAAAATGATTTAGTTATAGGAGGACAAATAAATTTATTATATTTCATAAATTGGAGAACCTTAGGTGTCAAAAGTGTGGCTCAATTAAAGAGTATCCATAAAATATTGGGAATACTTCAACCAGTTCCTTTGTATGCGCCTCCTTTTATTTCTATTTTATTTTTATTCATATTGGGAGGTTATCTCATTCCAGTTGTTTGTCTAATTATCTTAGTAATTTTAGTTGATTTACATTGGCACGCATTAAATCCATAATTTTTTTAGAATGACAATGAAAAAGATAACTGCGAGACAATTAAGAGACGAGATAGCAGCAGGGCGGATTAGAAGCTCTGATGTCACCGAGAGCGTTTTTGCAGATATTGAAAAATACGAACCGACAATAGGGGCGTATATCAGCATTTTCAAAGAGCAGGCCCTCGAGCAGGCAAAGAGAGTCGATAAGAAAATTGCTGAAGGCCAAAGCGCAGGAAAGTTAGCCGGTGTTCCTGTCGCGATAAAAGATAATATGTGCACAACCTTCGGGGCTACGACCTGTGCGTCGAAGATATTAGAGAATTTCAAATCGCCTTATAATGCGACGGTAGTTGATAAGCTGCTTGCTGCGGATGCGGTTATAATCGGCAAGACCAATCTGGACGAGTTTGCTATGGGCTCGAGTACTGAGAATTCCGGCCTGAAGCGAACCGTCAATCCCTGGGACACAGCCAGAGTTCCCGGCGGCAGCAGCGGCGGCTCGGCTGCGGCGGTTGCAGCGGGATTGTGCTTTGCCGCCCTGGGTTCAGATACCGGCGGCTCGATACGATTGCCTGCCGATTTTTGCGGTGTGGTTGGATTGAAACCGACTTACGGCCGAGTGTCGAGATACGGCCTTGTTGCGTTTGGCTCAAGCCTTGACCAGATAGGACCTATTACAAAAACGGTAGAAGACTGCGCTTTAATGATGAATGTCATCACCGGATACGATGAAAAAGACAGCACAAGCGTTGACGAGAAAAATGCTCGGCTGCCAGACTATCTTGAAAAACTCGATGAACCGGTAGAGAATCTGAAAATTGGCGTAACTCCGCAATTCACCTCCGCGGCTAAACCGCAGGTAAGAAAGGCGATTGAGGCAGCCGTTGAATTATATAAATCCGGCGGTGCTGAAATCATAGAGCTTGAGATGCCGCACCTCGATTATGCCATCGCTGCATATTACATAATAGCTACCGCAGAGGCATCCAGCAACCTCGCCCGGTATGACGGTGTTCACTACGGTCATCGAACGCCGAACCCGGGTGATTATATTGAAGTATATACGAAGTCACGTGCTGAAGGTTTCGGGCAGGAAGTTAAAAGGAGAATTATGCTCGGCACTTACGCTCTTTCGAGCGGTTACTACGATGCATATTATCTGAAGGCGTTGAAGGTGCGAAATCTGATACGGGGCGACTTTACGCGGGCTTTCGAAAAGTGCGATTGCATTATGATGCCGGTCTCACCTGCTACGGCCTTTAAGCTCGGCGAGAAAACGACCAACCCTCTGCAAATGTATCTTGAGGATATCTACACGATTGCGGTGAACCTGGCGGGCATACCGGGTATCAGTATTCCGTGCGGTTTTGATGATAAGAATCTGCCCATCGGCCTGCAGGTTCTTTCGCCGACATTTACGGAAGATAAATTATTGCGAATAGCAAGGATGTATGAATTAAAAACAGAATGGCATAAAAGAAAGCCTGTTATGAAAATTTGATTTAACCATGAAAAGGATTGATTAACCACGAATTAACACGAAAATATTATTAAGGAAAAAGATAATTTAGCCACGAATGAACACGAATGGACACTAATGGATTATAATTGATTTAGTTTTGCTCTTGAATGAATGAGAACGAAAATATAATTTATAAAGAACTTTCTTATAAAATCATTGAATTGGCATTAGAAGTGCATAATGAGCTTGGTTGCGGTTTTCTGGAAAAGGTTTATGAGAACGCCCTGATGATGCTGCTTGACAGAGAAAAGATAACTGCCAGACAGCAAGCTCAAGCAGATGTTTATTTTCAGAACAAAGTTATAGGTCAATATTTTGCGGACATTCTGGTAGAAAACAAGCTAATACTTGAGCTAAAAGCAACTGATGTTATCACAAATATCCATACCGCTCAGGTGTTAAATTATTTACGGGCTACAAGACTTAAGCTGGGTCTTATCCTGAATTTTGGTAAACCAAAGTTCGAGTATAAAAGGCTGGTTTTTTAATTAGGAGAAAATGAACGCTACTTGAAGGTATAATTGGCCACGAATGAACACGAATAAACACAATAATTCTGTTTCAGTAGCACACCCAATCAAAGATTTTAGGGGAAAATTTAAAGAGTGGAAAAACATGCTTTTGGGAAAAGATCAACACTCAATTCGTAACCAAGTTTATGATATGATATTTGATTGTGCCATTTTTCAGTGCATAAATGAGTCAAGAAAATATGCCGCAATAGATGACAAAGGCGAAATTAAACAAAACAAGATAATGCGTTATTTTATAAATCAGTCTTTTTTTAAAACCCAACTGCTGTCGATAAGGAGACTTGTAGATAAAGACTTCAATAGAGTACGAAGAAATAAACAATACACAGTTTATTCGTTGTATAACTTAATTGAAGATATGAAAAAGAATGATAGTTTATTAACCAGAAAAAACATTCTTGCCTTTCATAATTTGCCGTATGATTACGAAAGAGCGTTGGCAGACTTTAAAAGAAACACAGGTTATACAAAAGGGATTTTTGTTGTACCTAAAGAAATAGCTTCCTCTGAAGATATTCATAGAAGAATAGATTCTATGGCGGGAATAAGCGATGGTAAAAGAAGCCCTGAAGACCTGGTTCCTGATAATATTCTCAAACGGTTTGATAACAAATTGAAAAGTATTGAGGAATTGTGCAAATATGTAAACAAGTTTATTGCACATGCTGCCATACCTGAAAGCAGAAAGGTGATTAAGGACGACGAAATCAAGGAAGCATTAGGCAAGGTTTTAAATGCTCAAAGGATTATATGTGAGACAGCAAGTTTTATAGGAAATAATTTGTTATTTTGCGGTTTCGGTGAATTTTTACCACCTCCTCGATTAGAACAATTTGAATATCTCGACGAGCCTATATCCTCAGAAGAAACTATAGAGAAATTACGAGAAACTTGGAAGAAATACTGGTTAAAAACGCAGCGGTGGAACATATAGTAGTGTGGATGATAAATATAAAATCGAGTATATTTGTGTTTATTTGTGTTTATTTGTGTTCATTCGTGGCTAATTTAATGTTTTTTAATTTGTGTTTATTTGTGTTCATTCGTGGCTGATATAAAGTATATTTAGTTAGTGTTTATTCGTATTCATTCGTGGCTAATTAAAATGGCAGAGTTAAAGTATAAGGTTATAGTTGGTCTTGAGATTCACGTTCAGTTGTGCACGCAGAGTAAGATGTTCTGCGGCTGTGCGCTGAGCTTTGGTGAGCCGGCGAACAGCAGGGTGTGTCCGGTGTGTATTGGTATGCCGGGTGTGCTGCCGGTAATGAATAAGAAGGCGTATGAATATTCCGTGCTGACCGGTCTTGCCCTTAACTGCAAAATCGCGAGATTTACCAAGTGGGACAGGAAAAGCTACTATTATCCCGATTTGCCGAAAAATTATCAGATAAGCCAGTACGATTTGCCGCTGGCCAGTGACGGCTTTATCGAGATACCGCTCAAGGATGGGACAACAAAGAAAATCAGAATCATCAGGGCGCATCTGGAGGAGGATGCGGGTAAAAATCTGCATACAGCCGAGGGCTACTCACAGGTTGACCTCAACAGGACAGGCACACCTCTTTTGGAAATCGTTACCCAGCCGGATATGAACAGCGCCGAAGAGGTGAAAGTGCTGGCTGTTGAGCTGCAGCGGATTGTCAGATTCCTGGGTGTATCGGAAGCGGATATGCAAAAAGGGCATATGCGTTTCGAACCGAACGTCAATCTTATTATCACAAAGGACGGCAGAGAATATAAAACACCAATCACCGAGATAAAAAACCTCAATAGTTTCCGTGCGCTTGAAAGAAGCATCGAATACGAAATTAACAGGCAAATTGATAATTTTTCAGAGACCGGCGAAGTAATGCAGATGGGTAATAAGACGACCCGCGGCTGGGACGATGAGAGGCAGGTTACCGTTTTGCAGAGGGAAAAAGAGGAGGCTCATGATTACAGGTATTTTCCTGAGCCGGACTTATTGGCGGTGAGGCTTGACGATAAATGGCTTGAGGAAATCAAATCCCGGCTGTGTGAGCTTCCTTTACAGATGCAGCTAAGATTCGTAAAGCAATACCAGTTAAGCAATTATGACGCTGAGGTATTGACGGCGGAGCGTTCGACCGCGCAGTTTTTTGATGAGGTGGTCAAAAATGGAGCGGACCCAAAAAGGGCCTGCAATCTTATTACTCAGGTCGGCCTGAAGCTCGCCAGAGAGGCGGCAAAGACAATTGGAGAGCTCGGATTGGCGGCGGAGCAGGTTGCTGAGCTGGCAAAACTGGTGGAATCGGGGCAGGTAAACGCCACCGCAGCGAATAATATTCTCGAGCAAATGCTGAAAACCGGCAAATCGGCCCAGAAGCTGGCTGAAGAGCTTAATCTTCTTCAAAAAAGCGACGTTGATGAGATAAAGGCGGTTGTTATGCAGGTCCTCGCTGAAAATCCTCAGGCCGTTGAGGATGTGAAGAAAAACCCTAAAAAGAGCCAGAAAGCGAAGGGTTTTTTGTTAGGACAGGTTATGCAGAAAACCAGGGGCAGTGCGAATCCTAAGCTCGTTTCCCGGATTCTGGACGAAAATCTCACCTGATGTATTTTCTGTGTGTAAGATTGAACTTTCGAAATAAATGTAATAGCTGGTGATAGAAGAAGGAAGACAAAAAATTATTGAAAAATTTAATAAAAATTCAGTAAACTTCCGATAACATTAACTATAGAATAAAAATAAACGTGTCTGAACGACAGGGCAGGCATAGAGTCGGTCAAGTGGAAATCGGCCTTGGGGGCGACACACATGTTTGAAAGAGGGTGAAGCCGCTTGAGGTTGTTGTCCGAGTTGCCTTTGCCGAAGCATGGAAGTAATGTTTAATAACTCCTTGTGATTCGGTTCGCCGAGGAATTAGTAGCGAGGATGTGGGTCGCGATGCTGTAAGGGAGTCAGCCTTCGGTAGGGGGAGTATTTGTATATCTATCTATCATAGACGAATTTAATAAAATATTTTTCTAAAATACGTTTTTATTTTCAGAATTAGCCTTTTCCGATTTTATTTTCAGTACCTTCAATGATTCTTTTTATATTTGGCTGATGACGAAGGATTACCATCACGGCTATCGCCGTTGCCGCCAGCAATAAAGGCCAGAGTTTGTTAAACTGCCAGCTATCTTTAAAAATTATTATCATTGCCAGGCAAAGCGGAAAAGATATAGCTGCCGTAATCGAGGCTAACGATACGTATCGTGACAGTAAGGCAACGATTACCCAGATTGTAATGGCAACCGCTGCACAAGCTGTATAGTAAGGCCACAATCCTATCGCTGCTCCGAAACTTGTAGCTACACCTTTGCCACCCTTGAAACCTAAATAAACCGGAAATATATGTCCCAGAATCGCCGCCGCTCCGACTGCGAGACATCCGAAGAGCTGGGTAATATTGGCATCGGGACCGGATAATCTTGTTGCGAAGAGCATAGGTACCATTCCTTTAAGGACATCGAGTAGAAAGCAAAAATATCCCCATCTTTTGCCCAATGCTCTCGATAAATTGGTTGCTCCAATGTTGCCGGAACCTATCTTGCGAAGGTCTTTGCCGTGTGCTTTTGCAAATATCAGGGCAAAAGGGATTGCACCGACAAAATAAGAAACAATTATTAGAATCAAAAATTTCATTTTTTGCCTTTGCTTTCCAATATTTTTTCGTACAGATTCAATAATTGTTCAGCCGCACGGTTGACGGAGAGCTGCTCTTTCAGTTTATCTTCAATTATAGCCTTGCTCGCTCCTTCAATTGTTTCGGTGTTCGTAAAATATAAAAGTGCGTCTGCCAGAGCTTCGATATCCTCCGGCTGCTCTATAATTCTGCCGTGCCTGTTATTTGTTATTAGCTCGCTTGCTCCGTTAAACCTTGTTGTTATCACCGGCTTATCGGCAGCTAATGACTCGAGTGTAAATCTGCTCGAAGGGTCATAGAATGTCGCAAGCACCGCTGCATCCGATACGGCAAAGACATTCGCCATATGCCTGACCTGGCCGAGAAACACTACCTTTTCAAAAACACCGAATCTTTTAGCGAGATGTCTGAATTTATGGATTTTGCCTTTACCCGCAACTATTAAATATGCCGGCTTAAACTCTTCTTTTTCACTTGCCAGAGAAAATGCTTCTAACAGAATCCCCAGTCCCTTCAGCCTGAAGTTGTTCGCTGCAAACAGGAAAAAAATCGGATTATCGGCTTCGGTAATGCGAAGACTGGCGAGAATCTGCGAGCGAAGCGCGTCAGCAGCATGTTTTTCGGCTTTTGTATCAGTTTTCACACCGTTGGGGATTATTACGAGCCGTTCATCCGGAACATTATAATATCTTCTGAATTGCTCTGCGACGTAACCGGAAAGGGCGGCGATGATTGGCCCGTTGTTGTTTTCGCACAATCTTTTTTCAGCCCTGTAAAGAGCAGCCCTGCGCAGATTGGCGAATGCGGACAGTTTTTTGTAAGTTGTAATCGATTTGTTTTGGTAGCTTTCGGCGTTACGTTTGATAGCTTCGGGAAAGCTGCCGCCTCGCGGCTGATATATATCGGCAAACTCAAACGGAAGAAAGCTGTGAATTATATCGTAATGATTTTGATTGAGAAATTCCTTCAGGGTATTTTCAAAGCGGCTGAGTGTTGTTCGTTTGCCGCCTTTGTCCGCACAAAGAAAATAGATATTTTTATGTTCTGTTTTTTTACCCGCACCTTTTGCTGCAAGAATGTCAACGTCAAGGGCCAGTCTTCTCAGGGCTGCCTGCAATTCGAAAACGCTCCTCTCGGCTCCGCCGAGCCCTGTATCAGCACGCTCTATGATTAGTGCAACCTTCATAATGTCTGCTCTTTTTTCAGTTAGTTCTCGAATGGAGCGATTCTGTTGTGCTTTTTATCATGCTTTGCCATACGCCGGACCTTGTTCTTTATCTTTTTTATAACCGACTTATCATTTCTGTTCAGTCTTTTTTTGCCGGTAAGGCTTAAAAAAAATCGAAGCCGGTCTGTCCTCGAAAAGTATTTGCCCGGCGCCGAGTAATGAAGCTGTGCCAAATCTTTTATTCGAAACCGCTTTCGTAATAATAACGGCCTGAACGCTCGTGCAAGGTCGATGAGGTAAAATTCGCCGCTGTCGTTGTAGAATATATGGCTGAAATAAAGGTCGCGATGGCGGTAGCCGGTCTCGTGGATTTTTTTTACGAATTTTGCGAGCTGGTTAATAAAATTCCTCTTTTGCCGCAGTTTCTCTGCGTTTTTTTGGCCTTGAAAACAATCGGGCAGCTTTCTTTCGAGCGATTCGGCATCGGCTATTTTTTCGGTGATGCAGAAGCTTCTTTTTTCGAGAAGAAACCCGAACTGCTCGCCAAAGCATACAGGCCGGGCCGTGTTTATACCTTCGGAGGAAAGTTCGTTTGCCACGTCGAAGTCGAATGATGCGCAGCTTTTGCGTCCGCGTCCGGCCAGCCAGTTCTTGAGCTGCACCAGAACAGGTGGTTTGCTAAAGCGTTTCAAAAAAAATGTTTTTGCCGGTGTGGCAGTCTCGAATTGTAAACGGCTTCGATAATCTGCGAGATTGCTCTTTTTTAATTCTTTGCCGCCGGAGAAACTAAAAACAGCTTCGATATTCGTCAGGCCTAATTGCCGCAGTGTCTGTTCGTACTCCGAATCGATGAGAAAAGAATACGATAGTTTTTTAAAATTTCGCCTGCTCATTTTAGCTCTCTTTGGTCAGTAACCTCTCAGCAGCTTCAAGTACCGTATCAACCGAAATTGATTCCATACATATATGTTGTTGTTTTTTACATACCGGCCTGGCACAGGGTGCGCAATCGGCACTGCCGACGATTTTTATCTCGTTTTTGTAACCTGTTTCTGTCCAGGCAGGGTCGTTCGGGCCGAAAAGTGTTATAACCTTGCTCTTTAACGCTATTGCTATGTGACGAGGACCGGTATCATTGGTTATTACGAGCTTCGAGAGAGAAAAAAGTGCCTTTAACTCGCCCAGATTCACAGAACTTTCGCCGAGGTTTATCAGGTTATGTTTACTGAGGCTGCAGATTTGTTCTGCAATCCTTCTTTCAGCAGCATCTGCCGAGATAGAAACAACAATCCTTGCATCATATTTATCAACTAAGCTGTCCGCTGTTTGTGCGAATCTTTCGGAAGGCCAGCATTTACTCGGCCCGAAAGCTCCGCCCGGAACGAGTATAACGACAGGCTTTGTGTTATCTGTCAATTCGGGCAGTTTCTCTAATAATGTTTTTTTGTCGTCGTCTTTTATGTGAAGTTCTATTCGCCTGTCGGTTGTGTCACATCCAAGCTGCGATGCAAGTGCTAAATAGTAGTCAATCATCGGGGCAGGCATATATCGGCCGTCAGGTAATTTCGCAGGGTAGAGCTTTTCTGTGAGCAGAAAGCCTCGTCCATCCCTGCTGTAGCCTGCCCTTACGGGTATCCTCGCAAGAAAGCACGCAAGCGCGCAGCCGAAGGAATTTTTAAGGAGTATCGAATGTGTGAATTTGTATTGCCTCAGTTTCTTTACAGCTTCGAAAAGGGTGCCTGTTTTACTGACAATCCATTTATCATTGAAGCGGCAGGGCGAGAGTATCTGTTCGACGACCCCGTTACTGAAAAACGTGATTGACGAGCCGGTGAATTTTTCGCGGATAGCTCTTAATGCCGGCGTGCAAAGGATGGCGTCGCCCATCGGCGATGGAAGCCAGATTAAAATTTGCTTTTCCTTTTCAGACATTTTCTTAAGGGCAAAATGGTAAAACGAAGGAGGCTGAGTCGAAGCAGGCGCAGCATGCCAAAGGTTATTTTCTGTCACGCATTATATAGAACGACAGGGTCATCAGTTGAACAACCGCTGCAAAGCCGAGGGTGATTAAGATAAGCTCGTTATTCCTGTTCGGCTCCATCAGCAGCCACACGCTTAGCAGCAGGCAGAATACCACAACTATTTGAAATACACCGGCTGTTAGTCTTGCCAGAGAAAACTCACCGTATCTTTCTGTGCGCTGCATTGTTTTAAGCTCCTTCAGTACTCCATCGGGTAATTGGTCTGGATTTGCCTGTGCGTCGGCTTTATTGCTCGGCATCTGCTCTGCGTTCGGCTTCTGTTCTTCTGTGCTCGGTATTGGCTTTGTTGTTACCTCTTCTCTGACAACAGGCCTGCGCCGGGAAATTCTTTTCCTGACCGGCTCTTCGAGTCTTTCTTCGTTATTGCTCGCCTGAACCACAGCGGCTCTTTTGACCTGGCTTCTGGCCGGCAGGCGGCGGTGCTTTTTTATGATATTTATTGCTTCTTTCATATTCACCGCCTGGAAGTCCGGCTGATGCCCCTTTGTTCTTATCTGGATCAGACGTGAGCGTTTGATTATGAGTATCGTCCTGCATCCGGCTCGCTGACCCGCTTCAATGTCACGGTCGCTGTTGCCGATAAGCCACGACAGGCTCAAATCAATATCCATTTCCCTCGCCGCCTTTAATATCATACCGGGATTCGGTTTTCTCTCGTCGCTTTCAATGCGGTATTTTTGTATCACACCGTCCGGATGATACGGGCAGTAATAAATCCCGTCGAGCTGAGCTCCCTTGACGCTTAACAGTGTTTGAAGCCTCTGGTGAATGTCACCGAGTGTCTTCTCGGTGATTATAC
Source organism: uncultured Pirellulales bacterium (assembly GCA_964464635.1). Taxonomy (GTDB): domain Bacteria; phylum Planctomycetota; class Phycisphaerae; order Sedimentisphaerales; family Anaerobacaceae; genus CAYLMG01. The sequence continues at coordinate 28,786 of CAYXGT010000010.1, read as the reverse complement.
CTCGCGCGATTGCCGACTGGTTCGTTACGACAATAAGCTTGTAGCCCATATTTTTCAGCTCAACGAGGCTCTTGGCGACGCCTTCCAGCAGCCTGACCTGGTCGGGATGATTAAGGTAGCCCGGGTCCGTTATTAAAGTGTCATCCCGGTCTAAAAATATCGCTCTATCCGCCATAATATTTATTTCAGTTTTTTAATTTAACTAAAACTTTCCTCTACTATCTGGCATATTATATGATAAGCTATCGTGTGAATCTCCTGGCTTCGGGCCGTTGATTCATCCTGTGCGCAAAAACATATATCAGCCGCTCTTTCAAGCTCACTGCCGGTTTTGCCCGTGAAGGCTATTACCGTTGCCCCTTTTTCTTTTGCGAGTTCGGCAGCAGCGACGACATTTGACGAGCTGCCGCTTGTCGAAATAGCCCACAGTATGTCATCTTTTTTAACCAGGGCCTCTACCTGCCTTGTGAATATCTTTTCATAACTGTCATCGTTTGCGATTGATGTTATAAGCGAAGTATCGGTTGTCAAAGCCGTCGCCGGCAGTGCTTTGCGTTCTTTCTCGAAGCGGTTAACAAGCTCTGATGCTATGTGCTGGGCATCCGCCGCCGAGCCGCCGTTGCCGCAGATATAAACACGTCCGCCGGACTTTATAGATTTTATTAGTGCCTCGGCTATGCGGACAATCACTTGCGTACCGCTTTTCTCAAACTCGGCAATCATCTGTTTGTGTCTTCCGATGACCGCTTCAATTTTTTCCCGTGTCTTCTGTTCCATTAATTTTCTTCGCAAAGTGATTTCATTTTTTCAATCGTGGCTGTTGTGCTTTTGCCCTCGACGAGCGGTGCCAGCAGCACCTTGCCGCCGTAACTTTTTACACATTCCGCACCGACGACGCCTTTTTGCTCCCAGTCTTTGCCTTTAATTAAGACGTCAGGCCTGATTTGCTTAATCAGGCTGAGCGGGTCGGCCTCGTCGAACATTATAATATAATCAACCGTCTCAAGCGCCGCCAGCACGGCAGCTCTGTCATATTGATTATTAATCGGCCGGTCACTGTCTTTAATCATTCTTACCGACTTGTCACTGTTAAGCCCGACCACAACGACATCGCCATTTGACCTGCAGAATTTCAGGTATTCGATATGCCCGATGTGCAGCACGTCGAAGCAGCCGTTGGTAAATACGATAGTCTCGTTTTGTTTACGCCGCAGGCTCAATTCAGCCGTCAGTGACTCAATTGTTCGCAGCTTGCCGCTCTTGCCGCGGTTTTGTGCGATGATTTCATTGATGATTTCTTCGATGGTAACGGTTGCGACGCCGAATTTTTCAACCTCGATGCCTCCTGTGATATTTGCAAGCTGGACAGCGGTTTTGTAATCGCAGCCGGTGGCCAGCGCCACTGCAACCGTTGCCAGGACCATATCGCCCGCTCCGGTGACATCATAGACGTTTCTCGGCCGTGTCGGGATAAGCTCACTTGTATCTTTTGTTTTCAGGTAAGAGCCTTCCTTGTCGAGCGTGATTATGACGGCATCGAGATTCAGTTTTTCGGCGAGCTGTCCAGCGGCCTTTTGATAGTCGCTTTCATTTTTCAGCTCGAAGCCGACGGCAATTGAGGTTTCCTGCCGGTTGGGAGTGATGACCGAAGCGCCTTTGTATTTCGAGTAATCGGCGGTTGATGAAGGGTCAACGACGATTTTTTTGCCGGCATTTTTTGTCTGCTTCATAAGAGAGCGGCAGAATCCTTCTGTCAGAAGGCCTTTATTGTAATCCTGCAGACATACGACATCGGCCGATTGAATTTTTTCTTTAAAAAGAGAAATGAGCTTTTCAGCCTGCTGCTCAGTGACAGGCTCGGTGGATTCGGAATCGATTCTGAAGAGCTGCTGCTGGTGGCGATGCTGTGCCAGGCCGATGAGCCTGTGTTTGCAGATTGTCGGCCGCTCGTCTGCTGTTACGATACCTGCGGTGTCAACGCCGGCATTTGATAAAAGCTGTTTCAATATTTTTGCATTTTCATCGTCACCGACGATACCGATGCAGAACACTTTAGCTCCCAATGTCGCCAAATCGACGGCGACCGAGGCTGCTCCGCCGCATCTGGTTTTTATATCCCTAACCTTCAAAACAGGCACGGGTGCTTCCGGGCTTATTCTTTCAGCGTCGCCGAATGTGTAGATATCGAGCATAAAATCGCCGACAAGAATAACCTGCGGCGAGCCGAGGTTCGTTACGGTTTTTAACAGCTTCTCATACAATTTCGATTAGCCTTTCTTTTTGCAGCTTATTTCTTCAGGATTGTAACACTCGCAAGCTTTTCTATCAAGTCTATAAACTGCTTAATTGCTGAGGTGAATTGAATCTGTATTTTCAAAAATGCCAGGGGCAGCAGGGCTGATGTTTCAAGATAGGTAATTTTATTCCAGTCTTTTTCGGTTGTAAGAATAATTTCCGAATTCAGAGTCTCTGCGGTTCTGCAGATTTGGTCTAAATCACTGCGGCTGTAGTGGTGATGGTCGTTGAAAAATTTTATTCTTATCAGCTTCGCTCCGAGGCTTTCAATTAATCCGGCAAAAGATTCGGGATTTGCGATGCCGCAAAAGGCATAGACTTTTTTACTTTGCAGTTTATCTGCCGGCTGTTCGCTTCCGTCTTTGTATTGAATTGAGACCGGCTGATGTACTGACCTTGCAATTGTTATGTCCGGCTTAATTTTGCAGATTGTGTTTTCAATTTTTTCAATTTTTTCGTCGGGCATATTTTCGCAGTGTGTGATGACAACGGCATCCGCTCTTTTTAAGCATTTCAGCGGTTCGCGAAGCAGACCTGCCGGCAGGATTTTGCCGTAACCGAAAGGCTCCGTCGCATCGATTGTTACTATGTCGAGGTCTCTGTCGAGCCTTCTGTGCTGAAAGCCGTCATCGAGTATGAGCACTTTACTGCCGAAGTTATTGACAGCGGTTTTTGCTCCGCTCACGCGGTCGGGATTTACTATTATTTTTGCATCGGGACAGTTAGCGGCGAGCAGTGCAGGCTCATCTGTTTGAATATCACTTGTGCCGGTTTTGTAGCCTCGTGTCAGGATGGCGGGATTGATGTTTTTTTCCCGCAGGAAATTGTATAGCCAGATAACCAGGGGAGTTTTGCCCGTTCCGCCCGCTGTGATATTGCCGATGCTGATAACAACGGCTTGTGCACGGCGGCTCTTGAACACTCCTCTATCATACAGGAAATTGCGGACCCTTACACCTGCGGAATAGCCGACAGCCGCTGCTGACAGAAAAAAACGCATAGTCGCCGCAGCAAAATCCCGCTTTTGGCCTGAAATTACCTGGCGATAGTATCGCTGATTCAATTATAGAGCCTCTCACTTCTTTTCATTTGTAAGGCTAAATAGTAAATGGATATGCAAAATTAGTCAATTATAAACAAAAAAGGCTGCTGCACCGTTTTGTGCGGCTGGATTGTCGGATTATATCTTTGGCAGGGGGCAAAAAATGCCGGCCTGAAAAAATTCATATTTTTCTTGACTGTATGGTCAATTGACCATATAGTATGGCAGAAATTTTTGAGCTGGTAACTAATGGAACCACTTACCGAAAAACAGAAAGGAGTGCTCGATTTTATCGCGGACAGGCTGCGGGAGAACAGCCCGCCCAGCCAGAGGGAAATCGCCGGCCATTTCGGACTGACACAGAACGCCGCATACCAGCTCGTCCGCTACCTGAAGAAAAAAGGCTACCTCGCTGACACGGGCGGACACCGGGGACTGAGACTTTCTGAGCGGTATATTAAAAAAATCCGGCACATCGAAGGCACACCAATCGTCGGACGTGTTGCTGCGGGTCGGCCGAGCCTCGCAGAGGAAAATATCGAAGGCTATATCCAGCCGGAAAGAGTATTCGGACGCGGCGAGAACGTCTTTATCCTGAAAGTTGCCGGTGACAGTATGGTTGATGAGGGTATTATGGACGGCGATTTTGTCGTGGTCGAGCCCGCCGTGGAAATTAAAGACGGACAAATTGCGGTTGTTATGCTCGACGGTGAGGCAACGGTCAAAAAAATATTTGTCCGGAGAAACCGGATAGCCCTGAAGCCTGCCAACAAAACCGCCGGATATAAAACCAGGTATATAAAACGAAGCGAGACAAATGCACGTATAATCGGTAAGGTAATAAGCCGTTTCAAACTGCTTGGCTGAATTGGCTGTAAAATGACTGCTGAAATTTATATTGGAATCGCAGGCTGGTCGTATCCCGACTGGAAGGGGATTGTCTATACGGACCCGAAGATTGACAAGCTCGAATTCGTGAGCGGCTTTGTCGATTGCATAGAGATTAACAGCACGTTCTACGCACCGCCCCTTGAGAAAAATACCGAATCCTGGCTCGACAAGACCGCAAAGAGAAAGGATTTTTTCTTCACCGCGAAGCTGCACCGCGACTTTACACACGAGGGTAAAATCGAGCCGGAAATGGTCAGGCAGTTTCACACAGGTCTTGAGCCTATGCTCGATGCCGGAAAATTAAAAAACCTGCTCGTCCAGTTCAGGTACGATTTCGACGATAGTCCGCAAAGCCGTGAGCATCTTGCCGGCATCGTTGAAAATTTTGCCGGGCCTTTCAATCTGGCGGTAGAGGTAAGGCATAAATCCTGGGAAAGGCCGGACGCACTTGAATTTCTCGAGCGGCTCGGCGTTACCGTCTGCAATCTCGATTACCCGACGACCTACAACTCATTCGATTTGCAGCATTGCACCATTGGAAAGGGCGGCTATTTCAGGATGCACGGCAGGAACGCCGAGAACTGGTTCAGCAAGGCCGGCAGAGACCAGACCTACGATTATTACTACAACGAAACCGAGCTCAGCGGCATAAAGAGCAGAATCGATGAATTATCAAAGGCCTGCGAATATCTCGTTGTTATCGCCAACAACCATTACAGAGGTGCCGAGCTCGCGAACGCTATCGAATTGAAATCTCTTGTTACAGGCCGCAAGCGAAAGGTCCCCGAAGGACTTTTGGGGACGTATCCGCGGCTCGAAAAAATCGCGATAAAACAATCTTTGTTTTAACAGCAGAATGGTGCAGTGGAAATGAGCGTTGACAAAATCTATCAGCCTGTGCGCACAGCAGAATACTGTCAGCCTTTATTTATCGCTGATGTGCCCGCGGGTTTTCCGTCGCCTGCCGCCGATTACGAGCAGTCGCCTCTCGATTTGAACAGCTACCTTGTCAAAAATCCGCCTGCGACGTTTTTCGTCAGGGCCGCCGGCGACTCGATGACAGGCGCAGGTATCCACTGCGGTGACATCCTCGTTGTCGATAGGAGCATCGAGCCGGCAGATAAAAAAATCGTAATCGCCGTTGTGAACGGTGAGTTTACCGTCAAGAGAATAAGAATCGGGGCGGGCAAAATAATACTGGAAGCTGAAAATGAAAACTACCGCAGCACACAGATTACCGCGGATATGGAATTTGAGGTCTGGGGCGTTGTTACCGCCGTCCTGCATAAGTTATACCCTTAAGGGCAGTAAATTCCCGCGAGTAAGGTTATAATTCATCGTTCTCAGGTTAGTTACCCGCGGACTAAAGGGAAATTTCAATTGGGGCCCGTTTATGAAACCGGTTTTTGCACTTGTCGATTGTAATAATTTTTATGTCTCCTGTGAGCGGGCCTTTAATCCCCGGCTTGCAGGCCGCCCCGTTGTCGTATTGTCCAACAATGACGGCGTCGTCGTCGCTCGCTCAGATGAGGCAAAGGCCCTCGGTATCGCAATGGGCGTACCAGCCTTTAAGGCAGCGGACATACTCGAAAAAAATAATGTGCAAATCTTCTCTTCCAACTACACCCTTTATGCCGATATGTCCGACCGCGTAATGCAGACCCTCTCGACGTTTACGCCCGAGATTGAGATTTATTCGATTGACGAGGCCTTTTTGAATCTGGCTGCCCTGTCGCAAAATCCACAGGATTGCGCCCGCCGTATCAGGGCGACCGTCAAAAAATGGACTGCAATGCCCGTCTCAATCGGTATAGCGCGCACTAAGACCCTCTCGAAAATCGCAAACAGAATCGCGAAAAAATCGCTGGCTGCCGGCGGCGTCTTCGATTTGACTAATGCCGGTGACATCGATGCTCTGCTGGGGACAATCGCCGTTGAGCACATCTGGGGCGTCGGAATAAGGACCGCAATAAAACTAAAAGGAGCGAAAATCAAGACAGCCCTCGATTTGAAAAACGCCGACACGTACTGGATTAAAAAAAAGTTCGGCGTCGTCGGACTGCGAATGGTATATGAGCTAAGAGGCGACGTCTGCTACAGTCTCGAAGAGAATCCGCCGGCCAGAGGACAGCTCGTCGTCTCCCGTTCTTTCGGCGAGCCTGTCGGTGACGTCGAGAAGCTCAAAGAAGCTGCTGCTGCATTCGCCGTAAGGGCCGGCGAAAAATTGAGGCAGGAAAAACTGTTCGCGAACCTGATTTCGGTCTTTGTTACTACCAGCCGATTTATCAAAAACAAATACTTCAACTCACAAACGGCCTCTTTCGAGGTAGCAACAAACGATACAGCAGAATTGATACGTGCCGCCTGTTTGTGTGTTGAAAAGCTCTATCGAAAGGGGTGCCTGTTTAAGAAGTGCGGCGTTGTTCTGCACAGCCTCGTATCTGAAAACCAGATTCAGCACAATCTTTTCGACACCGCCGACAGGGAAAAATCGAAACGGCTTATGCGCACCGTTGACCTTATCAATACCCGTTTCGATTCCTCTGTTCACTGGGCGGCTGAGGGCCTTAAACAGTCCTGGCAGGTAAAATTCAAAAGACGCTCCAGGAGATTCACTACTGACTGGTCCGACCTGCTCGAAGTCGCATAACCTCGAGAATTGTCCGCTGAGCTTTGGAATCTTGCGAACAAATCCTTGAAATTGAAATCAATACGTGTACAATTACTGAACTGCATGTGCTAATGAAACTTTTGCTGGAATATGTTTTAATTTTTAAATTTCTTTATGGTGGAAAATTATGGACGATAAAACACTTCAGTTTATAGAACAGAATAAGAATCGTTTTCTTGATGAGCTCAAAACGCTTTTGAAAATTCCATCGGTCAGCGCCGATTCGAAGTACAAGGATGATTTAATCAGGTGTGCTCAATGGCTCGTGAATCATTTAAAAAGTCTGGGCCTTGATTCTCGTCTTATTGAAACTGCAGGCCATCCTATAGTTTACGCAGAGGCGAAAGGCGAGTCGGATAAAACACTTCTTATTTACGGCCACTATGACGTTCAGCCGCCGGACCCCTTAGACAAATGGCAAACCAAGCCTTTCGAGCCGACAATTCGTGACGGCTTCATCTATGCCCGCGGCGCAACCGATGACAAAGGACAGCTCTTCGCACACCTCAAGGCCGTTGAGGCCCTGCAAAAGACCCGCGGCAGGCTGCCGTGCAATCTCATATTTCTGTTCGAAGGCGAGGAGGAATGCGGCGGCGATAACCTCACCGATTACATCAAAGACAACAAAGACGATCTTAAAGCAGACGCTGTAATAATCTCGGATACCTCTATGTACGATGAAAACACGCCCGCTATAACATACGCCCTAAGGGGCATCCTTGCATTGGAAATAAAAGTTACAACCGCTGCTGCCGACTTGCATTCAGGTGTCTTCGGCGGTGCGGCAGCCAATCCTGCCCTTGCCTTGTCCGGCATAATCTCGAAATGTTTTTCGCCTGAGGGCAAGGTTTTAATCCCGAACTTTTATGACGATGTAAGAGAGCTTGAGGGTTGGGAGAGGGAAAATTTCAAAAAGCTCAATTTCGATGACAATGCACTTGCCAAACAAATCGGTGCTAAGAAGATTTTCGGCGACCCTGCCTTTTCGACTATCGAGCGGCTCTGGGCAAGGCCGACCTTCGATATCAACGGTATCTATGGCGGCTACTCCGCAGAGGGTATGAAAACCATTATACCGGCCTGTGCTTCTGCGAAAGTTACAATCAGGCTTGTCCCCGACCAGAAACCGCAGAAGGTTTTTGACATCACAGCCGCGCACTTAAAATCCCTTTGTCCCGATTATGCCGACATTGAGATTCTCGGCCCTATCGCCGGCGCTGAGCCTGTGCGTTTCGATATCGAAAATCCGATGCTCAAAGCCGGTATCGACGCCTTAAAAGCCGGCTTTGGCGCTGAGCCCGTCTATATACGCTGCGGCGGCTCAATTCCCGTCGTCAATACCTTTGTTCAGCAGCTCGGCAGGCCCGTTGTCCTGATGGGTTTCGGCCTTGACTCCGACGGCGCTCATTCGGTAAACGAAAAATTCAAAATCGATAACTTTATAAATGGAATAAAAACCTGCGTGCATCTGCTTTCGAGCATCTGAGTTGATATTATAGTTGCATAAAAAGCAGGATAATATGCACCTGTTTTAGAAAGGACCTTTTATGAAAAAACCGAAAATGCCTCACGACTGGCATGAAATACATTTATGCTATCTCGCAAATCTTGGTTACCAGGCTCAGAGCACAGAAGAATTCAAGTCACTCGTTCGCGACGGCAAATACTACTGCAGGAATTGCGGCAGGGTGGCGAAAGACAAAAAGAATCTCTGCAGGCCGGCAAAACTATAAATACGTGCGAACAGCTATGAAAGAACACGGTTGGGTAGACGATTATCGAACTGTCATTTCCCTATACCCTGTTGATCTTAAATTGTCAAAAATAATGTAAATATTTCAAAATTCTTGGCTTTTAAAGATTATTTTGTAAAATGGTCGATTTTTAAGGCGTTAATCGTGTTTTTTAACCATTTAAACGGGAAATGTCAGCTAAAATTTTTATTAAAATTTAAGAAATTATCAGACTTTTTCCTTGACTAATTGGAGAGGTTTTGATAAAGTAATATTGATTCCGGCAGATTTTTGCCGGTTAAAAAAGAGAAGAGAGGGTGATGTTTGGCAGATTGCATTTCTACCTATTACCACTCTCAGATATGCTCTAATAAGCGATTAGTATGAATTTTTTATAGTAACGTTTATTTTTAGAGGAGTTGGAAGATGAGAAGAGTTTTTGTAATGTTAATGCTGTTTGCAGCCATTTCGGTGTCGGCGCAGGCCGGGCTCGTCGATTCATTTGTGAACATCGATTTTGATTCTGATGGCGTGACTACCCCCGGGCCGTTTAAAGGCTTTGACGCTCCCGATGCCCCGGAGATCGATGGATGGACGAACTATCCTGCCGGCCCTTTGAACGACACAGGGGTTGAGGCAGCAGATGTCGGCTGGTGGCTTGGCGGTTATGGTAATCAGAATGCAGCCTTTATGAGTTCCGGCGACGCAGCCTACACGATGAGCACCTACACCATCCAGGCAGATGATGTATTTACCATTAGCTATTTGGGCGCTAGGTGGGATTGGACCGGTGATGGTCAATGGACGGCCTCCTTGTTCTATGACGATCCCGCCAATGTATTCGGGACCTACGTACAGGACATTAGCAGCGGCTGGTTGTCGGAGGATGTCTGGTACACTGACGCTACTGGGATTGCAGCAACTCCTGCATCGGTCGGTGGTACACTCGGTATCCTCATAACGAATACGGGGACAGCCATTTCGCAAATCGACGAAATCACGGTTGATGTCGTTCCGGAACCGGCTACGATGGCTCTGATGGGCCTGGGTGCTCTGTTTATGCTTAGAAAACGTAAATAGTCTGGTTTTTTACTATCTACGAATAAGATTTATTGTGAGTCTAACAAAAAAGCCCCTTTACGGGGCTTTTTTTCTTTTCTTTATGCGCGGAGGCTGGTATAAAAAGAGTTTCACCAGCACTGTCGAAGCGGACTATTCGACGACCATTTCCATTCCGCATATTGGCCTTGACTCAGACGGGGCCCACTCGGTAAACGAAAAATTCGGAATCGATAACTTTATAAACGGAATAAAGACCTGCGTACATTTGCTAACGAACATTTGAATTGGTGTTATGGTAGTATAAAAGCAGGATGATATGCAGCTATTTTAGAAAGGACCTTTTATGAAAAAACCGAAAATGCCTCACGACTGGCACGAAATACATTTATGCTATCTCGCAAATCTTGGTTACCAGGCTCAGAGCACAGAGGAATTCAAGTCGCTTGTTCGCGACGGTAAATACTTCTGCAAGAATTGCGGCAGGGTGGCTAAGGACAAAAAGAATCTCTGCAGGCCGGCAAAAATATAAATACGCTGCAATTGTAAAAAACACGCCTGAGGGGATTCGAACCTCTAACCTTCGGTTCCGTAGACCGACGCTCTATCCAATTGAGCTACAGGCGCTTCTCTTTACAAAGCCGAACCAAAAAGAACTTATAAAAAGTCAAAAAACGCAGCACATAAGCTAATCTTACAAATACATAAATGCTATTTCAAGAGAAATAAAAAACGCCTCTTTCAGCCTTCCGGTATTTCTTGTAGTTTGTCTGCCTCAAACGGCATTGAGGCATCCCCAACGATCTGTACTTTAGCTGTTGTCGGGTCAGTCATCATTAACGTTAATCTTTCAATTTGTAAAACGACCTTTTGCATTAATTGTTCTCTCTCTTCTCTTTGTGTTATCAAATCTTCGTATTGAATTTTTGCTAAATCGAATTGCTTTTTCGTTTCTTCAGCTTCATCGAGCATCCTATGAAGCTGTTCGAGTCGTTTTTGTTGTATTATTAATTTTTTTTCTGCGTTATGAAGCTCTTTTTTATCGCTGGTTTTTCTCGTCTCTTCTTTAAGAATCTGAACTTCAGCTTTGAGTTTTTCTATTTCCAGAATACAGTCGTCATAAGTTCTCTGCAGGCGGTTAAGTCTGACCCTTGCTGGGTGCGGAAAATTTTCTTCAGAGAGGTCGGTAAAACCGCTTTTAACATAGAGGGCGTCAAGATTATTCTGAATGGTTGACAAATCGTTATGAAGACTTGTCCTGCTTTCTCGAATAACCCTTATCTTGTCCCTGATAATCCTTGCTTCCTGTTCTCGACGCTCCCTGATAAACAAATCCGCAGCCTCATTTGCTATCAGCGCTGCCTCTTCTTTACGTGAGCAGGTCATCGAGATAATTATCAGGTCGCTGTCTGCTTCCGCGGTTGCCTTAAGATTTTGACTCAGGTCTTTGAGTGCATTTTGTATCCCTATTTCAATACTTACCTCTCTTGGTGAGGTCCATCCGGTCTCACAGAAGTTCTTGAACCATTCTGTTTCACGAATTCTGTCTCTTTGCAGCAGTGTTCGTAAAGCGCTTTGTTGTGTTATAAGTTTTGCTATCATTTTTTGAAAGCGTTTTTGTACTTCTGCGTCTATCGGCGGCGTTTCGGCTTTCAAAGGGTCTTTGTCTGCGTAGGGTAAAACTCTGATGGTCGCCCTGGATGTGTATAGCCTACCCATTGCGAAAGTGAGGCTATTAGATGTTATTATTGTCACAAATACTGCACAGATAAGTAAAGAACGTATCTTCTCGTTTCTCATTGTACTGTCTCCTTATAAAAGCTTGTGGATTTGTCTGATTTTCCTCTTATGATATTAAATGAAAGCTTAAAAGTCAATATTTTCCTCCCAATCTCTTTGTGCCTGCATTCATTTCAAAAGCAGAACCGCCTGTGCTTGTTTTGCATAATTCTCTGTTGAAGTACTTGACAGGAGAGTTTTTCCGCTTATAATTTATATATTAACAATATACAGGCGAACTATTCATAGTATGAATATTTCAAAAAAAACATATTTTGCTTTACCGCCGGTTATTGCCCTTGTGATTATTTTGCTTATAAGATGCAGCGGCCATTCTGCTCCCGGCAGCCTCTTTTTTGTCCGGCAGGATAATTTCAAACCGGCCCAATCTTCCCAATACGGTCTTATCGTTGTTGTGCACGGCTGGATAGAAAAGGGCGGTAACGACTGGCCGGAGGATATGGCGGCGAAGATTGCAAAAAGAGTTGATTCGGATTTGTGGCTGTGCGGCTATTTTGACTGGCCTGAAGGTGCCGACAGAATCAATCCCACCGACGCTGCAAAGTTCGCAAAAGATACCGCCGGGCCGAAACTGGCCGATGAGATTATACAAAAGTTCGGTAACGTCAGGCATATTCACCTTATAGGCCATTCCTGCGGCTGCTGGGTTATAAATAAAGCTGCAGAAATCCTCGCAGAGAATACGACAGCCGATTTGCACCTTACATTTCTCGATGCTTATATCCCTATGGGCTGGCAGGAAAGTAAGCTCGGTGACATTAAAACAGCCGAAGGCAAAAGTTTCTGGGCCGAGCATTATTTTACCCGCGATTACACCTTTGGCTTCACAGAGGTGACACTTACCAATGCCTATAATGTGGATATAACGACTCTTGACAGCGGCATCAAAGACCACAAATTCCCCTGGCGGTGGTATTATGCGACGATTACAGGTGAGTATCCCAAAAGTATTTTCAGTGACGGCCCGCAATTTGAATTTATTGTTGATGGTATCGAATACGGCTTTGCGAGTAGCAGAGAAGCATCCGGTGAGCAAGCCTGGCAGCAAAGCCTGACCTTGCCCGCCGGCAACAAACCTCTCAGCCTTAATCCAAAATAAATTCCAAAATAATTAATTGCTGTTATGTCGGAGAATGGTATAATCGAAAGTCAAATTGAATAGCCGGAAGGGGTGAAAGGACGTAATTCGTCCGAACGCAATAAATTGAAAAAGTATTGAACAAGCATCGGGGACTTCTTATTTTTTGCAGGATGGGCTTCAGCCCATACGGTAGTTGTGTTCCACGTATTATGCAGTATGCCGGAGGCGTATAAAATTACATAATATTTGTTGAAAACAGAAGAAAGAAAGAATGCTCTTAAAATCACTTTTGCCTCCACATTGAAGCTGGAATTTCACGAATAATATGGATTTTAGTGGATTTGGCAGCAAGGTTCGTAAAAAATACTTTAGATTATTATTGTAATTTCCAAGGAGGTATTGATATTATCGCAGCATTGAAAGGATTGGTCGCGCAGCCGGGCGTTTAATCCGCCAGAGGCGGATAAATATGGGAAACGTCAGTTTAAAAACGGTATCCAATATTAACAGTTTATTATGGAGGTACTAAAAATGTTGGCTGAAATAGAATGGGGAAATCTTATTGTTGAGCCGGTCCGTGAGATGCTGACCAGAATAATGGCCTATCTTCCTGTCCTTTTGGGTGCACTAATAATTCTGATTGTTGGCTGGATTGTGGCCAAAATAATCAGATCAATAGTGAATGGAGTGCTTAATGTGGTACGCTTCGATGCGCTGGCGGATAAGGCTGGTATATCAGAGGTTCTAAGGAAAGGGGATATGAAGATTACTGCCCGGCAGGTAGTAAGCAGTCTTGTTTATTGGCTAATTATTATTATGGTCCTTGTGATGGTCGCAAACGCTTTGGGGCTGCCAAAGGCTTCGGACATTCTTTCAAGCTTATTTGCTTATGTCCCGAAGGTCATAGCAGCGTTGCTTGTACTTGTGGTAGCAATGTTTCTGGCAAGTTTTGTATCAGGCATAGTTCAGACGGTAGCGGGTAATGCGAAATTACCCAAACCGCAGCTTCTGGCCGGCATAAGCCGGTGGGCAATTATAATCTTTGCAGTGACAATTTCACTGGCACAGCTCGGTATTGCCCCTCTTTTGGTAAGTGCCACCTTTAATATTATCCTCGGCGGCTTTGTTCTTGCATTGGCTCTTGCGTTTGGATTAGGCGGTAAAGATGCCGCAGCAAGGTATCTTGAGGAATTGAAGCAAAGCCGCGGTCAGAAACAAAATTAGTACAAAGTCAAGCTGCCTTGGCTTTGAAAAGCTGTTTCGAGTCGGCATAGAAAATGAGGCTGTGGTTTCGGTACGTCAGGCGGCCTGTCTGTCTGCATCGGATACTAAGCCTAAAAAATTGAAAGGATAATAATTATGCTTTACACTATCGCTGTTATTCTGCTTATATTGTGGCTCGCAGGATTACTGACTTCCTATACTATGGGCGGTCTGATTCACGCTCTCCTGGTGATTGCCGTTGTGGTTCTTCTGGTTAGAATCATCACCGGACGAAAAATTGTGTAACTGTTTCGTGAGCGATGGATTTGGTAATCTAATAAAGCCTGAAGGCTTAGGTTGAAAACTATTTTCAACATAAGGGAGTATTGTTATGACTCTTTCTTTAAGAAAGGAACAAAAGATGAAAAATGCAATTACTATCGCGGAGCGGAGGCGTCCGGATAGACCGCCCCACGGGGCAACATCCCGTATGAAAGTGCGAATTATCGTCGTGGCGGTGCTGGCGTTGCTAACGTCCGCGTTTTTTCTGACCGGCTGCAACACCTGGGAGGGCGCCGGCAAGGACATTGAAAGGACGGGCGAGGCAATGCAGGGCAGCGACGAGGACTAGCCCCGGGGTTTTGTTAACGAGGGCTGTCTTTAGGAAAGTGGAAAAAGATGAAAACTGCATTTACGATCGAGATGACGCAAGCAGTGCGATTGTATTTGCGGACATACCAATTCGCCTCGCTGCTGGTGATTTCGATTACTTTGCTCGTTTGCGGCGGGTTCGCCGCGCCGGCGAGGAATCCGGCGAAGGACAAGCCTCGACAAGTCGGCGCGACGGACGTCAGGCGGCCTGTCTGTCTGCATCGGATACTTAATGTGTGACAGAGTAAAATATGGTTTTTTATAGATAAGGAGAAAAGTATGGCAAGGTTAAAGATTTTAATCGTTACGATATTTGTGCTCTCTCTGCTGTTTGCAGGCGGATGTGAGAGCAAAACGGGAACGGCTGTTCTTGGTGCGGCCGGCGGAGCGGTTGCTGCCGGCGGCGGTTATGAATATGTTGCCAACCGGGAAATGAAGAAGATAGAACAAGACCTCAAGGACGGCAAGATTGACCAGAGAGAATACGAAATTCGCAAAGACCAGATACAAAGAATGGTACTTTTAGAATAAGTTGTCAAGTTTACTTTAGCTGTAATAGCCGTTATTTAATCTGACAATCTCATTACCTTTATATCTTGGGCGCTATGAAGTAATCTTTGGAGTTGTGTATGATAAATGCAGGTGTACATTTAACCCATCGGCGTCTGTTGATTCTATTTGGAATTACTGTTGTCAGTGTTTTGCTTTTAATGAACTGTAGCTCCAACCCGAACAGTCAAACATGTAGCAGTGAGTCATTGGCGGATGGGAATGATGCAGTCGTAGATTCTAACGGTCCTACTATTGTGTTGAGTTATAGTAAAGAGGCATTCGAGAAAAATCCTATTTTCTATTTTGCGTATTTTATCCCGCTGATATCTCCGACACTTGTTGACAGGGAAATCAGCGTCAATAATGAGCAGCAGGTAGGTATTATCTCATATAAGAGAAAGGTCACTTCAAAATCCTTTTATGCGGCCTGTGAATTTAAAATGATGGGAAAGGGCTTTCACAAAAACACCTTTGACTCTGCAGGGATGATAGCGAAAAATATCGGTGATTTGAAAAAAGGAAAGCCGCTGACAAATATGCTCGATTATATTAAGTTTGAAGGAGAAGGGATTGGTCTTATTGAGGTTAAAGGAACGATTACCGGTTCTACACAGACCGTTACCAAGGTGGATATATGTTTTAACGCCAAGGGTCAACAAAGTCCTGTAACCATTGGTCTTTATGATATTAAACCGAAAGATGGAGAATATAAATACGAAAACAGATCCAATGAGGTAGTTGCCCGGGTCAACACGCTTGCTTTTAAGAAAACTGAAGAGACACCGATGATGGAAATAAAAGTAGAATCTATTGCTAAAAAAAGTGAGTCTGCCGGTTTCTTCGCAAGAATCAAGGGATTAATTGCCAATTTCTTTATAAAGCCGCTGGATGTGGATAAGCTCGGCAATGATACAATGCTCAACTTTGGGTATGCATTACTTCAAAAAAATACCACGTTCACTTTTCCGAAGGCAAAAAATATTAAGGAAACCAAGATAGTAGAAACAGATCATATACAAAAATAAGATGCGGCAAAAGTAACTTCTTTATTTTTATTGAGTATGAACATGAATAAAAAATTAAAAATTTTGCTTGTAAATCCGGAAGTACCGAACACATTCTGGAGTCTAAAAAGTGCTTTGAAGTTCGTTTCCAAAAAGGCGCTTCTTCCACCTCTTGGGCTGCTCATTTTATCCGCCGTTCCTGTGCCGTGATTTCTCCGTCACCTGTTTTTTTGAATGTTGGATGTTAAATGTTCTTTGTTGGACGTTTGAATTTTGTCCTCCGTCCTACTTTCTTTGTTTTTTATTGAAGGTTCAGCGTTCATAGTTCGATGTTGAACGTTCACCTCTCGTCATCCGTATCCACTTCATAATTCCTTGTTTCTTGTTCGTTATTCGATATTCGTTTCTCTGTGATATCTGTGAAATCTGTGGCTAATTTTCTTTGTGTCTTTGCGTCTTCTTGGTTTATTAAAATCTGTGTCAATCTGCGAAATCTGTGGCTAAAAAGAATCCGTGAAATCAGCGAAATCAGCGATTAAACAGTTCGTGTCTTTTCATGTTTTTAACAATCCGAGTAATCCGTGAAATCCGTGGTTAATTTTTCCTTGTGACTTTTTTATTAGTGTCTTTGAGACTTGGTGGTTAAGATTTTATAAGCTTCACCAGCTCTGCATGTGTTTTTTTATTCGTTGCCAGTGTCTGGTATTTCTCTCCGTCGTATTTATCCAAATCTACGGGGAAAATTTTATCACCTTTCCAGTCCGTTACAATACCGCCTGCCTCCTCGACAATAAAAGCGCCCGCTGCTATATCCCACAGCTTCGGGCACGTTATTATGGTCGCGACGAGGCTGCCCTTTGCTACGTATGCGAGCTGCAGCGCCGTTGTGCCGAGATTGCGAAACCTTGTCTTTTGCATAAGCTCGCACGCCCAATTCGGAACGCCCTCATCGAAATGGCTGTCCAACCCGACGCTTGTGTAACTGTTTATCGTATCTTCGCTCACCTGAATTCTTCGCCCGTTTAGCTGTGCCTCGCCTTCTTTGACGGCTGTGAACATCGATTCTGTTGCCGGCTCGAATATCACCCCTGCGATAACTCTGCCCTCGTACATAGCCGCAACGCTCACCGTAAAGAAAAGCATCTTATGCGCAAAATTATTCGTCCCGTCAATCGGGTCGATTACCCACCATATCGGCAGCTCGCCCCTCGGCGGCTGTTTGAACAGTTTGCCACCGCTTCCCTCTTCGGCGATAAAGCCGTGGTCGGGGTAAGTCTCCTTGATTCTGTCGATAATGATTTTCTGACAGTGCGTGTCAGCCTGCGTTACCAGCTCCTGGTCATTTTTTATCGACACCTTCAGAAAGTTTAGCTCTTCCATCGCTCTCTGGCCTGCCAGCCGGGCTGCCACAACGCCTGTTTCGAGTATCCTGCTTAATGTTCCTTTATCCAGACACATAGCCAACCTTTCTTTTATCAGCTTGACACAATTGCTTACTTTTTCTATTGTAACGTAATTATGCATTCAGGCCAACACAATAAGTGCAAATTATATTCAAAAGCCACGCGACAGCAACGCCTTATTGCCCTCGGCATTTTTATTCCTGTCGCAGCCTTTTTTACTATTCTTGCTCTCGCAGGATGGGGCAAAATCGACCTCGGTTACTGGCTTGGCCCCTGCGGTTTCGAGCAGAGATACCATTTGCCGTGCCCGAGCTGCAGGATGACGACCTCGGCGATTTGCTTTGCAAAGGGACAAATTTTCAAATCCTTTTATATTCAGCCCGCAGCTGGCCTGTTCTGCACCGTATTTGTGATTTCTGCAGTTTTAGCTTTCCTTACAGCCGTTTTTGGTATATATTTTCATTTTCTTGATCATCTTAAAGAGATTAAGGTAAGATATATAATTCTGGTATTGTTGATAATAATAGCTGCAGGCTGGGCTGTTACACTTGCAAGGGCTATCGTTGAAAACAGGGGTGGATAGGAAGAAAAATGAAAAAAACGCAAAAACATAGTTTAAATTCGTTCACAGTCGCGGTGCCGGTTTCTCTTGTCCTTATTTTTTGTATCGGCTGCGGAATTCTGGTACCCACATCGCACGAAAAGAAAGTCCCTGCGGAGTTCCAATTGGCGGATTACAAAGGCAAAAAGACTCTTGTATTGGTTAATCAGCCGGCCTGGCTCGGTGCACCGGTAGCCTTGCGGCAGGAACTTACTGAGCGGATAAACGGCTACCTTATTGAAATGGTCGAACTCAGCCCAGATGATATTATAGACTACGAGCAGTTGAGCGATTTTCGCGCCGAAAGAGTTGACTATAATATGATGACCGAGGCGCAGATTGGCGGGGCTTTGGGCGCGGATTTGGTTCTGCTTGTTGTTCTTGACGCCTTTGGTATGAAAAAACTGCCCGATGTGGATTACTACAATGGCGCACTCGGCTGCCAGGTGATTATAATTGATGTCGAAAGTGCTAAAAAATTATGGCCGGAGGAGACCGCGAAAGTAGTCAGGGTCGGCTTCGAATTTGATGTGCGGGGCCAGGAGATGGCTGTCAAAAGACTCACAACTGCAGCCGCTTATTGTATAACAAGGTATCTTTATGATTGTCGAATGGATAGGTTTAAGATTGCCGACGACAAGGGCGGCGCCGGCTGGAATCAGTGGAATTAGAAAAATTTTTATGGAGGTATTATGATTAAGGTTCTTATCACGGACAAACTGGCGCAGGAAGCAATTGATTTGATTAACTCAGCAGACGGGGCCCAGGCCGGAGTTAATATCGGCCAGCCTGAGGACGAGCTCGCGAAAATCATCGCCGACTATGACGGCCTATTGGTTAGAAGCGGAACGAAAGTTACCGCAAAAGTCCTTGCTAATCCCGGCAAGCTAAGAGCTATCGGCAGGGCGGGTGTCGGCGTCGATAATATCGATGTCGCAGCAGCCGACAAGAAAGGTATTGTCGTTATGAATACGCCCGGCGGAAATACCATCAGCGTCGCAGAGCACGTCTTTGCTTTGGCGCTTGCTCTCAGCCGCAATATCGTCCCTGCATCTAACAGCCTGAAAAGCGGCGCCTGGGACAGAAAAAAGTTTATGGGCTATCAGCTCAATAAAAAGACGCTCGGCATCATCGGCCTGGGTAAGATTGGTTTGGCCGTAGCACGAATAGCAGCAGCTTTCAATATGAAGCTGCTCGGCTTTGACCCTTATATCACGCCGCCGGACGCCGGCAAGTTGGGTATCGAGGTTGTAGATTCCGCAGAGAAGATTTACAAACAGGCCGATTATATCACTATCCACGTCCCGAAAAATGAAAAGACACTCAATATGATTGGCGCTGACCAATTCAAAATGATGAAGCCGACGGTTCGTCTTATTAATACTGCTCGCGGCGGCATCATTAATGAGGATGCACTTTATGACGCGCTTGCCGAAAACAAAATAGCCGGTGCCGCTCTGGACGTTTACCCGACCGAGCCGCCCGAAAATACCCGCTTCACGGAATTTGATAACTGCCTCGCCGTGCCTCACCTTGGCGCAAGCACCGTCGAGGCCCAGATTGAGGTCGGAATCGAAGCGGCACAACTGGTCGTCGATTACCTGCAGGGCAAACCCCCTAAAAATGTCGTCAAACCTAAATAAAAGAACGATGCCAGGGGCAGTCGTAACGGCTGCCCTTGATTTTATGGAGTCCTTATGGCTGAGCAGTTGATAATAAGTGTAAGCGGCCTGCGGGGCATCGTAGGCGAGAACTTCACTGCAGCCATCGCTGCTGAGTACGGCAGTGCTTTCGGAACCTTCCTGAAAAGAAGTGCAGCGCGCAAAAACCAGAAGCTCACCGTTTGCATTGGCCGCGATTCCAGGCCTAGCGGCCGGATGCTTTGCTCCGCTGTTGCCGGCGGCTTGTCCTCGGTCGGTATCGATGTAATTGATATCGGCATCGTTTCAACGCCGGCTGTCGGCATTATGCTGCGAGAGCTGAATTGTGCAGGCGGAATTGTAATCACCGCATCGCACAATCCAATCGAGTATAACGGCATAAAACTGCTGCTCGATAACGGTATCGCGCCTCCCGTTCAATCTGCCGAAAAAATCAAACAATATTATTTCGCAAAGACTTTCGATTTCGTCGGCTCCGCCGATTGCGGCAAGCTCTGCACCGATGACAGGGCAAATAAAATACATGTAGAAAAAGTTTCCTCGATTATTGATACCGAAAAAATAGCCGCTAAAAAATACAAGGTCGTTCTCGATAGCGTAAACGGCGCGGGCGGCGCCGAGGGCAAATTGCTGCTTTCTAAATTGGGCTGTGACATCGAAGCCATCAACGATGAGCCGACCGGTGTCTTTGCACATCCGCCGGAACCGCTCGCTAAGAACCTGACCGGCCTTTGTGAAATAGTAAAAAAGCAAAAGGCGGACATCGGCTTTGCCCAGGACCCCGATGCCGACAGACTGGCTATCGTTGATGAGAACGCAAGGTATATAGGCGAGGAATACACCCTTGCATTGGCTGTTAAACATATATTGACCAAGCGCAAGGGCAATGTCGCAACCAATCTCTCGACTTCGAGGATGATAGACGACATCGCAGAAAAATCGAGCGTGCAGGTCTTTCGCACACCCGTCGGCGAGGCTAACGTCGCCGCGGCGATGCTGAAAAACAACTGCATCATCGGCGGCGAAGGCAACGGCGGAGTTATCGATTTGCGCGTCGGCCCGATACGCGACAGCCTTGTCGCAATCGCAATTGTCCTTGAAATGCTCGCCGAAACCGGTAAAAAGATAGGCGAGCTCACTGATGAAATTACTCCTTATTATATGATTAAAGATAAATTCTCCGCTTCGAAGGGTGAATTTGAGAAGATTTCAGGAAATACCAAAGACCTTTTTGCGACTGCAAAGATAGATACGACAGATGGCTGCCGTTTTGACTTCGAAGACGGCTGGCTGCATTTGCGGCCGAGTAATACAGAGCCCGTTGTTAGGATTATCGCAGAAGGCAAAGACAAAAGAACAGCCGAAAAGTATATCGATGCGATTGCTGATATACGTAAGGGTATGAAAGAATAGCTTAGCCGATGACAAGAGAAAAACTTCAAAATTCGCGCACAAAGATAAAGTCTGTTACAAACCTTTCGATTGCTGTTAACAGCCTGCTTTGCATAGCCAAGTTTGTAATCGGAATGCTCGCCGGCTCGATTGCCCTCGTTGCTGACGGCGTGCATTCGCTTTCGGATATGGTTACCGATTTTGCGGTTCTTTTGGGCTCTTACTTCGGCGCCAAAAAGCCTGACGCCGAGCATCCCTACGGTCACGGCCGGATAGAAACCTTTTCCGCATTGTTCGTCGCAGCCGTTCTCGGTATTGTCGGCGGCCTTATGATTTACACAGCCGGTATGAAAATCGGACAATCTTCTACTCATAACGCTGCCGTGGATATTAGTAACTCGGTGCTGGCTGTTGCGGTGCTTTCGGTCTTCTCCAAAGAGCTGCTGTACCGGATAACGCAGAAAGTTGCCGTCAAAACCCACAGCTCCGCTTTGTATGCCAATGCCTGGCACCACCGCAGCGATGCACTCAGCTCGATTGCCGTGATTGTCGGCTTCGTATCGATGAGGTTCGGCTATGTCCACGGCGACCAGGTCGCCGCCATTGCTGTCGGGCTTATGATTGTTATGGTCAGCGTGAAAATCATCGGCGGCTGCCTGTCGGAATTTACCGAAAAGGCAGTCGATTCCGAGACGATGGAGCAAATCAAGCGCATCATCGACGCTGAGCAGCAAATCCGCCAGTACCACAACCTGCGGACGAGGACTGTCGGCCGGGAGATTTTTCTCGATTTGCATATCCTGGTAGCGCCGGAATTGAACATTTTGCAGGCCCACAAAATCTCCGAAAATCTCGAAAATGCTTTGCACGAGCAAATCGTCCAGCCGGTAAATATTACCGTCCACATCGAGCCCGACATCCCAGACCAGCGAAAGTAAACTTAAAAGCAAATCTTTTATCGCTGATACCTAAGGCATAAATTTCACCGATTTACACTGATTTAAAAAAATAAATAGTTGCGGGTATGTCGGGGGAATAAGAGCACAAGTCAAAAGAAAATAAGGCCATTAAGTTAATTATAAGTAATACCGAAATTTTTTTATCCTTTGGATTATTACGTAGGTGTTATTATAATTGTTTAACAGTCGCCGGCACGGCGACTTCCTGTGGCGTTAAATAGTAGTCGTTCCGACTACTGCTAAACTAAAATCGGATTGTTAATGGTTATTGCTTATCATACTATATTTACTACATATGGTACCTGGCTACCGAATGACCCGCGGGGTTCATATTCAAAAGATGTTTACATCGCACAATTATAATCTTTGGGGACTGTAAGATATGGACGTCAGAAACCGCAACCTTCAAAAAAGGTACTTCAAAAATTTTGGACCGCTGCAAAGCAAAATACGACTCGGCCGCCGTTTTTCATTAATAACAAAACTCGTATGCTCGTTGCATCAGGCTTTCGAAAAGTTGTTGACAGGCTGCCTATCACGATGCCGGCCTGTGCCATAATGAATGACCATGTACATATAATTGTCCTTCGTTCAAAATATAGAATCGAATATTTAGTAAACCAACTAAAAGGTGGTGCAACAAAGGAAATGAAACTAAAGCAAAGCCCCTGGACTCGTAGCTTCTGGAAGATTTTTATCGATGATGTCGATACATTAGGTGCTGCTGCCAAATATATTTGTGCTAATCCCGAAAATTCCGGCCTTTCGCCTCAATCCTGGGATTTCGTTACACAATTAAATCTTTAGCAGTCGCCGACATACACAGTATAAAGTCGCCGTCCGTCTTTGCTGCGCTACGCCGAGATAAATTCCGGCGACTGCTAAACGAGAAATACCAAAAGAAATCTGCAACAAAAGTGGCAAAAGAATAATTAGAAAAGGCTTTCAATTATTGGGGGGAGATATTAAAATATAACGCCTTTGAGAGCTTTCTATAGTTCAGAAAGGGCGTATATGAGTCTTGAGAGTTTTTTCAATCCTCACTCTGTGGCTATTGTGGGAGCATCTGTGAAAAAAGGCAAGGTCGGCTATGAGATTCTCAGCGGGCTATTTGTTAAATTAGTCGAAAGAATCAGTTCTTACAGGGGCAGCGGGTTTAACTGGAAAGTGATACTGTCCAAACTATGGGGACAACCTTATATGGAGAAGATAAGATATGAATGATTATTCCTGGTTCTCACAAATTTCTTTCAGGCAACGAATATGGTTGTTTGCGACTGTAGCTGTCATTATTGCGATTATAGTTCTTGGAATTTTTCTGGACTCGCCGAGTAAGTCAAAGGAATCAATTAATGTCGATATTAAAATGTCTATCCGTGATATTGCTCCCCAACTGGACGTTACCGGCAAAGGTCTTGCGCGAGAATTAAACCTGCCGCTCGATGTTTCCAAGGGAGAACCTCTTAGAGCATTAGGTGTGACAGATGAGGAACTTCAACATTCCGTTCAGCACCTTCTTTCTCACAGTGATGCCGTGCTCAAGTATTATGTTTATTCGGCATTAGTGCTTGGGGGGCTTATTTTTTTGGTTAAGCTCGGACGTCCGGACGGGTCCGATGTCAAAAACAGGCGCGATTGGTATCCACGAACTCCATACGTTCTTTTTCTCCTGCTTTCGGTAATCATAGCCGGATTTTATTTGGGTAAGTCACCTAATCCCATGGAGGGTGCCGTTAAGGTTTTCAAATCCATGGTGGGGCTTTATCCCGACCCAATAGCTAAAGTAATTGCCTTTGTTTTTTTCGTTATACTCGCCGTTGTCGGAAATAAAATGATTTGTGGCTGGGCGTGCCCTTTTGGCGCTTTGCAGGAGTTGATATATAGCCTGCCCATTCTGCGAAGGATAAAGCAGAAAAAGCTCCCATTTATTTTGACAAACACAATCCGAGGAGGTTTTTTTCTTACCATGCTACTTTTCCTCTTTGGAATCATTGGAGGACGTAAAGGATTTGTAATTTACCACTATTTTAACCCCTTTAACCTGTTCAATCTGGATTTTGAAAGCCTTAGCATTTTGTTGACGGTTGTCATTGCTTTATTCGGGTCATTCATCATCTACCGTCCTTTCTGTCAGCTCATTTGTCCTTTTGGTTTTGTTTCATGGATAGCTGAACGATTCAGCATTTTTCGTGTTCGAATTGACAAAGACAAGTGTACCCAATGCGGTGCCTGTATAAAGGCATGCCCTTTGGAAGCTGCAGAAGGTCGTGTTGACAGAAAAATATTACCGGCAGATTGTTTCAGCTGTGCGCGTTGCTTGAATGTTTGCCCGTTTGACGCTATTCAATATACATCTGTTTTTAGAAGCGGCATAACAAATCGCTGCACCTGACCGCTTTTTCTGTTTTTATTCCTTTCTGAAATGAATTTTTTTGTGTATTGGACCGGCACGGGTAAAAAGAACATAAAAGAATAATTGTAAAAGGCTTTGAATTATTGCGGGAAAGTAATAAAATATAACGCCTTTGAGAGCTGAATTTGGTTCGGAAAGGGCGTATATGAGTCTTGAGAGTTTTTTCAATCCTCACTCTGTGGCTATTGTGGGGGCATCTGCGAAAAAGGGCAAGGTCGGCTATGAGATTCTGACTAATGTGATATCGGCCGGCTACGAGGGCGATATATTCCCGGTCAATAACAAGGCTGACAGTATCGAGGGATTAAAGTGCTATCCTGATATTGCGTCTATCGGCAGTGTGCCGGAGCTTGTCGTTATCGTGGTGCCGGCGAAGGCCGTGCCGGATATAATGAAGCAGTGCGCAAAAGCGGGGGTAAAAGCGGTAGTAATCATAACGGCCGGCTTTAAGGAGGTCGGCGAGGAGGGCAGAAGGCTCGAAGAAGAGATAATCCAGACAGCAAAGCGGGCGGGGATAAGGGTAATCGGGCCAAACTGCTTGGGCGTGATAGCGCCGGCGAATAAGTTTAATGCGAGCTTCGGCGGTGACCTGCCGGCGGCGGGCTCGATTGGCTACCTGTCACAGTCGGGGGCGATACTGGCGGCAATCCTGGATATAGCGAATGCGAGCGGTATCGGTTTCAGCAAGCTTGTAAGCTTCGGCAATAAGGCTGACATCGACGAGCTGGAGATAATACTGGCTATGGCAGAGGACCCTGAAACGAAGGTTATTACGGGTTATCTGGAGAGTATAACTGACGGGCCTAATTTTATCCGGCATGCGGAGCGGATTTCGGCTGACAAGCCGATACTCTTAATCAAGGCAGGAGGCACAGAGGCGGGGGCCAGAGCAGCTTCATCTCATACGGGAAGTATGGCGGGAGGGGAGAGGGCTTATGAGTGTGTGTTCGAGCGTGCGGGCGTGATTCGGTGCAACTCGATAAAGCAGCAGTTCGATTATGCGCTTGCGTTTGCGAATCAGCCGCTGCCGAAGGGCTCGAATATCGCGGTGATAACGAATGCGGGCGGGCCGGGAATTATCGCGGCTGACGCGATAGAAAGACAGGGATTAGGATTTGCCGAGCTGGCGGATGAGACGGTAGAGAAATTGCGATCGAAGCTTCCGGCGGCGGCGAATTTTTATAATCCCGTCGATGTTCTGGGTGACGCTCTGGCCGACCGTTATGAATATGCAATGGATGTTGTGCTCGATGATGCGAATGTCGATATGCTTCTGGTGCTTTTGACGCCGCAGGCAATGACGCAGGCGACGGCGACGGCAGAGGCGGTGGTGCGGGCGGCGAAGAGAAAAAAGCAAAAACCGGTGCTCACCTGCTTTATCGGCTCAAAGAAAGTGGAAGAGGGCGTGAGGATATTGCGGGAGGGCGGTATCCCCCAATATATCTCGCCTGAGCACGCGGTGGCGACGGCGAAGGTTATGGCTGACCATGTTCGCTGGCAAGCCCGGCCCAAACGGGTGGTAAAACTGTTTGCTGTTAACCGGCGAAAGGTCGAAAACATCATCGACAAAAGCCTGAGGCAAAATAAACGCGAGATTGGCGAGGCGGATGCTAAGGAGATTCTGGAAGCTTATGGATTTGCTACGCCGAAAGGCGCTGTTGCGACGGCGCCTGAGCAGGCGGTGAATATTGCCGGGCAGCTCGGGTATCCGGTTGTTCTGAAGATATGGTCGCCTGATATTTTGCATAAATCGGATGTCGGCGGGGTTAAAATAGGACTTGAGGATGCCGGGCAGGTTCGTGATGCATTCGATTTGATGATGTACCGAATCCCAAAGAAAATTCGTGATGCGAAAATTCTGGGTGTTCTTGTTCAGCAGATGTGTACCGGAGGCAAAGAGGTGATTCTTGGTGTGAACCGCGATGAGCGTTTCGGGCCTCTGATGATGTTCGGAATGGGCGGGACGATGGTTGAGGTTCTGCAGGATGTCTCTTTTTATCTTGCACCGCTTACGGCTGACGAGGCAAAGCAGATGCTGGTGAATACGCGCACGTATAAGATACTGAAGGGCGTTCGCGGCGAGGAGGGAGTTGATATTGGTGCTATAGCCGAAGGTTTGCAGCGGCTCAGCCAGCTCGTCACGGAGTTTCCGCAGATACAGGAGCTTGATATAAATCCGTATATGGTCGGGCCTGAAGGGACGGTGCCGATAGCGGTCGATGCGAGAATGAGTGTGGAAAAGGTTTAAGACGAGGTGAAAACAGGATGCAGGATTTTGACTGGAAGGAAAGGTTTTCGGACAAGATAACGACGGCGGCGGCGGCGATGAAGCTTGTCAAATCGGGCTATAATATTTTCATAGGGACCGGCTGTGCTCAGCCGCAGCACCTGGTTAATGCGCTGGTGGAGTATTCAGCGGGCATTACCGACGCCCATATAATTCATCTGCTGACGATGGGGACGGCTCCCTATGCGGATGAGAAGTTCCGTGAAAAGTTCAAGATGAATACATTTTTCATAGCTGAGAACATTCGCGACGTTCTGAGCAGGGGTATCGGTGACTACACGCCGATATTTTTGTCCGATATACCTTACCAGTTCGAGACGGGACGCATTCCGGTCGATGTGGCTTTAATAAGTGTTACGGCGCCCGATGCGAACGGTTTGTGCAGCCTCGGAGTTTCGGTCGATATAGTCAAATCGGCTGCTGCCAATTCGAAATATATAATAGCGCAGGTGAACAGCAGGATGCCGCGGACGTTCGGCGACAGTTTTATTAATATCAATGATATCGATGCCCTGGTAGCTTTCGATGAGGAGATTATTGAAACATCAATAGCTGAATCGGATGAGGTGCTTCGGCGAATCGGGCAGAATATCGCCCGGCTTGTCGAGGACGGCAGCACGATTGAGTGCGGGATAGGAAGGATACCGCAGGCACTGGCGGAATTTTTGAAGAATAAAAAAGACCTCGGTATCCATACGGAGATGTTCGGCGACTGGATTATCGATTTGATTGAGTGCGGCGCGATAACGTGCGCGAAAAAAACATTAAACCGCGGCAAGGTGGTGGCGAGCTTCTGTATGGGGACGCGAAGGCTGTACGATTATATAGACAACAACCCGTTTTTCGAGTTCTACCCGACCGAGTACGTAAACGACCCGTATATCATAAGCCATCACGAAAAAATGGTGGGCATTAACGTCGGCCTGGAGATTGATTTGACCGGGCAGGTCTGCTCGGATTCCTTAGGGTATCAGTTTTACAGCGGTATCGGCGGGCAGGTTGACTTTATCCGCGGCTCGGCAAAGAGCAGGGGAGGCAAGGCGATTATTGCAATGCCTTCGACGGCGAGAAACGGCGAGGTCAGCAGAATCGTGCCGCATCTGACCGAGGGGGCGGGGGTAGTGACTACGCGAGGTGACGTTCACTACGTCGTTACGGAATATGGGACTGCGTATCTGCACGGCAAGAGTATAAGGCAGAGAGTATTGTCGCTGATTGATATCGCTCATCCGAAGTTTCGGCAAAAACTAATACAGGCGGCAAAGGCGCAGAAGTATATTTACGCCGACCAGATAGAGCTCGATGCCGAGCAGGTCAGATACCCGGATGAGCTGGAGTGCTACGAGACGCTTATCGACGGGACGGAGATTTTCTTCCGGCCTGTAAAACCGATAGACGAGAAGGCGCTGTCGGAAATGCTGTATTCGCTGAGCCCGTCCTCGATAAGGACAAGATATATGACGCATACGATGACGTTTCCTCATAAGGACGTTCAGCAGCTTACTAATATTGATTATACCCAGAATCTTGCGGTTGTGGGAACGGTGCCGGGCGTTACTGATGAGGAGATCGTTGCGATTGCCCAGTATTTTCTCGACCCGAAGACGCAGGCTGCCGAGGTGGCTTTCATTGTGCATGATGAATGGCAGAAGAAGGGGATGGGGACACTGCTTTTGGCGTATCTTACGAAGATTGCAAGGCAGCGGGGCGTGAGGAGCTTTTATGCCAAGGTCCTGCCGACGAACAAAGCGATGCTTACGGTCTTTTATAACTCTGGTTTCAAGGTGAATACCGAGTTCGACGGCGAGGTTTACAGCATAACGTACGACCTGGCCGGCGCAGAGAAAATTTAACCACGAAAAAACACTTATTATTTAATCGCTGATTGCGCCCGTCTCGCCGCAGGCGTCGAGCCGAGGCGGACAGAGAACCCAGAGAAATTCAACAATATTTAGCCTGCCGTTTTACGGTAGGTTTTTTGTTTATTTTTAACCGCGGATTGACACGGATTTTCACTGATTATTTCACCACGGAGGGCACAGAGCGGCTGTGTTAGATTTCAAGTATTTTTTAGAATTTTTCTTGGAG
>CAYXGT010000009.1:39770-45465 GCA_964464635.1 uncultured Pirellulales bacterium | reverse complement strand
ATGTTCCTGTTATACATACCAGTGCCGATCTTGGCTCTATAGCGAAAGAGGTGGCAAAAAGGGGTATTACGGATTTGGGACAAGAGCTTTGGGAAAAGCATAGAAGAACGGTTGAAGGTTTTTGGAATGTTGTATCAAATTACTTCGATTCTATAGATGTTAAGGGAACGAAAATATACCAGGATGGGATGGTGGCTGAAGATGAAGTAGGGAAAAAGATAGCTGAGGACACAGCCAAAGCGGGCAGCAAAAATTACCAGCTAATCTTGGAACTTCTTGACAGAGGTGCTGTTCTGGTAAAAACTGAGGATTTTAAGCTGGTGAAAAAAGAATACGATAGGTTACTCTCCATAACACAGGCAAAATCAATCACGCAGAAAATAATAGCATTTATAAAATATAAGCTGGTCAAAACTGTATTGCTGAACAGAAGAGATACTTTCATTGCCAAAAGAATAGACCAAACTCTGAAAAACGGCGAGAAGGCAATTCTATTTGTTGGAGCTTTTCATAACATAAAAAAGAGACTTCCTAAAGACATCCTGATTAAAGAAATAAAAGATGCCGACAAGGTCAAGAAATACCAAAAGTTGCTTCCTTTTTACCATAAGAATAGCAAACAATTTGATGAGTTGGGCAAATACCTTGTATCGGAGGTGGCCTAAAAATGTCTGGAAATCATTTTCTATATGCGATTGAAGCATAATGTTTTTAGGCCAGAATTGTGTCTCTAATATGTCTCCAACGATGACAGATTTGAACAATTTTGAATGCGCAAAACATCAAGTTTTGGCCGAAAAACACATATCCAAAAAAAATTATTGGCAGAAATAGTATTATATATCCGCTTATGTATTTTGGCCTGGAAATGAATTTTCGGACGCTTTTAAGAAATACGCCTACACTTTTGAATTACACTTATGGAAGCTATATTTAAGTATTTATCTGGTTCTATTATGTTCAGGTCAATCCGGCCCAATGCACACCAACACAGACGATGGCAAGTGTCAGATTAGCTGAATTCCAAACCTGGCTGGGAAATTTTTATCTTGATTTTTTATGAAAAACCTGATATTTGATTTGGTTTATATGCGTGAGAACAGTACACAATCTTACTTACGAGGAAAATGAAATGAAGCCAGGCAGTCCTGAACGATCCGTTTATACCTGTGTACTTCTGTGCATAATGCTTTGTTCATCGCCTGTGATGGGCCAGCCCTCGGGCGGGCCTTATGGGCCGATTCAGCAAACTTACGATTTGCCAAAGGATGCGGGTAAAATTTACTATGTTGCGCCCAATGGAGACGCCGAGCAATTAGGGGGAACTCTCGATAAGCCCACAAACCTTGCAGCAGCCATAGAGCGGGTGGTAACCGGCGACGCAATCGTGATGCGAGGCGGCACATATCGCACAGGCCAACTGAAATTGAACCAGGGAATCACGATACAGCCATACGCGGATGAAAAACCGGTTTTGAAGGGAACTTTTATAGCTGACAAGTGGGAGCGACAGGAAAACGGATTATGGAAGACAACATGGCGATGGTTATTTCCCGGCAAACCCGCTGACTGGTGGCAGCGGGACAGGAACAAAAAAACGCCCCTTCACCGTTTTAACAATGATATGGTATTCGTTGACGGAAGGTTTTTACAATCGGCGGGCACAGAGCGGGAAGTCAATGAGAATACGTTTTTCATCAACTACGACAAAGGGGAAGTTTTTATCGGTGCCGACCCGACAAACCGATTGGTGGAAATCACCGCTTTCGATAGCGCACTTATGCGGATAAAAGGGAACTGCCACGGCAAGGCCTCGGATCGTAAGGGACCGCTGATTCGTGGAATCACATTTACCCAGTATGCCTACCGAGCGATTGAATTTGAAGGAAAGGATCCGGAGGGCCTGTCTGATGAGTCCCAGCACGGAAAAGACATCGTGGGGACGACTTTGGAAAGCTGCACCATTTCTTTTTGTTCGCGCGTCGGGGCTTACCTCAGAGGTGATAAATTAACAATACGAAATTGCTTAGTTAGCGACACCAGCACGGAAGGGATTTATATTTTAAGCTCATCCGATGTTTTGCTTGAGAAAAACATCTTCAGACGAAACAACATCGAGAACATCACAGGATACTATCCCGCAGGCGTCAAGATTTTCAATCAATGCTACCGCGTCACCTGCCGGGACAACCTGGTTACCGACCAGCCGAACTCCAACGGTATTTGGTACGACGTAGGCAATGTTGATGGACTATTTATCAACAACAGAGTCGAGGGCGTGGGAAATATCAACAACCGATTTTCCAGCGAGCAGTTCTGGCCAAGCGATAATGGATTCTTCTTTGAAATCTCAAAAGGAG
Source organism: uncultured Pirellulales bacterium (assembly GCA_964464635.1). Lineage (GTDB taxonomy): Bacteria > Planctomycetota > Phycisphaerae > Sedimentisphaerales > Anaerobacaceae > CAYLMG01. The sequence continues at coordinate 43,105 of CAYXGT010000009.1, read as the reverse complement.
CAATTTGTGCCGGGAACGTATTTGTCAATTGCGACCATGGCATCTTCATACTAAACAGTTCGAATGTTCAGATTTACCAAAACACATTTGTCAACAGCACCGCGTGCATTGGGCGCAACGATAGAACGGCGGCCGGCGACCGTTTCGGTTGGCATTCCAGCACCGGCTCGGATGTGAATGAACGGGAAGGGCACGTCTTTGTCAATAACCTGCTCACGGGAGACAAGAATTTCTGCAGGCCGCTTCTGGCTTTCTCGCAGACGCCATTACTGTGTGAACAGCTCGACAAACCGCAGGTTAAAAAACTCGATTATAACGTCTATGTGCGGCGCTGCGAAAATACATCTGCTCCTTTGATTTTCTGGAGTCCTGCCAAAAACGAAAAATGTCAGGCGGCGGTTGAGTCGCCAGAGGATTTGCATAAGGTGCATCCGGAATTTTCCGCCAACAGCCGCTATTTCTCCAATTATAATGGTTTCTTATTCAAGTGTCCCGAATTAGGCAATTATCAATTGTTAAAAGCATTTCCTGCATCCGCTTCGGCATCGCCCCTTCCTCCTGAAATCAGTACGCTTTTGGGTCTGTCCCAAAAGGACACTTTATTTATTGGAGCTTATGCGCCAATCCCCTGAACCTGTCAATCTCGCTCTATGCGGGATTGATTACCTATGCTGCGTCTGACGTCAGCTAAATTGGCATAGGTTGAGACATTTGGTTAAGAGAAATATTCAGATAATCCCGCGCGGGCAGACAACTGATGCAAATGTTAACTTTTCTAATCCTCCACCCATACAAGCTACCTTGCCGAACCTACGATCCTGCTACAACCGAATGACCGATTATCTACTAATCTTACAAAAATTGCCTTTCTATAAGTGCCTCATTAGTAAAGACTTAAGAAATTTTCAAAAAACGCAAACATTTTTAATAGCTGTTAATTACTTTTTTTATTTCGGCAGGTCTTCTTCGTTTACAATCTTAACACTCAAATCGCCGTAGATTACCCGCCAGGTTGGTGAATCTTTCGGCTGATACCAGAAAATCGCTTTCGATGCATCACCAAGTTTCACGCCGTCACCGGCATAATACCATTGTCCCTCGCCGTGCACATTAAAGAACCTTATAAACATCATCATCCTGCCCAGGCTCATACCCATCTCTACCTTTTTCTCGTCACTACCGGGTAATTTATCGATAAGCTGACCGATGCTAACGGCATTTTTCGTTACGTACTCGATCGAAATATCCGGCGGGAATGTTTTGTCATCTGAAATTTCTGCAAGCATTTTCAGGCTGGCGATAAAATCTTCTTCAGTGCCTTTTAAATTCAACTGGCCCTGCTGCGTCGTATAACCTTCGGGAACATCGGTGCTGAACAACTCGTCATCCAGATCCAAATCGAACTCAAAATTCCTGCATACTACCCTGAGGTTGGGCTCGACCTGCTCAATACTGAACGGTATCGCCGTTTCGGGGTCGGCCCATATCGTCAGCTCGATATCCCCGTACGTTGCCAGAAAACCAATCCCTTCCCTCCCGTCAATAACCTTTGTGCCCAATTCCTGAACTTCAAACTCCTCAGAATTCTGCAGTTTTGTTATTAAATTCTGAAGATGCTCGAGGTAGTTCGGAATTGAAGGCAGATTTTCCAGGTTAATATATATAACAGTTTTGTTAGTGTCATCAAAACTTATGACCTGTGACGTTTCGAGGTCGATTATTATTTTTGAGTGTTCCACTCCATGTACTTTCCGGTTAATCTTCGAGCCTTTAACCGTATCGGTTATTACCATCGCATCGCCTTCTTCATATCCGACTACTAAATCGAATCTCGCAGTTTTGGCGGCGAAGATAGGCTTTATCACGTCGGCCCAGGCAGGGCCACCCGATGTTCTTAGAAAGAAACTCGTGCCGATTACAGCGGCTATTATTATTACCGCCGCTGCGGAAAGTTTTGTAATTGGACTTTTCATAATCGTTCTCCATATATTCGGCTCAACTTTTTCCGGCTGAGCCTTGTTGATTTGTTTGTATGCTGCTGTTATGTTCTCGAGAATCTTTTCATCTTTCGATGGATTCGTTTCAACAGCAGCTTCGTCAAATATTCTTTTAATATCATCTGCGTTCTTCATTTTTTCACCTCGCTGTTTAGAAGCTTTCGCAGTTTTTCAATTCCATACCTGTAACGGCCCTGAACAGTGCTGATATTTACTTGCTGCAGTTTTGCGATTTCCCTGAACGTAATGTCACCCTGCATATAAAGACTGATTACTTCACGCTGTTCATAAGGCAATTGAGCCATTGTTCTGCTTAACAGTTTTAATTGCTCACTCAAAATCGCCCACTGCTCAGGCCGTTGCAGCTTCGATACGACTTCGTTTGAATCATCGAGAGTTGTAGTATTTTTTCTTTTACAATCCCTGATGTGGTTGCGCACCTGGTTTACAACCGCAACACTCAGATAGCCTTTCAGGTTCCCGAGATGTTTTATCGCCGGTGACAGACGGGCAAAATTCAAAAATACATCCTGAACGATATCTTCTGCCGCCGCTGTGTCATTCAAAAGAACCACTGCCAGCTTAAGCAAACTGCTTTTATACTTTTTGTATATTTGCTGCAGGGCATCTGAATTGGCCCTTTTGAGTTTCCATATAAGCAATTTATCTTCTGTCATCTGTCCTGCCTGCTTTGAAAGACCTTTCTTCAATCTATTAAACACCAGAGCAGGTAATTTAATATAAACAAAAATAACTTTTTTTATAAATCCTGCAATAAATCAAACATCCGTAAACGTCTGTTACTGTAGAAGTGCGTGATAACACAAATAAGTTTTGGGGTTAGGCAAGTTTAAGCTAATCTGTTTTTGAAAGGAGCATAAAATGATAAGAAAATTTACCGTTATAATTGCCGTGGGGTTTTTTTTAATAGCAGCTGCAAATCTCTTCGCGGATGAAAAGGGCGATGAAGAAAACACACCGGCTTTGCAGCAAGAGTTTGAAAGCCGGCAGCCCGGTGACCTGCAGCAGGCTCCTCGTCCAGCCGAACCGGGCCGACAACCAGCCGCCCGAAGGCGGGTTAGAGAACTCAGGAATAATCAGGTTGAAGTTGAAGTGGTTACAAAACGCATCAGAGCAGACCGTCAGCAACCGCCCGTTCGTCAGCAGGCGACGCAGAGACCTGGAAGGATTGCACAGTTGCAGAACAGATGGTTCAACGCCCTCAAAGAAGCATACCGTGAAGGTGATATGGACAGGGTCGGCCGGCTTATCAGAAGGATGGAGCAGTTCAGAAAGCAAGTGCCAAACAGAATAGAATCTGCTCAACAGATACGACCG
>CAYXGT010000009.1:0-39670 GCA_964464635.1 uncultured Pirellulales bacterium | reverse complement strand
CTTCAGCAACAGATACGACCGCTTCAGCAACAGATACGACCGCTTCAGCAACAGATACGACCGCTTCAGCAACAGAGATATCGCCAGTCGGATGAAGGCTATCAGCCGCGGGGGCCTATGCGCAATTTCAGAGGTCAACGCCGGGACAGAGGACCTGTAGAGCAAGCACAGGCGTTTCGAGGACAACGTCCTCAGGCGGAGCGCCGGCGTTTGAGAATGCAGGATATGCCGGACAGACAGCTTCAAAGACCGGTTGCGCCGCCGGAACAGGGATACCGTGAGAATTGCAACTGTGAGAAATGCCGACAAGCAAGAGCCAGACAGCAGCGGCAGCTCGGGCGCCAGGGAGTTCAAGGCAGAGGACCTGGCCGTTTCGGTCCTTACGAAGAAGATGGCCTCCAACAAAGACGGCTTCGTCAACGAAGAGGCTGGCAGCAACAGGAGCCGCCAAGGCAGAATGTACAGGAAGATGAAGAGTTGGATTTTGATTGGGATTGGTAATATTTATTGCCTGGACAAATAACAAAAGCTGCGTTCCTTTTCAGGTTCGCAGCTTTTTTTTACTTACATCTACACAGTAACAGAACTGTCAGGGATATTTGTAAGCCGTTGTTTTTGCAGAATTTATCTGCAAGTTGCTTTATTGCCAGCCGCCCGGATAATATACCGATTCAAGCTTAATTTTGAACCTGCGGCTCAGGGCTTCCACCAGAGCCGTTAGTCTTCGCCGCTGATAATTGGTTGGGCCGCCGCTTTTACTGTCTGCTATTAAGCAGATGCGAATTGTCTGTCCGCTTCCGTACCAGGTCGCACTCGGCGTGCTCGACCATTGTCTTTGCCATTTCTCTGTTGACTCTATCCGGCCGTTCTCGCCCCCAAGGCCGTTATAAATGCAAAAGTGGCAATTGATATCCTCGGGATTGGATAGGCCCTCCAAAGAAGCCAGTTGCTCGATATTGCCGGCCTTCGTGCCGCTGTAATATATCTCAATATTGTTCCAGCGCTCGGGCGATTGGGGAGCTATTGAATCTATCGCCTTCTCTATGGCATCGAGCCTCGTGTAGGCTGAAAGAGAAAATGGCCCCGCAAGGGGCGCGTTGTTACCCAATGCCATTAATATGATGACACCTATCGTCATTGAAACAACAAGTGCCGATAATACTTTTATTACCCGAGGCTGGTTCGACATTTCTTTCATCCATGAAGAATTTCTGGAGTTTGACAGTGACTCTCAGGAAAACTCAACTATATGTTAAACATCGGCGCTTGCCAACGAATCGCTTCATTTTTTTCCGTAAATTTTTTCCTTTATCGCTTTGTTGCTGACCTTAAAGACTTTAAGTCCCTTAATCTCTTTAAAAACTTTGACCGGACAAACTTTTTATGTTACAAATTCTCTGTTAGATTTTCAGAGGAGTGAAGCTATGTCCAGGCTTGACGATGTAAAAGAAATCGCCGCAGCGGTACTTACCATCCGTTCTCACGAGGGGCACCCGGATTTTTTTTTCTGGGAGCGGGCAAAAATAATGACTGCTAATGCCTCCTGCATCTGCTCTTTGCCCGAAGTAGCCGGTTCAGCCGCTGACCTGGACTCTTTTTGCCTGTTGAGTGCTGCTTACTTCCACGATGTCGGCCTGGTGCAGTACCTGAAAAACAAAAATGGTCAGCTTATGCAGCTTATTTCGCCGGCTAATTCCGACCAACTGCTCGATTTGTGCGCTGAGGTGGTTGCCGAAAGGCTCGCCGGCGTTATTGGAAGACAAAAAATTGACAAAGTTAACCGAATCATCGCTGAAAGTTGCAGCAATTCGACTCAGGTGCCTGAGGCAATGGTTCTTTGCGATGCCCGAAATCTCGTTGAGATGGGGGCATTTGGCATCTTTAACGAATTCAGAATGCACATCATTGCCGGAAAAGGAATTGATAACACACTCAAAGCTTGGAAAAGCAAGCTTGATTACGGATACTGGAAGACACGCCTGAAAGACGATTTTCACTTCGAATCCGTCAGAAAACTCGCCGAAAAACGCCTTAAAGCCGCTGATTTCTTTATGAAACAGCTCAGTACTGAAGCGGAAGCAAATGATATCCGCAAAGTTATTGACAAAAGTCACAGTCCTGAGCCTGCCGGAAGGAGTTTTAGTAGAAAAAGCGTTCCTAAAAAGCAGGAGTCAAATAAACACTAAACTCTAAATCAATGCAATTTATCCTGTGATTGTCATATGTTTTAGTATTACATATACGCATCATTAGATATACTGATAATTCCTATTCATATTTGGGCACTTGTGCATTACCATCCCAATTTAGTATATTTACCGGATTGAAACTTGTTTGCTAACTGCTTTGTTACAGGTTATGCTGAAAAGAAAGCTCACTTTTGTTAAAGCATGGTTAAGGCTGAATATAAGGAGATAGAATATGGCAGAAAAATTCCGCCCTTTATCTGCTGAGCAGATTGACCAGCTCACGAGCCAGGGATGCACTTGCTCTGATTGGTCTAAAGTCAGTGTAGCAGAAGATTTCGAGCCCTCCCGGATAAAAACAACGCACTTTTCAGGAAATGTCCAACTGGGCTCTTTCGATAAACAGTTCGCTTTCTTTGGCGGTATTAAAAAACCTGCAGGAATTAGTAACGCCGCCATCCATAACTGCCGCATCGGCAATAATGTTTACATCAATCATGTCAAAAACTATATCGCAAACTATATTATTGAAGATGATGTCCTTATCGAGAATATTGACCTGCTGGCTGTGGAAGGTGAAAGTGCGTTTGGTAACGGCACGAAAGTCTCGCTGCTTGACGAGACGGGGGGAAGAGAGGCGCTTATCTACGACCGTCTCTCCGCACACACCGCGTATATAATAGCATTCTACCGACACAGGCCGAAAGTGATTGAAAAGCTCAAAAAGATGATTGCCGACTATACCGCCTCGGTTACTTCCTCGGTCGGCCTTGTTGCTAAGGATGCGAAAATCATCAACTCCAGGATTATAAAAGACGTAAAGGTCGGGCCGGCAGCGGTCATTGAAGGTGCAACCAGGCTGGAAAATGGTTCAATCAACAGCAGTCCCGAAGACCCTGTATATATCGGCCCAGGCGTCTTTGCTGAAAACTTTATCTGCTGCAGCGGCTCAAAGGTCTCTGACGGTTCTATAATTTGTGAATGTTTCGTGGGACAGGGAACAGTCCTATCGAAACAGTATTCCGCGGAAAACTCGGTCTTCTTTGCAAATTGTGCCGGCTTTCACGGAGAAGCCTGTGCCATCTTTGCCGGCCCTTACACCGTGACACATCACAAATCAACACTTTTGATTTCAGGCCTGTTCTCATTCCTGAACGCCGGAAGCGGCTCGAATCAGAGTAATCATATGTACAAATTAGGGCCCGTTCATCAGGGTATTGTCGAGAGGGGCTCTAAAACCACAAGCGATTCCTATATCCTCTGGCCGATGAAAATCGGGGCCTTCACCGTCGTTATGGGAAGGCATTACAGAAATTCCGATACCGCCGACCTGCCTTTCTCCTATCTTATCGAGCACGAAGATGAAAGTATTCTTGTCCCCGGTGTCAACCTGCGAAGTGTCGGAACAGTGCGTGATGCCAGAAAGTGGCCCAAACGTGATAAAAGAAAAGACCCTGATAAGCTTGACTACATAAACTTTAAGCTTCTTAGCCCGTATACAATCCAAAAAATGCTCAACGGGCTGGGTCTGCTCAAAAATCTAAAGGTAACTTCCGGCCCAACTTCTGATTATTTTACTTACCACAGCGTTAAAATCAAAAACATCTCTCTCGACAGGGGCATCGAGTTTTACCAGATTGGTATTAACAAATTTCTTGGCAACTGTCTGATTAAACGGCTCGAGGGGAAAAATTTCAAAGATGCGAAGCAGCTTCGAGAAGAGCTCAGGGTCCAGACTGACATCGGTACCGGTAAATGGATTGATTTGGCAGGCCTTTTTGCACCGCAGCAATGTGTCGATAAACTTCTCGATGATATTGAGAACGGAGCTGTCGCAAACCTCGAACAGTTGAACGATGCCTTCCGCTCTATGCATGAGCAATATCCTGTTTATGAGTGGTCATGGGCTGCATCTGTTCTGCAGCAGCAGCTCGGTAAAAATATAGATAATATAACTGCAGACGACATAATCGAAATGGTAAAAAGATGGAAAGACGCCGTCATCAAACTCGACCATAAGCTTTACGCCGATGCCAAAAAGGAATTCTCTGACACTGCACAGACCGGCTTCGGCCTTGACGGTGACGAGCAGACGAAACAGCTCGACTTCGCCGCCGTCAGGGGAGTCTTTGAAGAAAACAGCTTTGTCAAGGAAATCGAGCAGCATATAAAAAGCAAAACAAAGCTCGGCGATGAGCTTATTAGCCGGCTTGAAAAATGCGGGTAAAGCAATGATTACTTAAAATTACTGCCAACCGAATTTTAACAATACAATTGCAGGAGAATTTTATGAGAGTAATAATTGAACCGAACTACGAGCTTGTCTCAAAATGGGCCGCTAATTATGTGGCCAAAAGAATGATGGCATTCAAACCCACCGAATCAAAACCGTTTGTCCTGGGATTGCCGACCGGCTCTTCCCCGCTTGGTATGTATCAGGAACTTATCAAATTGCACAAGGCTGGTAAAATCTCTTTCAAAAATATCGTTACCTTTAATATGGATGAATATGTGAACCTGCCCGAAGACCATCCCGAGAGCTATCACTCTTTTATGCGGGATAACTTTTTCAGCCACATTGATATCACAAAAGAAAACGTCAATATTCTTGATGGAAACGCACCCGACCCTGAGGCTGAATGTGTAAGATATGAAGAAAAAATCAAACAGGTCGGCGGCGTCCATCTTTTCATAGGCGGCGTGGGCCCTGACGGCCATATCGCTTTCAACGAGCCCGGCTCTTCCCTGTCATCAAAGACAAGAATAAAAACCTTAACCTATGACACCATCGTTGCAAATTCGAGGTTCTTCGATGGTGATATTAACAAAGTGCCGAAAACCGCCTTAACCGTCGGCGTGCAAACCGTCCTCGATGCAGGCGAGGTTATGATTATCGTCAATGGCCATAAAAAGGCAAGAGCGCTGCAGCAGGCTATCGAAGGCAGCGTAAATCATATGTGTACCGTAAGCGCACTGCAGATGCATCCGAAAGGGATTATTGTCTGTGACGATGAAGCCACTATCGAATTGAAGGTCGGCACCGTCAAGTATTTCAAGGATATAGAGTCGAAAAATCTCGACCCCGCAACGCTATTGAAATAAGTTGAATAACTACCTTGCCGCTGAAGCTGATTCGATAAGTGTTAAACCTGCATATACGAAAAGCCGCAGAAAATATTCTCTGCGGCTTTCCTGCTTCGCTCATAGGGGGGAATAATTCCTCTTTATCCTGAATAAATCCCGTTATTCAAACAGAATTTAATTCAAAACGAATCCTTCCGCACACCTCGCCGTCGATTTTTATCAGCGTTTGCTTATCGGCTCTTTTTTCTTTTCGCCAGCAGACTAACACCGCCCAGGACAAGCAATGCAATTGTTGATGGTTCCGGTACACCCTCACACACAACCATACTGTCGATGTAAAGGTCTTCACCACCGATCTGAAATGTGTCAATGTCGCCGTGGATAACCATCATTGCGCCCTGGTTATTCGGTGTCTGTAATACCGCTATCTCTGCTCCGTTAATTGTCTGCCCGCTCAGGTCAATAAAGTCGCTGGCTGTCAGAATGGAGTTGTTGATACCGAGATTGACTACGCCGCCGAACTCCGCAAAAAATAACGCAATGACGCAAGACGGACAGCAATTATCCAGGACAAAATTAGCTAATGCATTGCTGATTTGCAGCTCGTTTCCTCCGCCGGGACCAACCATACCGGGATTTACAATCTCCGCAAAGCCGGTAGGAATAGTCAGAGGAGAAAATGATAGAGGTACCATTTCCTCGATTGTTATATCCACACCTGCCGCCTGGAAGCCCTCACCGACCATATGCGAGCCCAGCGGAACATCCTCGAAGTCTATCAGCACCGCATTTGCACTCTGTGCAGAAAACGCCATAAAAAGCACCAGAGGTAACCATAAATATCTTTTTTTCATATTATCACCCTTTAATCCTTATGAATTTGTCCCCTACTCAAGTTTTTTATATCTCCTCGTATTTATTTTCATCACGGTTCTTCCGTGTCAGTTTTCGCGCCGGGTTTGCTGTTTTCACCTTCTGCAGAAAGCACAAACCCAGCGAAGAAGGAGAAGAAAGAAACTGTTAATCCTTTGTTGTCTTTATCTTCGTATATTTAATTTGGAGTTACCTCCTTAAAGACTATTCGCATATAGCGTCCTCAAGAGCGCGCACACCTTGCGCATCATTAAGTTTGAGTCTTCTCGCCAAAATTCCTCACCCCCACTCCATAGCTCTAAAGATAGCCTTTATCTGTGCAAAGTCTCACCCGAAATCAATCTGCACAGAAAAAATCAAATGGAGCAAGTAAAATAACCACTTCTGCTATTGAGTTTTCTCATCACCCCCAAACTGGTATGCGTATTTAACCAGATTATTGTCCGCAAGTCAAGTCTTTTTTTAAAAATTTTTCCTGTATATTTACCCTTTCCTGCTTTGTATGTTCTAAATGTGGCTTTGTGAAAAGAAATTGAAGACTTTATTGGAAATCAATACTAAAAAAAATTGTTCCCTGCTTTATTTGATATGAAATTTTTAGCTACACGGATGGAATATCCTGAGGATGGTTTCTGATTCGGCTTATACTTCCGCCGGCCTTAAGCCGAAAAATGCCTTTTGTTACCCTTTTTTCATAGCCTTTCTTATCGGCTTTTGCTGTATATATCTGCTGATATTGCGAATCGCCTGACGAAGCCGCTGCTCGTTTTCTACCAATGCTATACGCATATAATCCTCCCCGTTTTCGCCGAATGCCCTGCCCGGCGCCATCGCCACCTCTGCGTATTCCATCAAATCCATCGCAAAATCGATACTGCCCTTGCCTTTGGAGTGCTCTTTCGGCACTTTTGCCCAGACAAACATCGACGCTCGCGGCTTTTCTACCGACCAGCCGAGCCTGCCGAGAGCCTCACAAACAACATCTCGTCTCGATTGATACCTTTTGTTCTGAGTAATTATATCGTTATCGCAGCTTCTCAAAGCGATTATGCCTGCTATCTGAATCGCCTGGAATATCCCGTAATCGTAATAGCCTTTTATCGTTGCAAGGTAATCAATCATATCTTTATTGCCTGCAACAAAGCCCATCCGGAAACCTGCCATATTATAGGCCTTGCTCATTGTCGTAAATTCAACGCCCACGTCTTTTGCTCCCTTCGCAGAAAGAAAGCTCGGAGCCTTATAGCCCTCGAAGCAGCTCTCACCATACGCAAAATCGTGTATCACCGATATCTTAAGACGCTTGGCCATATCGACCACCGTCTCGAAAAAGCCTTCATCGACCGTCATCGCCGTCGGATTATTCGGGTAATTAAGAATCAAAATCTTGGGACGCGGGTACAGATGCTCGATAACCTTTGCCGCATTATCCAAAAACTTCTGGTCGTTTCCCAGAGGCACCGATATCACGTTCGCCCCTGCCAGGGCGACTGAGTAGTTATGTATCGGGAAAGCCGGGTCCGGAACGACCACCGTATCGCCGGGCCCGAGCATCGCAAGGCACATATGGCTGAAACCTTCCTTCGAGCCGATACACGCCAGCACCTCCGTCTCAGGGTCGAGCTGGACACCCCAGCGCCTCGCATACTTTTTGGCCATCTCTGCCCGCAGGTTCTTAATCCCTTTCGATGCGCTGTAACGATGGTTGCGGGCGTCCTGGGCAGCCTCACAGAGTTTGTCTATCACAATCTGCGGTATCGGGTCACTCGGATTGCCCATACCTAAATCTATAATGTCGGCGCCCTGCTGGCGCTTGGCTAGCTTCAGGGCGTTAAGCCGCCCGAAAAGATAAGGTGGCAAACGTTTTATCCGCTCTGATGGTTCTATCCTGAATTCTGCCATTTTTGGAATCCCGCAAATTACATTTTTTTAATACAATCGGACAGTTTACCGCGAACTGATAAATTTTCAATCTATTTTATTTGTTCCGATTTTTTATTCAAATTAAAGAATTATGAGGATTAAGAAGATATGTTTGAAAAGCCCTACGTACCTGGCGCTTAGAATTGTTTGAACAACGTAACACCTGTTATTGCTCCTCGTGAGCTTACTAAATACGGCATAACCTTAAAGCCCGCCACCTCGAGCTGTTTGTGTTTGCCTGCTACCGTATGTCCGACTACCCAGCCCAACGTAGCCCCGAATACGACGTCACTGCCCCAGTGGTCTTTCTGGTCCATCATCCGAAGGCCGACAAGGCTCGCCGCTGCATACGCGGGGATACCAACTTTAGGTCCGTAGAACTCATCCAGCACCGATGCGACCGCAAAAGAGCTTGACGTGTGCCCGCTCGGCCAGCCCCAACGGTTGCCTGCAGGTGTCTCGTTATCTCTGATAGCTTTCAATCCCATTGTTGTCAGGCTGGTTAAAGACAGCGCTCTTATCATTGTCCACGCCCTGTCCTGATTGAAATCGTCGCCTGAATCGACGCTCAGAATATACCAAATGCTCGCACCGGCGAAATGTATTCCCGGCCCGCCGAAAAGCTTCAAGCCCCTGTCGGCGGCACTGTGAAAAATCTCGTGTCTCTCGAAATACCCTGCCAGGTTCTCGTCCGCATCCTGATGCATCGCAATGCTCGCTCCGCCCGCAAGGCCGAGCAGTATCTGATTGTCCCTTTCGAAAAATGTATCCTTCGAATCCCCGATTACATCTTCCGGCAGACCAATAAGGTCGTTGTAGGTTGTATCTAACAGATTGCTGAATGATGAATTTTCCGACGCCTCATTACCGCAGCCGGAAATGAATATTAAAGCGAAACAGCAAATAGGAAAATATTTAATCAATACATTTGCTTTGTAACTTTTATGATTGGTGCAGTTTTTATCCGGATACATCGTCCTCTTCCTGAATCTTTTTCTAAAACTTTACCAGAAACGAGCCACGGTTTTATTCCCACTCTATAGTCGCCGGTGGCTTGCTCGATATATCATATACCACCCGGTTAATCCCTCGAACCTCATTGATTACCCTGCTCGATATTCTGCCGAGCACCTCGTACGGAATCTGTGAAAAATCAGCCGTCATAAAATCCTTCGTCTCCACCGCACGAATCGCCGCTACGTTTTCATAGCTTCGCTCGTCTCCCATAACGCCTACCGTTGATATCGGCAGCAAAACCGCGAGCGCTTGCGAAATCTTCCTGTAAAGACCGGCACTTTTTATCTCGTCAATCAGTATTTCATCCACAGCCCGAAGCATCTCAAGACGCCCACTCGTCACCTCGCCTAAAATCCTCACCGCAAGCCCCGGACCCGGAAAGGGATGCCGCCATACGATATCTTCCGGCAATCCCAGATATTCACCGACAACTCGAACCTCGTCCTTGAATAAATCCCGCAGCGGCTCGATTAACTCGAAGCCGAGCTCAGCCGGAAGACCCCCTACGTTGTGATGCAGTTTTATATTCGCTGCAGGCCCGCTTTTCCCCGAACCGGACTCGATAACGTCCGGATAAAGTGTCCCCTGAGCCAGAAATTTAACGTCCTTTATTTTCATCGCCTCGGACTTGAAAGCATTTATAAATTCCGCACCGATTATTTTTCGCTTCTCCTGAGGCTCCGTTACATTTTTCAACGACGACAGAAACTGCTCCGACCAGTCGATGACCCGCAAATCCAGACCGATATGGTCGCGAAATGTCGAAACGACCCAGTCCCGCTCATTGTTCCGCAAAAAACCGTTATCTACAAAAATGCAAACCAGTTGCTCACCGATTGCTTTATTAACTATGCTCGCTGTGACGGATGAGTCCACACCGCCGCTCAAGCCGCATATCACCTTCGCACCACCTGCCAGCTCTTTGATGACCTTTGTTGCCTCAGCTACAAAATCGCTTATCTTCCAGTCGCCGCTGCAGCCGCAGACATCGTAAAGAAAGTTCTGCAGTATCTCGCCGCCCTTGGGCGTATGTGAAACCTCCGGATGAAACTGAACGCCGAAGAATTTCGTCTTTTTGTGTTTGACCGCTGCGAATGGACAGCTCTCCGTCTCTGCCAGCTTCTTGAAGTCATCTCCTAATTGGCCCACCTGGTCTCCGTGACTCGCCCACGCCATAATCGTATCCGGCAGATTCGCAAATAAATCTTTCTTCCTGAGAATGTGCAAACTCGTCCTGCCGTATTCCCTCGCCTTTGCCGCAACGATATCCGCCCCCAGTATCTGACAGCCCAATTGCATCCCGTAGCATATACCCAGAATCGGCACACCCAGCTCGAAGATTGCCCCATCGCATCGCGGCGCATCTTTGTTTCTGACGCTCGCCGGCCCGCCCGAAAGTATCAATCCCTTTACACCCATCCTTCTCAGTTCGTCAGCCGATATGTCACCGCTGCAGATAAGTGAAAAAACATTCTGCTCGCGAACACGTCTTGCTATCAACTGCACGTACTGGCTGCCGAAATCCAGAATTGCTATTGTCTCGTGTCTCATCGCCACCTCATCAAGGTCCGAATTGCCCCTCAGTCGGAATAAATTCAATCAATAAAAGGCTCCATCGCTGAATAATTCGGCGACTCTTTGGTAATCTGAATATCATGAGGATGTGACTCGGTGATTGAGGCCTTGCTTTGTCGCACGAATCTGCCGTTCTTTCTCAGCTCTCCGATATTTCTCGCACCGCAGTAGCCCATCCCTGCTCGAAGCCCGCCTACTAATTGATATACGAACTCGCTCAATGTCCCCCTGTAAGGCACCCTGCCTTCGACACCCTCCGGAACAAGCTTCTCTTTGACCGTCGAGCTTTTCTGCCTGTACCTCTCCGCAGAGCCCTTCACCATCGCTCCTAAAGAGCCCATCCCTCTGTATTCCTTGAATTGCCTTCCCTTATATATAACAAGCTGGCCCGGGCTCTCCTTCAGGCCCGCAAACAATGAACCCAGCATCACGCTCGACGCTCCCGCCGCTAACGCTTTTGTTATATCTCCTGAATGTCTTATCCCGCCGTCCGCAATCACAGGTATATTATGTTTATCCGCCTCGCTCGCCACGTCCATTATCGCCGTAACCTGCGGTACTCCCACACCGGAGATAACTCTTGTCGTGCAGATTGCTCCTGGCCCGATTCCCACCTTGACCGCATCAGCGCCCGCCTTAATCAAATCTCGCGCCGCCTCGGCCGTGGCAATATTACCCGCAATCACGTCGATATCGTGTTTGCTTTTAATCCATTTCACTGTGTCTATAACGTTTTGCGAATGGCCGTGAGCGGTATCAACCACAATCACGTCCACGTCTGCACCTATAAGTTTTTCGATTCGTTCATATTCATTGACTCCGACCGCCGCTCCAACTCGAAGTCTGCCCCTGCTGTCTCTTGCCGATAAAGGGAACTGCTGAACCCGGTCGATATCGCGCATTGTAATCAGGCCGGACAGCTCACCGGCGTCGTTAACCAGCAGCAGTTTTTCAACCTTATGTTTCTGAAGTATTACTTTTGCCTGCTCGAGTGTTGTCCCCGGCGGGCCCGTCACCAGGTTGTCCTTCGTCATCTCACTGCTTATCTTCACATTATAGTCTTTCAGAAACTTCAAGTCTCTGCTCGTAATTATCCCCACTAACTTTTTACCTTCGACAATCGGCACTCCTGAAACGTGATATTCAATCATCAGCTCTCTTGCCTTTTTCACCGGCTCATCAGGCGTCAGTGTCACCGGGTCGATAATTACTCCGTTCTCGGAACGCTTGACCTTCGCAACTTCGAGTCTTTGGGCTTCGATTGACAGGTTCTTATGAATTATCCCGATGCCGCCTTCCTGTGCCAGTGCTATCGCCAGCGCCGACTCGGTAACCGTATCCATCGCCGCCGACACAATAGGAATATTTATCGATATATTACTCGTAAGCCGGCTGCTCGTTTCTGCCTGGCTTGGTATAAAGTCGCTCTTGGCAGGTATCAGCAGTACATCGTCGAAGGTTATGCCCTCTGCTGAAATCTTCTCCTTATCCATCTTTATCTCCATATTTTGAGTTTTTAATCCAGCAAGTATAATATCGCCCCCTATGCCCGTCAAACCTATTTTCTCGCGGCACGGGCTACCAGCCCGTGCCGTTTAGCAGTCGCCGGCCTGCACTGAGCCTGTCGAAGAGTACGGCAACTTTGGCCCGGAACACAGTACGAAAACTTTGAAAAAAGAAATTGACACAACACACCTGTTGCTGATAGAATCCCCTGATTTTTTGAACAGATAAAAAGTTATATAAGGCAGAAGCAGGCTTTGATGCCCGAATAAACCGGAAAAACGGAACGAGACTTGGGAGAAAGAATTCTGATATGAGTAAAATTAAAGATTTTCTGAAACAAAAGTTGACTGATGAACATTATAAAAGACTTATCGACCTTGACAATCCCAAAATGCACCAGTTCATCGCAGATGCAATTGAGCTGGCTGCTCCCGACTCCGTCAATGTCTGCACCGATTCGCCCGATGATGCGCAGTACATTCGAGACCTCGCTGTAAAAACCGGCGAAGAAAGACCTCTTGATATCAAGGGGCATACCATCCACTTTGACGGTTACAACGACCAGGCTCGTGACAAGACCCGGACGAAATATTTGCTTGGCCCCGGCTCACAGCTCGGCGAAAGTCTCAATTCCATCGACAAGGAAACCGGCGTGAAGGAAGTATGCTCTTTCCTGAAGGACTCAATGGCAGGCCGGCAAATGCTCGTCTGCTTTTTCTGCCTCGGACCGGTGGATTCCGTCTTTTCAATACCCGCCGTTCAGATAACCGATTCGCCTTACGTCGCCCATAGTGAAACTATCCTCTACAGAACCGGGTATCAGCAGTTCAAAAAAATCGGTGCATCACCTCACTTCTTCAGATTTCTACACTCGGAAGGAGAGCTCGAAAATTATGTCAGCAAAAACATCGACAAACGCCGTGTCTATATCGACCTCGAAGAAGACATTGTTTACAGCGCCAACACTCAGTACGGCGGTAACACCATAGGCCTGAAAAAGCTCGCTTTGCGCCTCGCCATTCAAAAGGCCTCGAACGAAGGCTGGCTCGCGGAACATATGTTCGTTATGGGAGCCCACGGCCCGAAAGGCAGAGTCACATATTTCACCGGTGCCTTCCCATCCGCCTGCGGGAAAACCTCGACCTCTATGATTCCGGGACAAACCATCGTCGGCGATGACATCGCTTACCTGAGAAAAATCGATAATATCGTAAAATGCGTCAATGTCGAAAAGGGAATTTTCGGAATCATCAGGGACGTTAACGAAGAAGATGACCCGGTTATTTACCAGGCTCTTATCAATCCCTGCGAGGTAATTTTCTCAAATGTCCTCGTCGATGAAAACCAGAAACCTCACTGGCTCGGTATGGGAAGAGACCTGACCGAAAAAGGTGTCAATCACTCAGGCCAATGGCATAAAGGTAAAAAAGACGACCAGGGCAGAGAGATTACTGCCTCCCACAGGAACGCGCGATACTGTCTTAATATAGCTGAGCTTTCCAACAAAGACCCGATGATGGATGACCCCGCAGGCGTGCCTGTAGGCGGCGTCATTTATGGCGGCCGCGATAGTGACACCTGGGTACCCGTCGAGCAGGCCTATAACTGGGCTGAAGGAATCATTATAAAGGGCGCGGCCCTCGAATCAGAAACTACCGCCGCTACTCTCGGAAAAGAGGGTATCAGAACCTTCAACCTGATGTCGAATCTCGACTTTTTATCTATCCCTCTCGGCCGATACATCAAAAACAACCTCGATTTCGTAAAGGATATCAAAAAGCCCCCGCTGGTTTTCTCTGTCAATTACTTCCTCAGGGACAAGGACCGAAAATACCTCAACGGGATGGCTGATAAAAAAATCTGGATACTGTGGGCGGAATTGCGAGTGAACGGTGACGTTGAAGCCGTAAGAACACCGACAGGACTGATACCTAAGTACGAGGACATCGCCGAATTATTCGAGGCAAATCTCTCTCGGCAGTACTCGAAAAAAGATTTCATAAATCAGTTCACAATTCGTTTACCCGAAAACCTTGCAAAGCTCGACCGAGTCGAAAAAATCTATAAAGAAAAGGTGGCAGACACTCCTCGGATTCTATACGACACTTTCAGTGATGTTCGAAAAAGACTAAATGACGCTGCCGAAAAGTTCGGTGACTATATCAGCCCATTCGATTTAATTCCTGGTCCGCAGGCTTAATAAGTACCTGTGTATTACTGGGAGTTGGGATTTTACTTTCCCGTGAAAATACTCTTTTTTTCCTGAAAAAAAAGAATTTTTGTGAAATCTTTTATTCAAGACAAAGAAAAATGCCATAAAGCGTCCTGAAATAAGAAATAAACACGTAAGATATTTGTTGACAATAACTTATGGTTTTTAATAAATTTTGACATAATTATCTCAACATCGATTTCTGCAGGTATTTTCAGTCTAAAGTCGGATTAGAATCACACCAAACTGTCTTTATTTTACAGGAAAATGGAGCAAAGTCCTATAATTTCCTTGACTTAGATATGTTAAAATAGTAAAATCCCTAATGTGTGAGTTTTAGGTGAAAGCTCCCTAAGCGTGCAGTTAAGACTGTAAAAGGTGGAGCTATAGCTGTTTTTTAGGGCTATTATTGTCCTGCGGTTGAGTTTTGGCAGGAAGAGATGAGAGAACCTTTTAGTAAAGACTTCGATTCAAGCCAGACCGATATAAGTAGGCGCGGAGGGCGCTCTGCCCGTCGGCCTGAAAGTCGTAATTCCTATCAAAATGAAGTTAATGTCTTTATAGGTAAATCACCGCTCTTTAAATCAATTCTTGATACCATTCAGGCCATCGCCGCAAGAAAGTGTTCCGTGATAATAGTCGGCGAAACCGGTGTCGGCAAGGAAATCGTGGCTCGACAGATACACAGTACAAGTGACCGGGCAGAAAAAGTTTTTGTCCCCGTCGATTGCACAACACTCACCGGCCACCTCTTCGAAAGCCAGTTGTTCGGCCACACAAAAGGAGCTTTTACCGGTGCCGTTGACAGCACGCTTGGTTTCTTCAGGGCTGCTAATGGCGGGACAATCTTTCTCGATGAAATAAGCGAGATACCGCTTGAGCTGCAGGCAAAACTGCTGCGAGTCCTTCAGGAGCAGGCCGTCAATCCGCTCGGCTCGACGACATCCTTTCCTGTTGACGTTCGGGTTCTTTCCGCCAGCGCAAAAGACCTGCGGCAAATGGTCGAAGACGGAACCTTCCGCTCGGACCTCTATTATAGATTGAACGTCGTTACTCTTGAGGTCCCGCCTCTCAGGCAGAGAAACGAAGATATCATTCCCCTCGCCGAATTCTTTTTGGAAAATCAAGCCGACTTTTATAATGAGCCGCCCAAAGTATTCTCTCAGCAGATAAAAGAGCTTCTCATAAATTACTCCTGGCCCGGGAACATCCGTGAGCTCGCAAATGCAATTGAAAGGGCTTATGTCCTCACTATCGGCCGCGAAATTCAATCCACTTCGCTTCCCTTTGATATTATTGTCGCGGAATCCGAAACTTATCCGAAAAATGAGCTGCCGACTCTCGATGAGGTCAAGCGAAAGGTTATCGTTAAAACTCTCGAATATACTAAAGGCAAAAAGCTTGCCGCCGCAAGAATCCTCGGCATCGAGCGAAGAACCCTCAACCGCCTCATAGAAAAATTGAATATCACCGTCCCCAATAAATAATCGCACTTCTTTTTCGGCACATATACCTTGGGTATAAATTTGCACTGAATTATTTTTTACCGTAGAGAATTTTTTAGCCACTGATTCCACAGATTGACACAGATTTTTCTCAGACAGGATAACAGGATTTACAAAATTATATTTAACCGCGGATTTGCGCAGATTATCGCAGATTATACTTTTTGGCAGGTTGTCTTTGACGATCTTTTGTTCTCGTTTTAAGGTTCTCCGCAAGCAAGCTTGCTCGTCCCTTTCAACTCGACCATATTTGCTTCGCAAATTATGCCAAAAGCTAAAATATTTAGCCACCGAGGGCACAGAGACCACAGAGATATTTTTTGACAGGATAACAGGATTTACAAAATTATATTTAACCGCGGATTTGCGCAGATTATCGCAGATTATACTTTTTGGCAGGTCGTCTTTGACGATCTTTTGTTCTCGTTTTAAGGTTCTCTGCAAGCGAGCTTGCTCGTCCCTTTCAACTCGACAAAAATTTCTCCGCAAACTATGCCAAAAAGCTATGATTACCTCACAAATATTTTTTGACGCGGATTTCACGGATTTACACAGATTAGGCTTTGTCGCTGCCGTCTTCGACGGCTTTTGTGTGCATCGCATCGGTCTATCAAAGCGAGCTTTTTCGACCTTGCCGGCTGCACACCATCCTCTTGGGATGTGCTCCAAAGCCAAAACTTCCTTCCTTAACGGGTGATAGACTTTACCCATTTTAACATTATTGGGTTTGAAATTGGGTTCGTTCGTTAAAAACAAAGCCAATATTGAGCTGAAATTGGGTTTGAATTGGCTTTGTTTGGCTTTGTTTTTTGGGCTTCCGCAAAGCTTAAAATTTTCATATCCTCTTGTAATATAAGCGGTTATGTAAATCTGGTCGTTTTTAAAATTGGCTTTGTTTTGCATAAAAAGGTGTGATTTGTAGAGCTCTCTCGACAAATGTAAAGGTGCCTTCTGAAAGTTAATTGGTGAATTAGTGAATTTGTTAATTAGAAGATTAGTTAATTGGTTATTGGTTAATTTCATTGATAAGTCCCTGAGTATAATTTATTAATTATGATTTATTATTTATTATTGTTAAGTAACTCCTTAATAGAAAAGAAGTTATGAATATTTGACTTGGCCGCTGGCCGATGCTTGAGGAACTTTCCTCCCTACGTGTGTTATGCTAACACACAAAGGTATTATACCAATCAAGGCGATATGTTCAATGAAAATTAAATTTTTTTGCCACCGAGGGCACAGAGGCCACAGAGAATATCAGACACGGATTTTTATTCGTCCGCGAAAGCGGTTTCTGGCGGAGGGCGGAGGACAGATGACTGAGGACGGACGACTGATAACAGAGGCAAGCAAAAAGTGCGAACCGCAGGCAGAAACCGCAGAGATTTTAGACAGGATAACAGGATTTGTGTGATTTTATTTTTTCTCTTCGTACATTTCGAAAAGGCAGGGAGATTGCATTAGCCTAATGGTTTCGCTTAATGCGACGGTTATCTTCTGATAATGAGTAATATCATCATAAGAAAGAATTCTTTCTCTTCTATCTTTAAGCCATTTTTCACAGACCTGGTATCCACCTATATGAAATTCCCATACAACAGGATTAATACCTTCGAAGTACTGGTCTTTGTTTATAAAGACCCTGCCCTTTTCTGACTTGTCAGAATGAGCAACATACTTAGGATAGCCTTTTACGACTTCATCAGTTCCTTCGATATCAAACCGCGGCCAGCGCTTCTCATCTTCTAGTATCTCAGATTCCATTAAATGCAAGGCGGATAGTTCAGAACCCACTTTGCATAGTTTTTTGAAGATTATTCTGCTAGCAGGAAAAGGAATACGAGGAAAATCAATTTTTAAAAATTCAGCAAAGCGTTTTCTGTATTCGGGCGAATATAAAACAGCATAGATATAATGAAAGATGTCCTCCGGACCGAATGTATTTATTAAATCACCTCTGCCGTCTGAGACAAAATCAAGTTTAACCTTAGCAGCAAATTCATTAACAAACTTTTTGTTAAGATTAGGAACACGACCATTCTTACCTGTAGGCCAGACTTTATTATCAAAAAGGTCATAAGATTGACTATGGGAATATAGATAAAGAGGAAAAAGGTAAGGGACACCTTTCTTATCTGGGTAAAACCGAACGTCCATTAAGTCTTTTATACATAGAAAATGAGATACCTCTTGCCCTAAAGATATAGTTCTGTTTATTACTAAACCAATATTTTCTTTTTGCATATTCTTCATTACATTTTTCGAGGCCCCACCTCGACCGATTTCTATTAGATTTGGCTGATAATAAATAATGCGTAAATCAAAAGGTCTAAAGTTATATTTTAGAAAATTATCAGACATTTTTGCTTTTTTTGCTTTTTCTCTTTCTCTATTAGTATTCCAATACTTTCCATCACTTAGACCGAAACGGGCTTTCAATTGTTCATCAGTAAATCTTCGATCAACAAATGTTTCCATCCTTTGTTTAAGAGATGCCAAGTCTATATCCACGAACAATTTATTATTATTTGTTTTTACACCATTGGCCCAAGCTATCCCTGGATTTTTTTCGTTTAAAAATCCAAATATTTTAGTTATGCGCAGATATGAGTTATATTCATCCTCCCCTTTAAACTTCTTAGGAACAAAGAAGTATTGAGGTGCAGTTGATTTAATATTTTCCCATTTAGTTATAGATACGTCTTGTGTATTGAGAACATTGTATTTTTCGTTTCTTTTGCCAAGAATTTCATTATAATGAATTTTAGAATTTAATTTTTTCTTTCCTGTTGATATTCCTATAAAAATAGCAACTCCTTCTTGAATGCAGAAAATATTCTCATCATTATTATCCTTTTCCTTCCCAACTATATCTCCGTATAAATTTAATATGTAAATCTCATCAAAAATTTCATTTAAAGTTTTTCTTAGTCCACTATGGATTGTGCTGCCCGATAAATAAGAAGATGCAGTAATAAAAGCCAGTATACCGTTACCTGTTTTAATGATTTTATCAATTCCAAAACCAATAAACTTTATATAATCATTATTTAAGGGTTGGATATTCCTTTCATTTTTTACATAATCCTTAAAAGGTTTTAGTAAGTAATCAGTAAAATCATTATTATTTTTTGAATCTCTCTCATAAGGAGGATTACCCAGAACAATCATTATCGGTAAATCTTTTTTTATCCTGTTTGCTTCTCTTGCTTCTTCTGATATCCACTGTGCAAACAAATTTTTTGCTTTTTCCTCTGCTTCTTCAAGTGTGTTCGTCAGATAAACACCTAGGCGTTCATCGGAATCGAATTCGTAACCTGTTCTATCAAGCTCAAGGCCTAACTTCATGTGGCAGATAGTGTACGGGGCCATCATAAGTTCAAAGCCGAAGATTCGCGGCAATAAATGGTCTTTTACATAAGAGGACCAGGTGCCTTTCTGGCGTTTGAATCTTTCGTGTATCTGGTTAATAACTTCATATAGAAAAGTTCCTGTTCCTACGGCAGGGTCGAGTATGAGCAGTTTATGTCGGTCGGTGCCTTTTATTTTGGAGTCATCTGCAAGTCCTCTTTTAAGGCCGAACTTTTCCTTAAGAAGGATATCGACACTGCGGACAATATACGAGACAACTTCATCGGGAGTATAATAGACACCTCGCGATTTTTTTAGTTTCTTGTCGTATTCAGCAAGAAATGTCTCGTAGAAATGAAATACAGGATCCCTTCTTTTTGTCTTTTTCGCAAAATCTCTTAAAACACTGCTCATATCGGCATTTCTCAGAAGAGCAACCAAGTCATCGACAAGCCAGGCAATTCTTTCATCAAGTTCAGGTCCGACAATATGGCCGAAAGTTTTTCTTAAGAATGGGTTTGTTTTCGGCAACAGAAACGCCGCTTCTTTTCTGGTAAATTCTTTACTTCTATGGTCCATACCGTGAAAAACTGCGTGTTTATCTTTTCCGAACAGTGTTATATCATCTAAATGACATCGAGCGCTGAATAAACCATAGCAAATTGTCTGCGAATACATATCAGCGAATTGTTCTTCTGTTAAATCGTGTATCAAAACTTCTTTAAAGGCCTCATATTGACTATGTAATGTGCCAGTTTTTATTTCTTGATTAAAAGTCTTATTAATTATATCTCTTAGAAATTTGGCAATATCCCCCATTTTTACGGTAAGCTCTTTAGCACTTGTTATTTTCAGAGGTTCTTGTGCGATGAATAATCTAAGAAGCTGTGACACTTTTTTTGCGCCGTCTTCTATCAACTTGAATTTTCCACCTTTTTCCTCTGCTAGTTTCGTGGTGAATTGTTTTTCACCTTTTATATACAGGCGAAATTCGATGTAATCTGTAAGTATAAAATTATCGAAACTTTTTAAATAGCGTTCCTTAATCTGTTCGTTTTTAGCTTCTTTGTTAAGGTCTTTTCCTATATCTTTGCACTCTATGTAACCGATTGTCTGGTAGATTTTTCTCTTACTTATCGAAACGGCAAAATCAGGCGCTCCGCATTGAATACGTTTTGGTTCGTTAGTTGCGGTAATATTTTTACCAAGCATCTCAACAAGCGTTTTTAGAGCCGGTCGATGGGTATGTTCAGTAGCATCCCCTCTTGCGTATGCTTTGTTTATTTCCTCTAAATATTTCTGAAACTCTTTCGCTTCGTTAGACACTTGTCATCTCCGAATATTAAAAAATCATACTTGAAATTATCCGAAAATATATATCCACTGTCAAGTGATTGTTTTATCCGTGAAAATCTGTGTGAATCCGTGTCTAAAGAAAGAATACAGAACACAGAATACAGAAATCAGTTCCAATCAGCGAAATCAATGATTAAATGATTTTGAGAACCGAGTAATCGGATCAAGTTCTTCGAATCTACCAACCAATATGGTCACCTGCGGCTATAATAGCTGTTTTTTCATAACAGCCTGTCACCCAATAACCTGCCGGGAAAAATTTCTTTTTTCACAGACCATAATGGTCACCTGCTTTATGAAACGATTTTTTGAGCAACAGTTTTTTTCTAATCTTAACTTCATTGAAAGAAGTAACTTAAAGATTATTTTGCTTTCGCGGAGGCTTTTGGCACGCGCCTCGCATAGTGATTGTTCTAAGACAGCATAGATTTACGCTCTTTGAAAATGAAAGATTGAGAGCAGGCACGGCCTATCGGCCGTGATATATATATGCTCACGAGGAGTTTTCTCACCCCCCGCTGGGCTTGTTGATAAACCAAACTAAAAAAACAGATAACCGGATAGGGTTGATGTAAAGTGGTTACCCACAAGCCTGGCACGAAACGAACACAAATATACTGTGGTCAAGAACACGTATATTGTGATCAGAATACGCAAAGGAAAATCTCTCTCTCTTCTCTTCTTCGCTGGGTTTGAAATAACCGAAACAGAAAGAATCACAAACCCAGCGTGAATGTAAACACGGCTCGGCCGTGATACTTATAAGAAAAACAAAAGAAACTCTCTTCTCCTCTGCTGGGTTTGTAAATGTCCAGGGTGATGTAAAAGGCAAGCCCGGCGAGAAATTAAACACGGTCACCCGTGATAAAAATATAAGAAGCTGTGTTAGTAAGGCAGGACGCGAAACAGCATGCAGGTATGCCCCCGTTAGAAAAGAAAGGTAACCTATGAGATGTTAGCTCTTGTACAGGCAAAAGTATTGGTTGTGGGCCTCAACGGCAGAAGTGAGGCTTTGCGGGAGCTTCCTATCCAGCTTATTGAGGCTGATTTCGGTGTTCAGGCAGCACGCTATTTGAAAAATGAAAGAGTGGACGCTTGTTTATGCGCATGGGACCTGTTCGACATGCCGAACGGACTGTTCCTGAAAAAACTTAGAATCGTAAAACCGGATATTAAAATCATCGTTGTGGTAAAGGCCGGTAACTTCCAGCAGGAAATTGAGGCCAGGAGCCACGGTGCATCTGCCGTGATTACCGACCATTCCAGTGACGAGTTTTTCAGTGAAACGGTAGCAGCGGCGGTCGGGCTGAGAAGCCAGGTCGCGCATAAACGAGAAGAATGAAGCTGAGTTTAACTCTATATTGACAAAATTAAGAGAGCAGCCACGGCCGAAAATCATATTGTCAATGTTAAGAGAGCAGTCACGGCTGAAAACCGTGTTAACCATTAGCTCGTAATAGAGTTTTCTCAACCCCCCAGGCTGAGCGTGTTAACCGTCCCGGTTACCAGGCTCAGCAGAATAAGACGCAGCTTTGCTGCGATGAAAATAGTTAGGTAAGGTAAGTTCTCTCTCTCTTCTTTTGCTGGGTTTGCTGATTGAGTACTAACGATCAACAAACCCGGCACGAAAAAAACCGCGATTGTTTAGTGTCGTGTGAAGATAAAAAAAGTTAATTGAAAAAAGGCAAAGGTTGGCTGGGTTTGAAATATTTTATGGTTATAAACCGGTATTACGAACCCAGCAGGATTATCAAGGGCTTTTACGGCCTTAAAATATAAATCTTAAAACGCGAGTTTCATATCAGAATTACAGCGCCGAAATCGGCTGTTGCGCTTTTAGGTGGTGCAGGCTCTGTTGTTTTCATTAAGAAAGGATATTAAAGACACGCCCACACACCCGTAATTCTTTCGGCTGAAAAGATAAGGGTGAAAGACGGGATTCGAACCCGCGACCCCTGGAACCACAATCCAGTGCTCTATCCAACTGAGCTACTTTCACCAGAAGAATTTGTAATTTCCGATTTATTATTTACTATTGTACTCAAATATTAAATCGTCGATAGAAAACGATAAACTATTTTACTGCCACCTGTGTCAAAACAACCTTATTGTATCGCAACTGTTATTTATGTCAATACCGGCATTTGCGTGCGGCTGTGGGATTATTCACCGCAAAGTGCGCTGAGAACGCAGAGGAAAATACAACCACGAATACCTTGGGCATAAATTAACACGAAAATGCACGAAGAAATTAATCAATGATTTACAATGATTATTTCACCGCAAAGTGCGCTGAGAACGCAAAGAAAAACTTAGCCACGAATAAACACGAAGAATAATTTAGCCACAAATGCCTTGGGCACAAGTTTCACTGATTTCACTGAAAATATAAGATAAAAAAACGAAAAGCTTAACCACGGATTTCGCAGATTAACACGGATTTTTAAAAAGAAAAATTTAGCATCGAATACCTGCCTACGTGGGCACAAGTTAACACGAAAAAAACGAATACCTAAGGCATAAATTATTTAATCGCTGATACCTAAGGCATAAATCTCGCTGATTTAATTGATTATATCATTTCAGCCCGCCTCGGCTCGACGCCCGCGAGGCCTGCGGCTCGCTATAGGCGGACGCGGATTAACACAGATTTTTAAAGCCACTAAGGCTCGAAGGCATGAAGAAAACGAATATCGAATATCCAACAAGGAACAAGGAATGATGAAGTCTTAGAGGACGGAGGACGGGAAAAATAAAGTGTAACCACAGATTGACACAGATTGACACTGATTTTTTCAAAAGAAAAAAATTAAGATAGCCACAGAGTGCATGGAGGTCACAGAGAAATTTCAGACACTGATTAACACTGACAGAAAAAGAATTGAAAAACGAAGAGAGGATTCGATTTTTTATTTTGCGAAGAGCCAGTAGGTTGTGAAGACTTTAAGGTCATTGGAATCGACGCTGCCGGAAAAGTCGAAATCAGTAGAATTGCAGTCGTTGGAATCGGGACAATCTTCACTCAGCCAGTAATACGAGAAGTGAGCGTAATCGAGGAAGTCCACGCCGTCGGGGCATAGCCAGTCTGCGGTAGGTATCTGCCATTGCAGCCTTGGATAATTCGTCCCCTCACATATCGCCCAATCGTCATCAAAATCCCAGCCGATAAAGGTATTTTGCATTTGCATTTCAGTTGTTGTCTTATCGGTCCCGCCATAGCTGCTTGTTTGGCCGGACGTATTCACATCCCAGTAACTGTTATTCACTGCGCCATATGTACTATCACCGCATAAACCACCGATATCGCTGGAATTATCTCCAGCCGAAACGAATCCTGTAGAATAACAACGGGTAATCGTACATGTTGAGGTATTCTCGCCGCAGAAACCTCCGATGTCAGAGGAATCATTACCGCTGGAGACATCACCCGTCGCATAGCAGTTAGGGATCGTAGCGGAAAGGTCTAAAAAAGACACTTCAGAAGGGCTCAGGTAATAATGAGACCGAAATGAGAAAAAAGTCCTCGAAAACATATTCCTAAGGGAAAATATTAAAAATTCTTCAACAATCTTTAGGACGCTCATAATAAAATAGCGGTAATACAAAATTTTTTTTCTTACGTAAGTCCCTTCCATTGCTTAACTTATGAGTTGAAGGCAGAAAAATGCGGGTTTTTCTTGAAAAGTTGGGATTTGACGCGTGCCGATGAAATCAATATGCTGGATTGTTTGTTCTTGCAGAAAAAGAAATGATTGGGTATAATTTGGATGGTAGGAGGTACTAATATGAAGAGTGTGATGACTAACAAAGAACCTCAAATTCATCCAACGCAGAAGCCGTTTTCCGAAGAGGTGGAGAAGGAAAGGGAGAAAAAACGGACGCGTGAACTGCAACCCATCTTTGATGAACTTGATGATTGGCGAAAGAAATCTCTCACGGCTCCTCTTAGAATCTAATCTAGGAAAAAGCTGTTCTGAGCACATGGCAGAACGGCCTGTCGTCAGGGAAGGAATAGTATTCTCTTTTCCCTGTATTTGGGTCTCTGGTGATCAAGATGCCGGGCAAGTGAAGGGTGAGGAATGTATCGCCGAATCTGACGTTTCTGGTAGAGTCGGTAATTACTTCTCCCACTCTCAATCGAAGCACACTAAATAGTTCGGGGATACTAATCTCAGTGAGCCAAATCTTAGGTGGCATATCAATGCTTTGATAAAACTGTCGGAGGACGTCAGACGGGTGCGTATCTTTAAACTTTTTCGAATCTACCAAGAATGTTCTCAAAACCAAGTCCCCTGTCACAAGATGATTCAAAAAGGTCCTGCACCAATCTTTTGTCTTGCTCGACAATTTTTCTTCTTCCATTAGAGAACTCATGTAATCCAAGGCGCTCTCATCCTTCGCTAGCCGATAAGATCGTTCTTCAACATCTTCTCCTTGCACGTTGACATCACGAGGCAAAGGAACTACAATTATCAGCTCACGCGTATTTTCTATCAATGTAAGAAACCATTTGGGTATGGCCATATATGGGCCGAGATTATCGTCATTAACAATAAAGTTCTGAGCCCAACTTGCACTGCAGTGATGTGTTCCACCTGATGGTTTCTCACCATAATATCCAACCTTTGCTATAGGCCACCATAAATCGGGTTCAAAAGAATGACCAATCACTGTTAATGCATGGAAACCCAACGGAGTATGAACTCCCAACATGACGGGAATGCATGATTCCATATAGTGATAAAGTATTCTTTCAGCACTGAACCGACCTTTAATTGTATTAGAGTAACAATATATCAGTGGCGTGTATCCCATTTCCTGTAATGTATGCGAAATTTGATAGGGGCTTAAGCCAGGCTCTGGAACCTCGCTTTTTATTTCCACTGCCTTACTACTATATCTAACGATGTCGTTTACAACACACTCTTTTTCCCCCGTGCCAAATTTTAAGAAGCGGTTAATTGTGGTTAAGGAAACGTGCGAACAGCGGCCAAAGTGGCCATCTTGTTGAATAAATGGAAAACCTTCCACAGTAAGCTTCTGCGTATTGTTTTCGCTGACGCTTATTTCTACAGGGAATTTTTGCAAGCACAAGATAAACAAGCGCTTATGTTTATTTGATTCTTTGATGGAGCTAATTACGGCATTCGCTACCCTTTGTTTTATAAAGGGCCGGAGAACACAAAAACCTAAATAGTTATCTTGAAATGTGCTAAGCTTGACGATGTCCTGCTTTTTTACATCACAAGAAAAAAAATGGAGGCGCTCGGTTTTGTCAGGAGGGGGCTTGAATATTTTTTTATAGAAATTCTCGTACTCACTTCTATATTCGGCATCTTCGTAGTTTTTCTCAACCACGATTGTCCTGCACCCTTGCGATAGGACAATCTGGAAAATTCGCTTAAGTGGTGGGTCGTTGTCACCGAATTTAGCAGTAAGAGACAACAAAGACTCCCTGGATTCAACAGGTTCTATTTCAAAGCTATTCTCTTGTGTATCCATATAGTAGACATTAAATTCAACAGTATTATATTAAAATCAGCTTATCATTGTATTCCTATAGCTTGCTTACTTAACAGGCCTTCGCGTCCGTTCAATGTTGTGTCACGAAGAAAAACGAATCTAAAACACATATTATACCCTTTCCCGACTAAGCTGCAATTCTTTATTTTAAAAATTTTACACCAAAATCCACATAAATCTACGGTTTAAAAAAAGAAAGGCCGAGTCGAGGACAACCCGGCCTGTTTACATTCGAATTACCGGATACCCGGTACTAAAGGACTGCTGCCTGTGCGGCGGCAAGTCTTGCGATGGGGACTCTGAACGGTGAGCAGGAGACGTAGTTCAGTCCTGCGCGGTGACAGAACTCGATGCTGCTTGGCTCGCCGCCGTGCTCGCCGCAGATGCCGCACTTGAGGTTCTTTCTTGTCTTTCTGCCGAGCTTGACTCCCATCTCGACGAGCTTTCCGACGCCGGCCTGGTCGAGCTTCTGGAATGGGTCGGCTGAGTAGATTCCGTGCTCGACGTACTCGCCGAGGAATTTGCCCGCATCATCGCGCGAGAAGCCCATCGTCATCTGCGTCAGGTCGTTTGTGCCGAAGCTGAAGAACTCGGCCTCTTTTGCTACCTCGTCGGCGGTTATCGCAGCCCTGGGTATCTCAATCATCGTACCTATCATAAAGTGGAGCTTCGATTTTTTTTCTTTGAAGACCTGCTTAATCTCTTCGAGGACCTGCTGCTTTACGAATTTGAGCTCATCGAGCGCGCCGACGAGCGGTATCATAATTTCGGGCAGGACGATTTTGCCTTTTTTCTTTATGTTAAGAGCGGCCTCGATGATTGCTCTTGTCTGCATACGGTAGATAGGCGGGTATGTTACGGCGAGTCTGCAGCCTCGATGACCGAGCATCGGGTTTAGCTCGTGGAGCTGCTCGACCTTGGCCTTTACTACCGATGGTTTTACGTGGAGTCTCTTCGCCATCTCAGCCTGGTTTGCCTGCTCCTGGGGCAGGAACTCGTGCAGGGGCGGGTCCAGCAGCCGGATTGTTACCGGCAGTCCGGCCATTGCGGTGAAGATGCCCTCGAAATCGCTTCGCTGGTAGGGCAGCAGTTTTTTCAGTGAGCCTTCAAATTGTTTTTTAACGGTTGAGTATTGCTTTTCGATTTGCTTTTTTTCTTTATCAGTTTGAGCTGCGCTGATTTTGTTTGTCATTTCGTCGTAGTCGTCGGCTGCGAGTATCATTTCTCTGACCGCCCAGATACGGTCGCCCTCGAAGAACATATGTTCCGTTCTGCAGAGGCCTATACCTTCGGCGCCGAAATCTCTTGCCCGTTTTGCGTCTTCGGGTGTATCGGCGTTGGTGCGTACGCCGAGCTTTCGCACGCCGTCGCAGATTTTCATAAACTTACCGAAATCGCCGCTCATTGTCGGCTCGACCGTTTCGAGTTTGCCTTTCATAAGCTCGCCACTGCTGCCGTCGAGGCTGATAAAGTCACCCTGCTTGATTGTCAGCTTGCCGACGAGCATTTTTGCAGTTTTGTAATTGATATTCAGTGCGTCCACTCCTGCGACGCAGCATTTACCCATTCCGCGGGCTACGACGGCGGCGTGGCTTGTCATACCGCCGCGGGCTGTCAGGATACCTTCGGCAGCATCCATACCGCCGATATCTTCCGGGCTGGTCTCTATACGAACGAGGACGACCTTTTTGCCTTTTTTCTTCCAGTCCTCAGCGGTCTCCGCGTTGAAGACGACCTGTCCGACCGCCGCTCCGGGTGATGCCGGCAGGCCTTTGGCGATTACGTCCCGTTTTGCCTTCGGGTCGAAATGCGGGTGCAGGAGTCTGTCGAGCTGTTCGGGGGTGACTCTTGTTACCGCCTGCTCTTTGGTTATCAGTCTCTCATTGACCATATCGACCGCAATCTTGACGGCTGCCTCGGCTGTCCGCTTGCCCGTCCGCGTCTGGAGAATATAGAGCACATTTTCCTGAACAGTAAATTCCATATCCTGGATGTCCTTGTAGTGCTTTTCGAGGCTGGTCATAAGTGAGGTTAATTGTTTGTAGCATTTGGGCATTATTTTGTTTAGCTGCTTCATCGGCAGGGGGGTTCTGATTCCTGCGACGACGTCCTCGCCCTGAGCGTTGACGAGAAATTCGCCGTAGAATTCCTTTTTGCCGTTGCTGGGATTTCGCGTGAAGCAGACGCCGGTTGCACAGTTATCGCCCATATTTCCGAAGACCATAGCCTGGACGTTGACTGCGGTACCGAGCAGGCCGGTGATTTTGTTGAGCTGGCGATACTTGACCGCTCGCGGCGTCATCCAGGAACCAATGACGGCGTTAATTGAGAGATGCAATTGTTGCAGGCCGTCCTGCGGGAAGAGTTTGCCGACGTGCTTTTTGTACACCTTTTTGTAGGCATCGACGACGGCTTTGAGCTGGCCGGCATTGAGCTCGTTGTCGAGTTTTACGCCTGCTTTTTTCTTGGCTTTGTCGATTTCATGCTCGAAATGCTCGTGGTCACAGCCCATAACGACGTCACCGAACATATCGATGAACCTGCGATAAATGTCGTAAGCGAATCGCGGGTTGCCGGTTTTTTTGATGATGCCTTCTATGACGTTATCGTTCAGGCCGAGATTGAGGACGGTGTCCATCATGCCGGGCATTGAGACGGCGGCGCCGCTGCGAACGCTGACGAGAAGCGGGCGGTCGGGGTCGCCGAGTTTTGCGTTCATTGTCTTTTCGAGCTTTGCGAGGTTTTTGTCGATTTCTTCTTTTAGGCCTTTAGGCCATTTGCCCTTGTTTTTGTAATATTCATCGCAGACTTTGGTTGCAATGGTAAAGCCTGGCGGTACGGGAATTTTGATGTTGGTCATCTCCGCGAGATTTGCGCCCTTGCCGCCGAGAAGATTCTTCATTTTTGCATTTCCTTCGGCCTTGCCGCCGCCAAAGAAGTAAACCCTCTTTTCAGCCATTATGATAACTCCTTTCAGAATCCTGCATTTGTGTCTTTGCTTTTGTGAACTGTTTCTTGTTTTTAGGTTTCTAAATATTCAACATTATATTAGTAAAACCCTAAAGTCTATGAATATCAGGTGTAAATGTCAAGTGGGTTTTGGGAAAAGGGGGGAGAAAGAATACAGGACACAGAACACAGGACACAGAAGGCGGAGGGCGGAGGACAGAAGACAGAAGGCGGAAGACAAAGGACAGAAAATACGAATATCGAATCCGTCTTCGCCAAGGCTACGCAGGACAAGTATCGAACAAGGAATGGTGAAGTGTAAAGTCGTCTTCCGTCTTCGCTGCGCCGAGATAAATCCGCCTTCGGCGAGACAAGTTCCGGCGACTGCTAAACGGAGAAAAATATCTGAAAAAATAATCACGAAATGTGATTTGGCTGGATGTATCGGTTTTCTAATAGATATGGACTGAAAACACAGGTGCGTTTGCCGAATATTTTTGCTAAAAAATAATATATTTGTTGTATTCAGCCGATGTTACCAGTATAGTCTTGTAATAGCTGAATTGAAATGATTGTATAACAGAGCGTTGAAACAGCAGAAACAGCGCTAAGGAACAAAAGCTTCGATATCTGCCTCTTTCATCATTTCTCTTAATCTGCCAGTTTTTATTAAGCAAGGTACTTTAATTGAAAACAATGCCGGCAGGAATTGCGGCATAAACATTATTTCAGGTTTAAGGAAAGGTAAGGAAATTAAGATGAATATCTATGTAGGCAACCTATCGGGAGAAGTAACAGAAGATGATTTGCGTCAGGCTTTCGAATCTTTCGGTCAGGTCGAATCTGTCAATCTTTTGAAAGACAGGATTAGTGGTGAGTCAAGGGGATTCGGATTTGTAATGATGTCCTCTCAGAGCGAAGCGAAAACAGCAATCACCGGTCTTCACAATCAGGATTTAAAGGGGCGAAGTATGAATGTAAGTGAGGCACGCTCAAGAATTGGGAGCCGCAGAAACAGCGGCCGAGGAGGAGGAGGCTACGGTGGAAGCCGCGGCGGCGGGCGTAGCTACTGACAATCAGAATGGTAAGATGACGGTCGTGAAAGTGACAGACGTATCCGAATCAAAAGTGACATTGGATATAAACCATCCTCTGGCGGGGAAGGATTTGACGTTTGATATTGAGCTGGTTGAGATTGTTTAACGATTATATTCAGGGCGGGGAATTAATTATGAATAAGATAACCAAAGAAAGACGCAGGTTAAGAATTGTTATTCCGGCATATCCGGCATTCAATATTTACTCTCATATTGCCAAGAGTACCACGGCTCTTGGGCCTGTTTGTGTGGCGAGTGCCGCCAGTGAACTGGAAGGATGGGATGTCGAAGTAATCGATGAGAACAACCTTGGGCGATACGGTCCCAGGAGCAATTCGTGCGGAGCTAATCATGAGTTATTACAGCAGCTAAGGCCTGCAGATGTTGTGGGATTTTACGGCGGATTGACGAGTACCATTCCGCGACTTTACGAAATCGCCCGTTATTACCGACAGATTGGTATTTTAACTATTGCCGGAGGTCAGCATTTTGCCGAAGAGAACAGGGCTGAAGCCTTTTCTTCGGGTATCGATTACGTGGTTCTCGGCGAAGGTGAGCAGACGATTAAGGAGATATTGCGTGCCATAGAAGGCAGTGGGGATATACATAAAGTTAATGGAATCGCGTATGCGGAGAACGGACGGGTTGTGTGTACGCCGAAGAGAGAAGCTTTGACTGATTTCGACAAGCTGCCATTGCCGGATTTTTCCCTGGTTCGCTACGCAAGAATAAAGTTATACCCCGTCGAAGGAACGCGCGGCTGCGGGATGGACTGCGAATTCTGCACGGTGCGAGGCAAGCCGCGATATGCCAGTTCAGAGCGGCTGCTTGAGAGCATAAGCCTGCTTGTGGAAAATCGGAATGCGAAACGTTTCTTTATTGTCGATGATTTGTTCGGGCAGCAGCGTGACGAGACAATCAGATTTTGCGGCTTGTTCGAGCAATATCAGAAAAAAATAGGCAGAAGACTCAACACGACAGTGCAGATACGGCTGGACAAAGCTCGTGACAGCGAGTTACTTTCGGCTATGCACCGGGCCGGCGTAAAAACAGTAGCTATCGGATTCGAATCGCCGATTGAGGAAGAGTTAGAGGTTATGCACAAGCATATAAGGTCTGATGAGATGCTCTCTCTGGCCAGGATATTTCACAAATTCGGATTCTTCATACATGGTATGTTTATCTTCGGTTATCCGAAAGCCGCGGACGTGGATTTCAAGATGTCGGTAGCTGAACGAGTCAGGCGTTTTAAGCGTTTTATCAGGAAGGCAAGAATCGATACGGTTCAGGTTTTGCTTCCTGTTCCTCTTCCCGGTACGGAATTGAGGCAGAGACTCAAAGAGCAGCAGCGGATATATCCACTTGAAGATGTTGGTTGGGAATACTACGACGGCAGCTTCCCGGTTTTTGAGCCTGATGAGCCATTTGAACCTGAGCAGATGCAGGACTCGTCCAGGAAAATTATGAGGAAAATCTATCGCTTCAGGTGCCTTTTTACTATCGCAGTGAATATATTGTCTTTTCCTCGTTTGGTTTTCTTTTTACATAATCTCGGCTTGGGCTGGAGAAGGTGGTACCGGCCTTGGCGTAACCACATCATTCGATTCGGCGGATGGATTATCCTTAAAAAGTGGACTTTGGAGTTTAAGAAAAGCTCATTTCTGCAAAAATTGAGGTCCGGCCGAAAACACCTGGATTCAATTGGTCATATATAAGAGAATAGTGCGTTTCTATTAAATAAGTTTTGCTTTATTATTGATGTTTGAAAAATAAAAGGAACAAACAGGTTGTCACTCCCGCGCACCTGTCCTGAGCTTGTCGAAGGAGGCAGGAGTCCAGAAAACGCTGAGTAAACTGCCGGATTCCCGCTTCCGCGGGAATGACATAAAAGCTAAAATTGAAACGTTACTTGAACGTTATTGTAATCATAGAGGGCTTCCTTCTATACAACAGGCATCTAAAAAGTGTTTTGAGGATTGGGCTGCGTTAGTTGGGATTTACTTTGAGATTATGTTTGTGCAGTCTGCGGTTACAGCGGGGGCAGTGACAAACACCGACAATGTGAAGATGGCTGGTGCCAGCTAATCTTTTTGTCTCGATAAGTTTTGCTCCCTTTACCCGCATTTTTCGCAGTGCGAAGTCACTTTGCTTTTTGTTGTGTGAGCCGACGGCGTCCGTGACGACGGTTACCCTTTTGCCTCGCTGGAGCAGGCCGAGTACGGTTGCCTGAACAGCACCTTCGGCGCTAGCGCCGATGATAATGAACTCGCCGGCGCGGACTTCACTCAGGAGCCTTTCGATATGCGGCTCATCAAAGGGGTCGATGCTGCGATTGTGCAGTATGACCTGCCTGTACTCGCGCAATAGGTTGTCCGGCAGGTCGGTCTTTCCGTCGGCAGGGAAACTGATGCGTTTGTTCAGGATTGTGTAACGAATTTTTTTCTGGCCCTCGGTTCCGTCGATGCAGTATGTTCCGCCGTTGTTGTTTGGGTAAACTTCGCAGGCAGATATTATGGGGACATTTCTTCGTCTTGCCCAGGCCATAATCCTTCGGATATGAGATAAGACCCGTCTGTGATTTCTTATGCAGACTTTGCCGTCCGCGAGCAGGAAGTCTTTCTGGGTGTTGATGTCGATGATAATTTGTCTTCTTCTGGCTCTAAATAGCTGACGAATCATTTCTGAGTCCTTTCAAAAGTCTCAGTTGATCCTATAAGTTGATACGATGGCTTTTAATTATAGGTTCAGTAATTTTTATCGAACCTTACCCAGCTTAACTTTAGAAGCCACTGGTTACCGATTATTAAATCGGGTCTCGATGAGGGGCTTATTTTTTTATATAATATTGCTATTGAGTTGCCCTGTGCGTTATTGGAACGCTGTTTGTGAATTGTTTTAGAGATACTTTCGAAGATGAAGCGAATATTAAGAGATTATCCGCAGGTTTCATTAAGGCTGGAAGAGCTGGACGGCAGGATAGATTTTGTCCGCGTTTTCGGACGTGAGGGGCCTGTCCATATTGACGTCGGGAGCGGCAGGGCGACTTTTTTGCTGAGCCAGGCGAAGGCCCGGCCGGAAGTTAATTTTCTCGGGATAGAATGGGCCAACAAGTATTACCGGTATGCGGTTGACAGAATCGGGCGATGGGGATTGGCTAACGTGAGGATAATCAGAACGGATGTACAAACTTTTATAGCTGAGTTCGTACCCGATAGTTCGGTCAACTGTTACCATATTTATTTTCCGGACCCGTGGCCGAAGAAACGTCATCATAAGAGAAGGTTCATCAAACTCGAAAATCTGAACCAGATGCTGCGGACCCTTAGGCCGGGCGGCATAGTTCAGATTGCGACAGACCACGAGGATTATTACCAGGTTATTGAAGAATTATTGATTGAAAGGGCAGACGTTCTTGAGCGGATAGATTTTGTTCCTGCCGCATCGGCAAAAGAAGGCGAATTCGTCGGAACAAACTATGAGAGAAAATATATCGGGGATGACAGGTGTGTTTATACAATCGCGGCCAGAAAGAAGAGCGATTAACACACATTCGTTTGAAATCCTAACGTAACACGTCGACTCAACTGAGCCTGCCGAAGTTTTGATACAGAATTCATAATATAAAAAACTGGATTCCCGCTTCCGCGGGAATGACAGTAGAAGCTGAAGCTAT
Source organism: uncultured Pirellulales bacterium (assembly GCA_964464635.1). Lineage (GTDB taxonomy): Bacteria > Planctomycetota > Phycisphaerae > Sedimentisphaerales > Anaerobacaceae > CAYLMG01. Next base: position 5,840 of record CAYXGT010000009.1, on the reverse strand, counting down.
CCCAGCCATGCTGCTGTAAGCTTAAAGCTCGTATATTCGCTGTCTATTTCAGGATTATATCGTCGAGCTTTCTTTTGGGTACATGGTGCGTGCCGTCGCTGCTGCGCCAGTATTTTATGTTACCATTATCTTTGACTTCTTCGAGGACGACTTTTTCTTTGGGTACGCCGAGGGCAATGACCAGCAGAATCTCGAGGTATTTATCGATATTGAGAGTTTTTCTCAGGGCGTCTCTGTCTATCGAGGCGAAGATACAGCCGCCCAGTCCTTTTTCGGTTGCGCCCAAAAGAATGCTCTGAGCGGCTATGCCGTGGTCGCAGAAGAAATTTTTGTATATCTTAGTGTCACCGAGTATGACTATGTAGGCGGCAGGTCTTTCGCCCTCTTCGGGGCCGGGCCAGTCGGTCAAATACGCCGCCCAGCGCAGAGTTGGAAAGATAGCGGCGTTTTTTTCGGCGTCGCAGGAAAGAATGTACTTTAACGATTGCAAATTTCCCGCACTGGCAGACAGTCTGGCCAGATTAACGAGCTCTCGCAGCGTTTGCTCTTCAATTTTTTTGTCCTGGTAGAAACGCCTGTAGCTTCTGTTTTTAGTTACTAAATCTTTTATCATTTTTTACCCTTAAGGGTAATAAGTTCCCGCGAGTAAGATTATAACTTATTGTTCTCAAGTCAGTTACCCGCGGACCAACGGTAAATTTCAATCGGGCTGAGTTTAATTTAACTGGGGCAATTTCCGTCGAGCAATGTCACCTATTTTACCTATTTGCGGCGTGTACGGTCTGAGAATGAATTTATAGCTGTACGGTTCTGCCGGCAGGGTATATTCGCGGTGAGTTCTCGCTCCCCAGCTATTATCGCCGCCGACACCCATCTGCTTATAGTCTATGTTCAACGTGATGAAGTCCCGCCTGGGCAGCTCGTTTATGTGCTTTGCCTGTTCCAAATCTTCCATTGAGTACGGCCAGGCGCTGACATCGATTAAGGGCTCGCCGATAGCCAAAAGTCCCCGGCCGGCGTCGTTTGCAAACAGGACCCAGCGGACGTCACTTTTATTGCCGTTTTCCTGCGGTCGGACATAGGTGTGGATATTTTCTTCGACGGTTCCGTCATACAGGCCGACGGCAGCACCGGTTTTTCTGTCCCAGTAGTTCTCCTGCGGTCCGCGGCCGAGCCAGCTCATTTTGTTATATTCGCCGCCTATCGCCATTTGCATTCCGAATCGCAGCAGGTCCGGCAGCTCGTTGCCTTTCGGGTCGAAACTATTCTCAATCGATACATCACCGCTGCCGTAAATCGTATAATGAATAGTGTGCTGCGAGCCGTCGCCAACGGGTATGATATATTTAGCTGTAACTTTCACGACGCCCGGCTTCGGCTGTTGTGCTGTTACCTGTTCGAGTTTTCTGTTTTTGGCAGCGTTTTTCCAGGCGCCCTGTCTTTCGGGCATCTTGTTGCCGTTATCGTTATCAGTAGGCACGCGCCAGTAATTCGGTGCCGGAGGTTTTACTATAAGCTCTTTGCCGCCGGCGATGAAAGATTCGATTGCACCGCTTGCCTTGCCGATTGTTACTGAAAAATCTTTGCCTTTAACAACGACTACATCGGTATTATCGTTGAGGGTTAGTTGCGGTATGGAGTTGATGTCCATAATATCCGGCTCGGCATACCAGGGCAGCTTAAACTCGTCCCAGGCGACGATGTGTCCCTTTTCCGCCCAGAGAGTATTTTCTGCAAGAGAGAAGATAACCTTCAGATAGTACTCGGCGCCTTTTTTGATTGCAGGTATCTGAAGCGGGATTTGAATTTCTTTGCTTTGTCCTGCGGCGAGTGACATTTTGGGCAATGTCCCTTTCTGGATATACATGCCGTCGGCTGTAACCTCAAATTCGATATCTGCAAAGTCAAGATTTTTGAAGATGTACTTGTTATGAACGGTCAGCTTTCCCTCGGCCAAATCGAGAGGCGTAACCTTGATATTCTGGTAAACCTTTTTGACCTCGTAAAGCGAGGGGTTTGGTTTTCTGTCGGGCATAACTATTCCGTTACAGCAGAAATTGCCGTCGTGTTTTTTCTCGCCGTAATCGCCGCCGTAAGCCCAGAACATTCTGCCTTTGTCGTCCTTGTTTCTCAGTCCCTGGTCAGCCCAGTCCCAGATGCAGGCGCCCTGGAGGCTTTTATATTCTTCGATAACGTCCCAGTAGTCCTGGAGGTTGCCGACGCTGTTGCCCATAGCGTGGGCATATTCGCACATAATGAGCGGTCGAGGCGGCTCTCTGCGGGCGTATCTTCTTATAGATGAAATTGACGAGTACATCGGGCAGACGATATCGGTATAGGATTTTTGTCTTGCCGGCTCATACTGCACGAGCCTGGAGGGGTCTCTTTGGTGTGCCCAGGCACTTGCCGCTTCGAAGTTTGTACCGTCACCGGCTTCATTGCCCAGCGACCATATTATTATCGATGGATGATTTTTATCACGTTCAACCATCCGCTGAACCCGTTCCATATGTGCATGTTTCCATAATGGGTCATTAGCGATTGGATTTTCGTGATGGCCCATACCGTGCGATTCGATGTTGGCTTCGTCAATCAAATAGATACCGTATTTATCGCACAGCTCGTACCAGAGGGGGCTGTCGGGATAATGCGACGTGCGGACGGTGTTTAGATTGTTTTGTTTCAGGAGCCTTATGTCTTCGACCATCCGCCAGTAGGAGATTGCTCTGCCGTTGTCGGGGTCGTGCTCGTGCCGGTCAACGCCTTTTATATAGATGGCTTTTCCGTTGACGAGGAGCTGGCCGTCTTTGAGTTCAACCTTGCGGAAACCGAAATTGCACCGCTGAACCTCAAGCACATTGCCTTTGGCATCTTTGAGTGTCAGCAAAACGGTGTAAAGGTTCGGGTGCTCGGCGGACCACTTTTTCGGGTTTTGAACGTCGGCCTGCAAGACGATATCTTTTTGGTCGCCAGCCTTGATAGATTCGGTTAATCCCGCTTTTGAAGAGACTATCTGTTTTCCATCGGCGTCAATAAGCTTTAATTCGATATCTGCTGGTTTTACCGTTTTGTTCGAATAATTTTTCACAGTTGCTGTGGTAATCAGTTTTGCGTTTTCGTAATTTTCGTCCAGCTCGCTTCGCACAAAGAAATCTCTTATATGCAGCTTCGGTGTCGAGAACAGGTAAACGTCGCGATAGATTCCGCTGAGCCGCCAGGTGTCCTGGTCTTCGAGATAGCTGCCGTCACACCATCTGTACACTTCGGCGGCGACAACGTTCTCGCCTTTACGCAGGTATTTTGTGATATTGAATTCGGCAGGGGTCATGCTGTCCTGGCTGTAGCCGACCTTTTTGCCGTTTACCCAGAGATAAAAAGCGCTCATTACACCGTCAAAGTGTATGAAGACCTGCCTGTCTTTCCATTGGTCGGGGACTGTGAAAGTTTTTCTATAGGAGCCGACAGGATTGTAGTCGCGGTCAACGTAAGGCGGCCTCTTTGGGAAGGGATAGCCTGCATTGATGTATATCGGCTTGCCGAAACCTTTCAATTCCCAGTTGCTGGGGACATCGATTTGGCTGAAGCCGCTGTCATCGAAATCGGTCTTGTAAAAATCCACGGGCCTGTCAGCAGGTTTGATGACCCAGTTGAATTTCCACTTGCCGTTCAGCGTCCTGTAATTCGGCGAGTTCTGCCTTGCGCCGCTCAGGGCCGATTGGGCATTGTCGAAGGGCAAAAGTGTGCAGTGGCCGGGCTCTTTGTTTTGACCGACCATTTGCGGGTTTTCCCAGTCGTTGACTCCCGGCTGCTGAGCTGATTCAATAGCTTGTTCCTGCGTTTGTTTTAGCGGCTCGTTGCACGATAACAGCAATGTCGAAACTGCTATGACAATGATAAGAGACAGTTTAGCTGATTTCATAATTTACCACTCCTTCAAAAAGTATATTGTTTGTCAATATAGTAGCACGGCCATCTTGGCCGTGCTAACACGGGCTTCAAGCCCGTGTTAGCTTTTAAGGACATTAACTGTGCTTATTAACATTCCACGGTTACAGCTTCGAGACGATTTCTTTCATTTCTGCTGCGTTGAAGGCTCGCAGTGTCTGTGTCTTTACGTTTCCGAGCGAGACCAGGGCGACCATAGCTGCTGCCGCCGCCTCGTCGTTCGCGGCTTCCATTATAATAACAACATCGTAAGTGCCCATTGTCCAGTAGATGTTTTTGATGATTACACCTGATTTTTGGGCTGTTGTTTTGAATTTTTCAGCTCTGTCTGGTGAGGCCTTGAAATCCCGTACTCCCTGCTCGGTTAAATTCACTAATGAAATGAACGTTGCCATAAGCGTACTCCTTTATTTTTATAAGCTGTTCGAAACCGGCTTTAACTTCGTAGTTTTTTCGCCTGACTATTGTACTTTGGCTGGTGCGGAATTGACAGCACTTTTCGCAAATTTTCAGATGCGTTTTAGCCTTGAAATGAATGGGCGGTACAGGACTTGAACCTGTGACCCCCTGCGTGTAAAGCAGGTGCTCTAGCCAACTGAGCTAACCGCCCTTAGCTTCTAAAAAAATACACGCCTTTAGCTCTTGTGTCAATAATTTTGATTGTTTATATTAACGGGCGGTTAAAGCGCTGAGAACAAATTTGAAAGGCAGGACAATGACAGTTCTGGAAGCTATAAAAAAGCGATACTCGTGCAGGGCGTATAAGGATAAGCCAATTGAGACCGAAAAACTTCAGCAGGTTCTCGAAGCGGCTCGGCTGGCACCGTCGGCAAAGAATCTGCAGGACTGGCGATTCGTCGCCGTAACCGAGAAAGCTAAAAGGGCAAAACTCGCTGAGGCTGCGAACAATCAAACTTTCATTGCTGGAGCAGGTGCTATTATTATTGCCTGCAGTATAAGCGATTACGTGATGCGTTGCGGCCAGCCGGTCGGGCCGATAGACGTGGCAATAGCTCTGGAGCATATGTGTCTGCAGGCGACGGAATTAGGTTTGGCGAGCTGCTGGATAGGCTCATTTTATCCTGATAAGGTTAAACCGATTGCCAATATCCCGAAAAATGTTACAATAATAGAGTTGCTGGCGGTTGGTTATCCCGCGGATTCACAGAAGCAGCCGAGCCGAGAGCGGATGGAAAAGATAGTAAGCTTCGAGACGTGGCAGTTCGAAGAAGGATAAAGGACACAGAATACCGGACACAGTAACACGAACATCTTGTCCGCCCGCTTCGACGCCTGCCTCGACATTGCTCCGGCAAGGCGGGAATCGAGGCGAGTGTTAGCACGGGCTGGAAGCCCGTGTTACTGTTGGGGATGTAGTGTAACGGGAGCACGTGGCGGTCGCATCGCCGAAATGAGGGTTCGATTCCCTTCGTCTCCATTTTGGGCAGGAGTTACGGATGACAGAGGACAGACGACGGATGCCTGAAAAAGCTGAAATTTCAGGTTTTTTTGGGGATTTGAGGTGGAATTGCAAAATTTTTAAGAATTTTTTGAAAATTTTCAAATTTTTTTCAAAATTTGTCTTTGCATTGGTCTTTTCGATTATATAGAATATCCTACTTTTACTACAACAGAGTGGTTTTTTGAGGTATTCCTGCGGATTTCGGTTTTTTATTTCGCGGGAAGGGAGAGTGTTGTTTATTGTTTGCTGCGCATCAAGTGTGTGTTCGCAGCTTGATACGAAGGATAGAGTTTGTGTAGCTTTAGTTTGGAAGAGTATCGTTAGGTTTGTTTTTGAAAGAGTGTTTTTAGATTTGTTATTGAGGTTAGACTATCGATTTATTGCTGCTGTAGCTCAGCTGGTAGAGCGCGTCCTTGGTAAGGACGAGGTCATG
>CAYXGT010000008.1:0-45890 GCA_964464635.1 uncultured Pirellulales bacterium | reverse complement strand
TAATACGCATAGGATGGTAGCCGATTATACTCAGAAGTTTTATAATCCTGCGGCAGCCAGATTTGGATACCTAAATGACGAGGCTATGAGCCGGGCAAAAGCTTTTTCAGAATGGAAGGCTAAAATACAGTCAGCCTGGTCCGGATTGGCTATCAAGGATGTACAGAGCGGTGTTAAGAACGGTCAGCCGCAAAAGCCGCTGAAATCGGAACAGTCGCAGCTAAAAGTTGGGGCTGAACTGGAAGTGAAAGCTTTGGTTAAGCTTGGAACCATAAAACCGGATGAAATATCCGTTGAGCTTTATCACGGCCCCGTTGACGTCTGGGGAAATATTATAAATGGAACAACTGCGAAGATGGATTACCGCAAAAGTGCCAATCAGGATAGTGAGCACTGGTTCTGTGGTTCTATGACCTGTGAGCAATCCGGGCGTCAGGGATTTGCCGTCAGGATTATTCCGAAACACGAGGACCTCGTTAATCCTAATGAATTGGGTTTAATCCTCTGGGAAAAAGCTTTATAGCTTTGTAAACTGGTTTGATACGAACCTCTTCCTTTTTTAACACGTAATAGAAGCTACTGGTTGTCTTTTTTACTAAGAAGCTCATAAGCCTCATCAGCAGAGCTGCTGTTCTCAAGTTTTTCTTTAAATTTTTCGTCAAGCATCAGCCTGCTTATTTGTGCCAGTGCCTGAATGTGCGGCCCTGTTTGATTTGCCGGTGATACAAGTAAGAGAATAATTTTAACGGGTTTGGCGTCAACGCTTTCAAAATCGATAGGCTCATCCGCAATTCCGACAGCCATAATTAATTCTTTGACGGCATTGCACTTTCCGTGCGGTATGGCAATGCCCGAACCAATGCCCGTGCTGCGTGTTTTTTCGCGCATTAAAACCGATTCTAAAACGATGTCTCTGTCTGACATTAAATGCTCTGAATCTAAAAGGTCCACAAGTTCAATTATTGCGGATTTTTTATCTTTGCTTCCTAAGGGGACCTTAACACAACTTGGCTGCAAAATTTCTGTAAGCTTCATTTCAGTTATTAGAGAAAGTCAAAACCTGAATTCAATTGTTTCAATTTTTTATAAACCAGCAATTATACTTGAAAAATGGCTGGAGTCAAGAATTTAATAAAAATTCTTTTTTGTGAACTAATGAAGGTTAGCTGTAATCTGCAGCTTTAGGATATGATTGAGCTTTTGTACTGCGAGAGCGCCCTTTTTATCTCATCGATATAAGGATATGTGCAGTTATTTTGCTCTTTACAATTGAATAGGCTGTAAATACAATTTAGTACTTAATTTACCAGATGATAGCTGGTGGTTTTTTATAAGGTGCCAAAGTGGTTTAGGATATGTAACTATGGAAAAGATAACGACTTATGATACAACGCTTCGCGACGGGATGCAGGCTGAGGGAGTAAGCTTCTCATTGGAAGATAAACTCTCTATCGCCCTGCGTCTTGACGAGCTTGGTCTTGATTATATAGAGGGAGGATACGCGGGCTCTAATCCCAAGGACATGCACTTTTTTGACGAGGTCAAAAAACTTCAGCTCAGACACTGCCGAATTGCAGCCTTTGGGAGTACGCATCGCGCTGATACAAAGCCTGCTGATGACCTTTCTCTAAATAGTATCCTTGCCTGCGGGACAAATGCAGCCACTCTTGTTGGTAAAAGCTGGGATATGCATGTCAAGGCGGTGCTTGCCTGTTCGCTCGATAAAAATCTGTGTATCTGTGCAGACTCTGTTAAATATCTTAAAAGCAAAGGCCTTGAGGTAGTTTTCGATGCAGAGCATTTCTTCGACGGCTACAGGGAAAATCCTGATTATGCTGTGAAGGTTCTGGAGGCGGCTGCAGGTGCGGGTGCCGATATCCTGGTACTTTGCGATACGAATGGAGGCTTTTTGCCTGAGCAGATATACGAGATTACAAAATATGTTTATGAAAAATTCAGTACTGTCAGCGTTGGTATTCACACCCATAATGACAGCGGCTGCGCCACAGCGAATAGTCTTGCAGCGGTCCGGGCCGGTGCCAGGCATGTACAGGGTACGGTGAACGGCCTTGGCGAACGCTGCGGCAACGCAAATTTATGTACTGTAATACCGGATTTGATGCTAAAGATGGGCTTTGATGTACTTAAGCCGGAAAAGCTGAATACTCTAACTGAAGTTTCCCGTTTTATGTTCGAGATTGCGAATCTTTCACTTGTTATGAATATGCCTTATGTCGGCGAAAGTGCCTTCGCTCACAAAGCCGGTCTTCATGTTGATGCGATTCGCAAAAACAGACGAACCTATGAGCATATCGACCCGAAGCTGGTCGGCAACGAGCGCCGCTTTCTTATTTCCGAATTGAGCGGTAAGTCCAATGTCCTCGCAGAGCTTGAGAAATCCAAAATTGCTGAAGATAAGAAGCTCGCAAAAAAGATTTTAACTGAAGTTCAGGAACTTGAAGATGAGGGCTATCAGTTTGAGGCGGCTAACGCCAGCTTCGATTTGCTTGTCAAAAAGATAATGGGGACATACAAGCCGTTTTTTGAGCTTATAAAGTATAATACAACCGTTGAAAAGAGTGCCTCGGGGGATTTGGTTACGGAGGCGACGGTAAAATTAAAAGTCGGCGATAAAATCGAACACGTTGTAGGTGAAGGAGACGGCCCGGTCAACGCTTTAGATTATGCTTTGCGTAAGTCACTCGATATTTTTTATCCTTCTATCAAAGATATGCATTTGATTGATTATAAAGTTCGTGTAGTAAACGCCAAAGCCGGCACCGCTGCACGAGTTCGTGTAATCATAGAGTCTCGTGATAAGGACTCAATTTGGGGAACAGTCGGTTGCTCAGAGAATATTATCGAAGCATCCTGGCAGGCACTGGTTGATAGTATCGAATATAAACTATATAAGGAAAGCCTGTAGATTTTACATATTATTTTCAATTATACGACAGATACTTTCCTGTTTAATTTATCATTTTATCGGGCTGGTGCATTCTCGAGAGTTTTGCGATATCTTTTTTTTCTTCGGTTAATTGTTTGTTGCTCAGGCTCAGCTTTTCTTTCGCTGACCGCTGTCTGGACAGCCTCGACGGCAGTAGCCGCGTAAAGGTCTGCTCCTATCTCCTGCCAGAGGCCTTCGGCCCGATTAAAAAGTCCGCCTGAGACCATAATTCTCATATCAGGCCAGGCATTGACACCTTTTATGGTGTCAATTAATTGACGAACTGTTGGCGCTTGTTTTGGTGTCGTTCCGTAGATAAGAAGGATATCAGGTCCGTGCCTGTTGACAAAAGCAAGGATATCATCGTTTGTCAGACCGCCTCCGAGAAATTTAACCTCCCAGCCGTCGCTTTCAAACAAGTCTGCTATTATTTGTGCACCAAGCTCCTGCAATTCGTCCTTAACGCAACATACGATGATTTTTTTGTTTTTTAAAGGCTTTCGTGGAAGTTTATTCTGGAGCTGGTCAACTATGTTTCTGTTAATTCTTGTAGCGAGATGCTCAGCAGCAGGGCTGATACGGCCATCTCTTGAGAGCCTTTCGATTTCTACCATAATTGGCCAGATGATATCAGCATATACTAAGTTGGTTGGTGTACCGCATTGTAAAGTCTTTTCTATGATGAATCGGCATCGGTTTCTGTCTCCTTCAATTAATGCATCCAGGTAATTTTCCAGTATCCCGTCTTCAACCATATTTATGCTCCTTTGTTATATGTTTTATGTTAATTTTCGGCTTTAAACCAATGTTAAAATAGGTAATATAAGCTTCGGCAATGTTAGATTGAAAACATTAGGCAAAATAGGTAATATACATAATGCAAGCAAAGATTTTTTGTTTTTTTTAATAGTCGTTTCTTTATTGTATCTTGACAGGGTTTTTTTAGGACCTTTGCTTGTTGAATTAGCTCTCTAAAATTATTGAAAGCAAAAAGATGGTGTTTTCGACAGTTGTTTTATTTGAGATTAACAAGCAGTACAAAGCGTTCTGATAATGAGGGATGAATGTTGTTTTTGTACGTCAGGTATTGTATTATTTTAGATTAAATGAGACTATGATTAATAATCAACTTATTGTTTTTATGTCTTTCAAGAAAAATTAATTTTTAATTTAGGAGTTAATATTATGATAGGTGCGCTTGGTGACAAGTGTATAAATGATGTGGAAAAAACAGGACAGTTCGGCCGATTCGTTTGGCGGTCTCTGGCTGTTTCCATAGCAAGCTGTTTCAAACCATCTTCATATCCTTTGATTTGGACACAAATGTACATTATTGGCGTGCGGTCTGTGCCGGTCATAATGATAACAGGCGCATTTGTGGGAATGACGCTTGCGATTCAGGCTTATGACCAGCTTGCGTCTATGGGTCTTGAGGAAAGGCTCGGTGTATTAATCAATATTTCCGGTGTTAAGGAGCTTGGTCCTGTCCTTGCTGCGGTTATGCTTGCGGGGCGAATCGGCGGCGCATTAACCGCTGAGCTGGGGACGATGAAGGTTACCGAACAGATTGAAGCTGTCAGGAGTATGGGTACGGACCCGATGCGGTATCTTGTTGCACCGCGGATTTTGGCTTGTTTGCTGCTAACACCTATTTTGACTGTCTTTGCCGTCCTGATGTGCAGCCTTGGAGGTTTTTTCGTAAGCGTTTATCATCTTCACATTAACAGCCAGCCTTACTGGGAGCATAGCGCACATGGCGTTGAGTTATGGGATTTGAGTATCGGCGTAGTGAAGGGATTTTTCTTCGGAGCGGCTATCGCAGCCATAAGCTGTTACAAGGGTTTTACCTGCAGAGAAGGAGCTCACGGGGTGGGACAGGCCTGTACCGAAGCTTTTGTTGCCAGCTTTATTTCAATACTGGCTCTCGATTTTGCACTCGTTTTGATTTTTAATGCGGTTTACAATACACTCTGGCCATTGAGAAGTTTGCTTTAGTAAAACATTTGTGTTAAAAGTATACCGTATTGTTTTAGGTTTAAGAGGTTATACAGAAGAAAATGAAAACAAAGGCACAGGAAAAAAACTCTCAGCCTTGTAATAACGACGGTATAATTTCTTTGGAGAATGTCACCAAGAAGTTCGGCATAAACATTGTCCTCGACAACATTGACCTTGTGATAGAGAAAGGCAAAACAACTGTAGTAATCGGTCCGAGCGGTTGTGGCAAGACTGTTCTTATAAAGCATTTAATAGCTTTATTAAGGCCGAGTTCGGGCAGAGTCTATTTCAAGGGACAGCGCATCGATGAGCTTGAAGAGGAAAAGTTGGGTAAAATACGGATGAATTTCGGCTTTCTTTTTCAAGGCGGCGCTTTATTTGACAGCCTGACGGTAGCTGAAAATATATTGTTTCCTGTAAGGCAGAATTATAAGACGAGAAAGGTAAGCGGTCTTGACGGTCTTGTCAAATCGAAACTGGCATTGGTTGGTCTTGATGGTTTTCAAAATTATTTTCCGGCTCAGCTTTCCGGAGGACAGCGTAAAAGGGTTGCACTGGCCCGGGCAATCGCCTTGAATCCCGAGGTTATATTATATGATGAGCCGACAACAGGACTGGATCCTATTCGTGCGGATATAATTAATGAGCTTATATTAAAATTACAAAAGGGTCTCGGCCTGACAAGTGTTGCCGTAACTCACGATATGACAAGCGCTTATAAAATAGCAGACCGAATTATTATGCTGCATGATGGGAAAATTATCGCTGATGGTAACGCGGATTTTATCCGCAATCATTCCGACCGTGTTGTTCAGCAGTTTATTAACGGCCAGGTTGGTGATGAAGAGCTTAAAGTGTTGCGAGCAGGCGGCGACATCAACCATTTGAAGTTGCAGCCACGTGATTCAAAGTGAAAAATAGTGCAGATGAAGAAATCGGCGGCAGATATTGGGGGTGACTTAAAGCAAATCGTGCGTGGTGACGTTTTCGTCGATATGCTGCACAGAGCTGCGTACAGCAGTGATGCAAGCATTTACAGGATAATACCGGCCTGCGTTCTTGTTCCTCGTGACATCGATGATATTGTTGCAACTGTAAAATATGCCGCAGAGAATAATATACCTGTCGTGGCGCGTGGTGCCGGAAGCGGTGTGGCAGGAGAGTCACTTTCCAGCGGTGTCATTCTCGATATACGACGGTATATGAATAGAATAATTTCCAACGAGCAGGACGGCAGCTCAATTGTTTCTCAGCCTGGTGTGGTGCTTGATGATTTAAATACTTTCCTTTCAAAATACAAAAGGAAAATCGGGCCCGACCCATCCACATCCAATAGAGCCGTAATCGGCGGCTGCGTAGCTAATAATTCAACAGGCGCCCATTCTCTTCGGTATGGATATATGGCCGAATACGTTGAATCCCTTGAAGCGGTATTGTCAGACGGCAGTGTAGTTGAGTTTCAAAATGATTTCGAACCTTCGGCCAAACCAGACACCGCTGGTTCGATAGTTGGAAAATGTATGGAAGTATTATCCGATAATGATGAGGTTATAAAAAAAGCACTTCCACGCTCAAAGCGTAATCGGAGCGGCTATAACATTGCTGGAATTTATCATGACGGCAGAATTGATATGGCCAGACTCTTGGCAGGTTCTGAAGGGACGCTGGTAATATTTACAAAGATCAGACTTAGAACGGTTAAGTTGCCCAAGGCAGAGGCTTTACTGCAGCTTGAGTTTGATTCGCTCGAAAAGATGGTGCAAGCGATACCTGTGATTGTGGATAGCGGGGCGTCAGCCTGTGAGCTGATGGATAAAACTCTGCTGGATATGGCCAGGGATGCTCTGCCGCAATACAGGGATATCCTGCCTTCGGCAGAGGCTATTCTTCTGGTTGAGCATGCCGGTGATACAGAACACCAGGTGAAAGAAAAAATCGAAAAAACAAGTTCTGCAGTCGGGAAACTCGCCGTTGACCGAAAAATTATCTTTGACACTGAAAAGCAAAGCAGGTTGTGGAAATCACGCAAGGATGCTGTGCCTTTGCTCGACAGAAAAAAGACAAGAAAGCACCCGGTCCCGTTTATCGAAGACGTTTCAGTGGATAATAGTAAACTCGCCGAATACATCGCCGGTATAGAGAAAATCGGCAAACGCTACGATATTTGCCTTTCATATTATGGTCATGCTGGTGACGGCGAGCTGCATATCAGGCCTTACCTTGATTTGAGCCGGAAGGCGGATGTGCAGAAAATGGTTGCACTTGCGAATGAGGTATTTTCGCTTGCCTGGTCGCTCGGCGGTTCAATCAGTGGTGAGCATGCGGACGGCCTCGTCAGAGCCGCTTTTATCAGGAGCCAGTTCGGAGACGAATTCTACGAAGTTTTGTGCAGGATAAAAAATATTTTTGACCCGGCAGGCATTATGAATCCAGGCAAAATTATCAACAGTGACCCCGATATTATGATAAAGAACTTAAAGGCTGAGGACAACTTTTTGCCCGAAAGACTACAGACCGATTTGCTTTTCGAAGGTGATGAGCTTTTAACGGAGCTTGAGCAGTGTAACGGCTGCGGATTGTGCCTGACTAAAGAAAAAGATTTGCGACTATGTCCTGTTTTCAGAGCAATCGACGAGGAATTGGGCAGCACGAGAGCCAAGGCCAATATTTTGAATTTATGGATGAAAGGCAAAATAAGTGAAAAGGATTTTGAATCAGACGAGTTCAAAAAGTTTCTGGATTTGTGCATAAATTGCAAACTCTGTTCTGTCGAATGTCCCTCGGGTGTTGATGTCTCGAAATTGATGGTTGCTGCACGAGCACAGTATGTTAAGCGGAAAGGATTAAAAAGGGCGGAATTTGCTTTATCGAGGAATCGTTATCTTGGTATGCTCGGCAGTAAGTTCAGCGGGCTTGCGAATTTGTTTATTCGGATTCGCCCTTTTAAGAAGCTGCTCGAAATAGTAGCCGGCCTTGACAAACGCAGGCAGATGCCCGCTTTTAATCGAGGCAGTTTTTTGAAAAAGGCAAAAAAGTATTTGGCAAAGCTCGGACCGGTTGAAAAACCGGTTGGAAAGGTCGCTTATTTTGTTGATACGTTTGCCAATTATAATGACCACGAGCTGGGCTTTGCGATAATTGATTATTTTAGGCATAATAATATCGATGTTACGTTACCAACACAGCGGCCGGTACCCTTGCCCGCTCTTTGCTATGGTGACATAAAGACCGCGAAAAAAGATTTGGCTTTCAATACCGAACATCTGGCGAGGGCTGTCAGGTCAGGTTACACAATTGTCTGCTCCGAACCGAGTGCTGCTCTTTGTTTACAAAAAGAGCTAAGGCATTTTGTTGCTGGTGAGGATGCAAGGCTTGTTTCGCAAAACACTTTCGAGTTGATGAGTTATCTGCTTGGTTTATATAAAGAGGGGAAATTAAAACCTGCTGAAAAAAAGCTGACAGGTGAATTTGCTTATCATACACCCTGTCATTTATTTGCGCTTGGCACAACAGGGGCGAGTATAGAGCTTTTAGATAAGCTGTGTGGTTTGAAGGCTGTTGACCTAAAGGCCGGCTGTTGCGGCCTGGCGGGGACATTCGGGATGCAGAAGGATAAATACGAGCTGTCTGAAAAAATATCGGAGAATTTAAGGGATGCTTTGAAACGGACTCCGGCTAAAATAGTATTGACAGAATGTGCCGGCTGCGGTATGCAGATAGAACATATAAGCGGTAAAAAGGCAGTTCATCCGATAAAATTATTGGCAGAGTGTTATGGAAAGAAAAGCGGATCATCTTAAACAGGCGGTGTTGTGGGAGGCGGCGGAGGATAAAAAGGTGCAGTGTTTTCTGTGCAGTCATCGCTGCCTTATCGCTGACGGCAAGGCAGGGCGGTGCCGGGTTCGAAAAAACATTGACGGAATTTTATATACACTCACATATAACAAGCTTTGTTCCGCCAATCCGGACCCGATAGAGAAAAAGCCCTTGTTCCATTTTCAGCCCGGCAGCAGCAGTTTTTCAATCGCTACAGAGGGCTGTAATTTCCAGTGCGATTTCTGTCAGAACTGGCAGATAAGCCAGGCTGCCATCGAGCAGGGCGAAATTGACGGCCAGGCGATAAGCCCGGACAAAATAGTAAAAGCTGCGGTTAATTACGGCTGTAAATCAATCGCTTATACCTATACCGAGCCGACGATTTTTATGGAACTGTGCGCAGACTGCGGAAAGCTTGCAAAGCAAAACGGCCTTGCAAATGTTTTTGTCAGTAACGGCTACCAGACAATAGAAGCGATTGACTTTGCAAAAGAATGGCTCGACGGGATAAATATCGACCTGAAGGCCTTTAATGAGGATTACTATAACAGGCTTTGCAAAGCGCATCTACAGCCGGTTCTTGATACGATTGAATACATTGCAAAACAGACTGATATATGGCTGGAAGTTACTACCCTGATTGTTCCGAATGAGAATGATTCGGAGGATGAATTAAAACGGCTGGCTGAATTTCTGGTGACAAAAGCCGGTGCGGACGTTCCCTGGCATATAAGCAGGTTCCACCCGCAGTATAAATACCTCGATTCGATTCCGACGCCGCTCGAGACACTTCAGAGGGCGTATGAAATCGGAAAGGCCGCAGGCCTGCACTATGTTTATCTTGGCAATGTCCCCGGCTCAAAAACCGAGAGCACCTATTGTTACAATTGCGACAGGTTACTTATCGAACGGCTCGGTTACTCAATCAGAACCAATAATATCAAAGACGGCTGCTGTCCCGACTGTGGCGTTAAAATCGCAGGCTTTGAGATTTAGCTTGTGTGCCTGTGATTTTTATTCATTTATCATTTCTTCGACTTCCTCGGTTCCTTCATCGTAGAACTTTTTTTCGTCGGGCGCCAATTGATGCAGGAGCCTTAAAAATTCTCCTGCGTGCACTCGTTCCTCATCGGCTATATCGATGAGCACCTTTTTTGCCAGCTCGTTGTCGGTGGATTCCGCCAGCTGCATATATAACTGTACAGCCTCGTACTCTGCCGCCACCATAAAGCGAATCGCTCGGATTAGCTCGGCCTCTGTAACCTTCCTGTCGTTTGCAAGACAGCTAAATGGGTTTGAAAATTCCGGCATAGTTATGTACCTCCGTACTAATATTTTGACTTCAATATCCCTTACAATTCTGAGTATTATACTTTAGAGGTGCCTATTGTCCAGGGATAATATGTGTGCAATTGAGCCGGAAAACGAATAAAATATCGAAACTTGCAGTTTTTTTGAATAGCGAATTTATATGAAAATTATAGCGGATGAAAATATACCTTTTGTTAAGGAGTGCTTTTCGTCGATTGGCGATGTTCAGACAATCGACGGCAGGGCGATTTCAGCATTAACTGCTAAAGATGCGGATATCCTTTTAGTTCGCAGTATTACAAGGATTGATAAAGAATTGCTTACCGGCAGCAAAGTTAAATTTGTCGCAACTGCAACAATCGGTTTCGAACATATTGATACGGATTTCTTAGCCAAAAAAAATATTGGTTTTGCTTCCGCTCCCGGCTCGAATGCGAACAGCGTTGCTGAATATGTTATAGCCGCACTTCTTGAAGTTGCAAAAGGGCTTGATATTACCTTAGAGGATAAATCAATAGGCATAATCGGTGTGGGCAATGTCGGAAGCAGGGTGGAAAAAAAATGCAAAGCCTTGGGACTCAAGCCTTTCTTAAACGACCCTCCTTTATATAGAAAGACCGGCGACAAGAAGTATTTGCCTTTGGAGAATTTGTTTGGTTGTGACGTTATCACGCTTCATACACCGCTGACCTTCGAAAGTGTAGATAAGACATATCATCTTGCTGATAAAGGTTTTTTCGATTCAGTAAAGAACGGCTGCATCTTTATCAATACAGCGAGAGGCCCCGTAGTGGATTCACAGGCGTTGAAGAGTAAAATTAAAAGCAACTCAATAAAAGCTGCTGTTCTTGATGTCTGGGAAAATGAGCCGAATATCGATATTGAGCTTTTGGAGATGGTTGACATTGGTACTGCTCATATAGCCGGCTACTCTCTGGATGGCAAAGTTGCAGGGATGTTTATGATTTACAGAGCAGCCTGTGATTATTTTGGCCTTGAGCCTGTCAAGGATGCGAGTGATTTTCTGCCAAAGCCTGCTGTACCTGTGATAGAAATTAATGGTGATAATAATGAGCAGGAAACATTACGGCAAATCGTGCGTAAAATATACGACATAAGAAATGATGATTCGGTGTTGCGGGATATGCTGAAAGTGCCGGCTGATAAAAGAGCCGCTTGTTTTGACCGCCTGAGAAAAGAATATCCTGTGCGAAGAGAATTTCAAAATACAAAAGTTTTAGTCAAAAAAGTCGACCGAAGACTGATTGAAAAAATAAGAGGCATTGGTTTTCAGGTAGAGACAGGTGACTGAGAATAAAAAAGACATTTTGACCTGGCCGGGACAGAGACTGGATTTTTCTAAAGGGTGTCTGTTAATGGGTATTTTGAATGTCACACCTGATTCTTTCAGTGACGGTGGCCAGTTTTTTGATACCGAAAGGGCAGTCGAAAAGGGGCTGAAAATGGCTGCCGATGGCGCAGCAATTATAGATGTGGGCGCGGAATCCACCCGGCCGGGAGCTAAGCCGGTATCAGCCGATAAGCAGATAAAACGAGCCATACCTGTAATCGAAGCCCTCGTGAAGAAGGTTAATGTCCCCATCAGTATAGATACGTACAATTTTGAGGTTGCAAAGGCGGCTATCGGTGTGGGAGCTTCTATGATTAACGATATTACAGCATTAAGTGACGAGCGAATAGGGCGGTTGGCTGCGGACAATAATATGCCGGTTGTTTTGATGCATATGCAGGGAACGCCGCAGACTATGCAGAAAAATCCGCAGTATAATGACGTGGTTGAGGAAGTACTCCAGTTTTTACTCAATAGGGCAGAAAAGGCTAATGAGTTCGGCATACCGAAAGAGCGGATTTTCATTGACCCCGGAATCGGTTTTGGAAAGACACTTGAGCACAATCTTCTGCTTTTGAAAAATATAGATAAGTTTGTTCAAAGCGGCTACCGTATTTTGGCAGGGCCGAGCAGGAAAAAGTTTGTTGGTCAAATCACCGGTAAGGAAAGTCCTAAAGACCGTATTTTCGGCACCGCTGCTGCTGTCACACTTTGTGCCGCCGCCGGTGTTTCAATCCTCCGCGTCCACGACGTAGCCGAAATGGTGGATGTAACTAAGGTAATAAATAGCATTAATTGCTGAGAGCGGTTTGTAGTGCTTCATTAGTGTTTTTGACGAATACGAATTTCAGGCCCTTTTTTGCCTCGGATGGGACATCGGGCAAGTCCTTTTTGTTTCTTGCGGGCAGGATGACGGTTTTTATACCAGCCTGTTTTGCTGCCAGGATTTTTTCCTTTAATCCTCCTATAGGCAAAACTAATCCTCTTAAAGTTATCTCACCCGTCATAGCGACGTCCGGCCGGGTAGGTTTTTGAAGTAATAGAGAGACAAGCGATGTAAACATTGCAACACCTGCACTTGGGCCGTCTTTGGGCACGGCACCTGCGGGGACGTGAATGTGATAATCGAATTTTTTGAATTTCTCAGCATCGATTTTCATCTTCTTAGCGTTTGCTTTCACAATCGAAAAAGCTGCCTGTGCGCTTTCCTTCATTACGTCGCCGATGTGGCCGGTCAATTGCAGTTGTCCTTTGCCCGGCATCTGTGCCGATTCTATAAACAGAATCTCCCCGCCGACCGGTGTAAAAGCGAGGGCGGTTGCCACGCCTGGTATGCCGCTTCGTAAAGCGAGCTCGGATTCGTATTGTGTCGGCCCGAGTATCTTTGCAAGCTCGGCTCTGCCGATGGTTGCACGTTTCTTTTTGTTTTTTGCAATTTCGGTTGCGACGCTTCGGCATATTGCAGCAATATTTTTTTCGAGATTTCTTACACCGGCTTCCCGCGTATAGTTTTCTATTATCGAATTTATGGCATCATCTTTGATTACAAGTTTTGTTCTGCTTAAGCCGTTTTCCTTAATCTGTCGCGGGACGAGGTATCTTTTTGCGATTTTCAGTTTTTCTATTGTCGTATAGCCGGGCAGCTCTATGATTTCCATCCTGTCGTGCAGGGCCGGCGGAATCGGTTCCGTATAGTTTGCCGTCCCGATAAACATAACCTTGGACAAGTCGAACGGCTGGTCGAGATAATGGTCGTTGAATGTATTATTCTGCTCCGGGTCGAGCACTTCCAATAGTGCGCTTGCTGGGTCTCCTCTGAAATCGGAGCCGATTTTGTCAAGCTCGTCGAGCATAAATACCGGATTTTTGCTATCAGCTTTTCTAAGCTCCTGCAAAATCCTGCCCGGAAGTGCTCCAATGTAAGTTCTTCGATGTCCCCGAATATCAGCCTCATCTCTTATCCCTCCCAGTGATATTCGTATGAATTTTCTGCCCAGTGCCGATGCTATTGATTTGCCCAGCGAAGTTTTGCCCACGCCCGGCGGGCCGACGAAGCAAAGTATAGGACTTTTGCCCATCGGGTTGAGCTTGCGCACAGCGAGAAATTCAAGAATGCGTTTTTTCACTTTCTTTAAATCGTAATGGTCCTTATTTAATTTACTTTCGGCCTTATTGATATCAAGCTGGTCTTTTGTTTCTTTTGACCAGGGCAGCTCGCAAACCCAGTCGAGGTATGTTCGTATAACGCTGTATTCCGGTGATGCAGCGGGTATTTTACTGAGCCTGTCAAGCTCACGAATTGCTTCGGTCTCTACGGTCGCAGGCATCTTCGCCTTCTTGATATTTTCCCTGATTTGTTTCAGCTCTTCAGTTTGGCTATCACCGTGACCAAGTTCCTTTTGGATGGCTTTTAACTGCTCCTGCAGATAGAATTCCCGCTGGCTTTTTTCAATCGAATCTCTGACCTTGCCCTGAATTTTATGACTCATCTCCAGAACCTCAAGCTGGTTTGCAAGGGCAATTGATATCTGCTCGAGGCGTTTGCCGGCGTCGAGCTCTTCCAGAAGTTTTTGTTTTTCGGGTATCTTCAGGTTAAGATTGGCTGCCAGAAAGTCAGCCAGTGCGGAAGGATTGTCGATGTTTTCCAGCAGTACCGTTGCTTCTTCAGGAACGTTGGGGCTTAGTTCAATGACGCGGCTTGCCGCCTGGCGGACGCTGACTATTAAAGCTTCGACCTTTTTCGTCATTTTAATAACAGGTTTAAGCGGCTTTACCCTCGCTTTCAGGTAAGGTTCGGATGCGACTGTTTGCATTATCTTAAAACGGGATAGGGCATGTACTACTATGTGCATCGGGCCCTGTGGGAGTTTTATGATTTTTAAGATAGTTGCTGATGTGCCTGTTTTGTATATATCTTTAAAACCCGGCTTATCTGTTTCGGGATTTAGTTGTGTTACGAGTCCTATTATAGATTCATTGATTTTGGTTTCTTTGATAAGCTGTTTGCTTTGTTCCCGGCCTATAGCAAGTGGTGTTACCGTTCCTGGAAAAACCACAACGTTTCGAATCGGCAGAATACCGATTGCTTCCGGAAGCTTAAATTCCTGCTGATTTTCATTTTTCTGGTTGTTTTGTCCGTTCAAATATCGCTCGATATCTTCGGCATCTTCTTCTGATATCTCAACCACCTGATAGCCGTAGTTGCTGATAAAAATGTTTTCGAAGCTTTTTACCATATACTAAGATAATATGAAATTTTGATTCATAAAGAAAGGTTTAAACACTAAAATATTTTCGAAAGCACACACCGCCTTTTGAAAGTGGAAGGGCAGACTTTATTTTATGTCAGAGTGATAGCACTGCAGCGACTTTACTGAGCTTGTTCCCTTACGATAGGCTGCTATGCCTTTCACAGCCGCTGCCGCTGCCGCTGTGGTCGTTATATATGGTATCTTATATCTTATCGCTGCCTTGCGGATATAGGAATCGTCGTATTTGCTCAGCTTGCCGGCCGGTGTATTTATCACTAATTGAATCTCACCGTTTTTGATAGCATCAACGATATTGGGCCTGCCTTCGTGCATTTTGAGGATATGCTCCGTTTCAATCCTTTTTTCTTTAAGGTATCTATGTGTTCCTTCGGTCGTTTTAATAGAAAAGCCAAGCTCTTCAAATTGCTTTGCTGTCTGAACGACAGAATCCTTATCTTTATCGGTAACCGTTATTAAAACAGTTCCTTCAGCCGGCAGCGGGACCTGCGTTGCCTCCTGTGCCTTAAAATATGCAAGGCCGAATGTATCTGCCAGCCCGAGCACCTCACCGGTCGAGCGCATTTCAGGCCCCAGAAGAGGGTCAACCTCAGGGAACATATTGAACGGGAAGACCGCTTCCTTTACGCCGAAATACGGGATATTTTTATTGATAAGCTTCAAATCTGAAAGTTTTTTACCCACCATGAGCTGAGTTGCAACCCTCGCCATAGATAGACCGCACACTTTCGAGACCAGAGGAACTGTCCTTGATGCCCGCGGATTGGCCTCGAGAACGTAAACAACATCGTTAGCAATCGCATACTGCATATTCATAAGACCGATGACATTGAGCTCACGAGCGATTTTTCTGGTGTATTCGCAGATGGTATCTATGTGCTTTTGCGGTATTGTTGCAGGCGGAATCACGCAGGCGGAATCGCCCGAATGCACACCTGCCAGCTCAATGTGCTCCATAACCGCAGGAACAAATACATCTTTACCGTCGCTGAGTGCATCTGCTTCTGCTTCTATCGCGTTCGAGAGAAATTTATCGATAAGAATAGGGCGCTCAGGGGTTACCTCAACCGCTGCAGCTACGTATTCAGTCAGCATATCTTCATCGTGAACGACCTCCATGCCTCGCCCGCCGAGAACGTATGAAGGCCTTACCATCAAGGGATATCCAATCCGTTTCGCTATATCCAGTGCCTCTTCAAGGTTGCTTGCCATTCCCGATTCTGCCATTGGTATATTAAGTTTGGCCATCATAGCGCGGAACCGGTCACGGTCTTCCGCCAAATCTATCGTATCAACCGATGTCCCTATTATCTTTACTCCCGCGGCCTCAAGCTCACCGGCTATATTCAAAGGTGTCTGGCCGCCGAACTGTACTATTACGCCCTCGGGTTTTTCCTTCTGGTATATGCTCAGCACGTCCTCGACAGTAAGCGGCTCAAAATAGAGCTTGTCTGAGGTATCGTAATCGGTCGATACGGTCTCCGGGTTGCAGTTGACCATAATCGTTTCGTATCCTTCGTCTCGCAGTGCAAATGCAGCGTGTACACAGCAGTAATCGAATTCTATTCCCTGGCCTATCCTGTTCGGCCCTCCGCCGAGTACCATTACTTTCTTCTTTTTTGATACGCCTACCTTATCCGGTGCGTTGTATGTCGAGAAATAATAGGCTGCATTTTCAACACCGCTTACCGGAACCGGTTCCCAGGCCTCCACGATACCGAGTTTCGTTCGCTGACTGCGAATCTTATCTTCTGAGCTGCCTATGAGCCTGGCGAGATAACGGTCGGCAAAGCCGTCTTTTTTCGCCTGTATCAACAGCTTTTCGGGAATTTGTTTTCCTTTGTATTTGAGTATTTCTTCTTCGAGTGCTACCAGCTCTGCCATTTGTTCGATGAACCATTTTTTTATGTAGGTTCTCTCATATAAGGAATCGATAGATGCGCCTTTGCGAAGGGCCTCGTACATAATAAACTGCCGCTCACTTGTGGCTGTGCTGACAAGGTTCATAAGCTCATCGAGTGATAGTTTATTGAAATTTTTTGCAAAGCCCAGGCCGTATCGGCCTGTTTCCAGAGAGCGTATCGCTTTTTGAAATGCCTCCTTGTAGTTTTTGCCGATGCTCATTACTTCGCCTACCGCACGCATCTGTGTGCCGAGTTTGTCCTCGACGCCCTTGAATTTTGCAAATGCCCAGCGGGCAAATTTAACGACAACATATTCTCCCGACGGAGTGTATTTGTCGAGTGTACCTTCCCGCCAGTAAGGTATCTCATCTAAAGTCATCCCGCCTGCAAGCATCGATGAGACAAGAGCTATGGGAAAGCCCGTGGCTTTTGATGCAAGGGCCGATGACCTCGACGTCCTTGGATTTATTTCTATTACAACAACTCTTCCGGTTTTCGCCTCGTGTGCGAACTGTATATTTGTTCCGCCTATCACCTCTATTGCATCGACGATATCGTAAGAATATTTCTGAAGCTTTTTCTGAAGCTGCTCGTCTATCGTCAGCATCGGTGCGGTGCAATATGAATCTCCGGTGTGTATCCCCATAGCGTCAACATTTTCAATAAAGCATACGGTTATTTTTTGTCCCTTCGAATCGCGCACCA
Source organism: uncultured Pirellulales bacterium (assembly GCA_964464635.1). Lineage (GTDB taxonomy): Bacteria > Planctomycetota > Phycisphaerae > Sedimentisphaerales > Anaerobacaceae > CAYLMG01. Next base: position 28,589 of record CAYXGT010000008.1, on the reverse strand, counting down.
CTTCCAGCTCAAGCTCTTCCCAGCCTAATACCGATTCTTCCACAAGGATTTGATGAACCAGACTCGCCGAAAGTCCCCGCTCGGCTATTACCCTGAATTCTTCGATGTTATATACAAGACCGCCTCCTGTCCCTCCCATCGTATATGCGGGGCGAATCACTACCGGAAAACCGAGCTCTTCAGTAATTTTTTCCGCATCTTCGAGACTGTTCGCTGCTTTGCTTCTCGGCATCTCAATGCCCAGCTTGTTCATTGTATTCTTAAACTCCGTCCTGTCCTCCCCTCTTTTGATTGCATCGACCTGTACACCTATTACTCTTACGCCGAATTTATCGAGCACGCCTGCGTTAGCCAGCTCCGATGACAGGTTAAGCCCGCTTTGTCCGCCGAGATTGGGCAGCAGGGCGTCCGGGCGTTCAGCCTTAATTATCTTTGTCATAGTCTGCAGATTAAGCGGCTCAATATACGTAACATCAGCCATTCCCGGGTCGGTCATAATCGTCGCTGGATTCGAGTTAACGAGCACAATCTTGTATCCGAGTTTGCGAAGTGACTTGCAGGCCTGCGTTCCTGAATAGTCAAACTCGCACGCCTGGCCGATGATAATAGGCCCGGAACCGATAATCATTACCTTTTTTATGTCCTCTCGTTTCGGCATAGTGATTTCTCCTCAACCTAATCTACAGAGATAATATCGCCCGACTCCTGTTTTTAGGCGGTTAGATTATATGAAATCGTATTATCTGTCAAATAAGAAAAGCTGATGATAATATGATTTATTTTATCGAAGCGTGGTATTCCTGGAGGCTTTTTACTCCGCTTTTATCTGTCCTGCTGGCTTCGATACCTTTAACTGCCGCCGCAGCCGCTGCTGTTGTAGTTATGTACGGTATGCGGTATTTGATGGCAGCCGTTCGGATGTATGAATCGTCGGCCTTGCTTAATTTCCCACGAGGTGTGTTTATTATTAACTGGATTTGGTTATTTTTAATCGCATCAACGATGTTTGGTCTTCCCTCCCTCATTTTCAGTATGCGTTCTGTCTCAATCCCTTTGGATTTGAGGAAATGGTGAGTTCCGGTTGTTGCAAGAATCTTAAATCCGAGTTTTGAAAATCTCCTTGCTGTCTCTAACACTGCTGTTTTGTCTTTTTCATTAACTGTTATAAGTACTGTTCCTTTAGTTGGAAGGGACACCTGTGTTGCCTGCTGGGCCTTAAAGTACGCCAAGCCGAAAGAGTCAGCCAGGCCGAGCACCTCACCTGTGGAGCGCATTTCCGGGCCGAGCAGGGGGTCCACGCCCTGGAACATATTGAACGGGAATACCGCCTCCTTTACTCCGAAGTGCGGTATCTTTTTATTCTCAAGCCCTAACTCTGATATCTTTTTGCCTAACATAAGCTCTGTTGCGAGTTTTGCCATAGATACTCCGCAGACCTTCGATACCACGGGCACTGTCCTTGATGCCCTCGGATTGGCTTCGAGAACGTAAACGGTATCATTTGCTATCGCATACTGCATATTCATAAGGCCGACGACGTTCAACTCTTTTGCTATTTTTGTGGTGTATTCACAAATCGTATCTACGTGTTTTTGCGGTATTGTCACCGGCGGTATTACGCAGGCAGAATCTCCCGAGTGAATCCCTGCGAGCTCGATATGTTCCATTACCGCCGGTATGAAGACCTGCTCGCCGTCACTGACCGCATCCGCTTCAGCTTCGATTGCGTTATCGAGAAATTTATCAATCAGGATTGGTCTTTGTGGTGTTATCTCAACAGCCGCTGAAACGTATTGTCGAAGCATATTTTCATCGAGCACAACCTCCATACCCCTTCCGCCGAGCACATATGACGGCCTGACCATTACGGGATAGCCGATTTGCTCTGCAATAGCCAGCGCCTTGTCGAGATTACTTGTCATACCTGATTGCGGCATTGGTATCTTGAGTTTGTCCATCATCGCCCTGAATCTGTCGCGGTCTTCCGCCAAATCTATCATATCGGGGCTTGTCCCGATTATTTTGACACCCTCCCTGGCCAGCTCACCGGCTATGTTGAGGGGCGTCTGTCCCCCGAATTGTACAATCACACCGTCCGGCTGCTCATTTTCATATATGCTCAATACATCCTCAACCGTCAGCGGCTCGAAGTAAAGCTTGTCTGATGTATCGTAATCGGTGGAAACAGTCTCAGGATTGCAGTTGACCATAATACTCTCACAGCCCATATCTTTTGAAGCGTAGGAGGCGTGACAGCAGCAGTAATCGAACTCGATTCCCTGGCCTATCCTGTTAGGCCCGCCGCCGAGTATGAGAATCTTCTTACGCTCTGACCGTTTGCTTTCATTTTCGCTTTCGTATGTCGAGTAGTAGTAGGGTGTGAATGCCTCGAACTCGGCACCGCAGGTATCAACCGCCTTGAATACGGATTTGATTTTATTTTTTTTGCGAAGCTCTCGTATTGTTGCTTCATCTGTTTTGAATAGTTTGCCCAGCTGCCTGTCACTGAATCCGTACTGCTTCGCCTTCAATAGTGAAGTCGAATCGAAATCGCTTATACTCTTGTAGCTTTTAAGTTCTTTCTCGAAGTCGGCTATTTGTTTGATATTGTGCAGGAACCATCTGTCAATATTTGTCAGCTCGTAAATATCCTCTATTGACAGGCCTTTTTGGATTGCATGTTTGATATAAAATATCCTTTCTGCGTTGGGCTTGCTTAATTTTTTATGGAGCTGGGCATCGGTAATTTTGCCCCTTAAATCTTCAAGCCCGCTAAAGCCGGTTTCTAATGAGCGCAGCCCTTTTTGCAAAGCAGCCTTGAACGTCTGGCCTATAGCCATCGCCTCACCGACCGATTTCATATGGCTGGTAAGCTCCGGATTTGCCTGAGGAAATTTTTCAAATGTAAATCGCGGTATCTTCACGACGCAATAGTCAATTGTCGGCTCAAAACAGGCCGGCGTCTTCTTTGTGATATCATTCGGTATTTCATCGAGTGTATAACCGACGGCGAGCTTGGCTGCAATCTTTGCAATTGGAAAGCCTGTTGCCTTTGACGCAAGTGCCGAGCTTCGCGATACCCTCGGATTCATCTCGATGATAACTCGTCTGCCCGTATCGGGATTGACCGCAAACTGTATATTCGAGCCGCCGGTTTCTACGCCTATTTCCCGTATGCAGGCGATGGCATCATCTCGCATTGCCTGATATTCCCTGTCCGTGAGCGTCTGAATGGGAGCAACTGTTATCGAGTCACCGGTATGCACGCCCATCGCATCGAAGTTTTCTATCGAGCATATAATAACGACATTGTCTTTGAGGTCTCTCATTACCTCGAGCTCGAATTCCTTCCAGCCGGTGAGCAGCTCCTCGATTAGTATTTCGTTGACCATACTCGCTTCCAGCCCCCGCTGGGCGGCCTGCTTGAATTCCTCTATGTTGTATGCCACACCACCGCCGGTGCCTCCGAGTGTAAAAGCCGGCCTGATAATTACCGGAAGACCAACGTACTCGACTACCTCGATTGCCTCTGTAAGACTGTTGGCCTTGCCGCTTCTCGGCAAATCAAGTCCGATTTTTTCCATCGCATTTTTAAAAAGCTGCCTGTCTTCCGCTTTTTGAATCGCCTCGATATTTGCACCTATTACCTTTACCCTGTGCTTTTCGAATATGCCTCTGTTTGCAGTCTCGACAGTAACGTTCAGGGCGGTCTGGCCGCCAAGTGTCGGCAGCACCGCATCGGGTTTTTCTTTTTCAATAATCTTTTCTATAACCTCAGTGGTTATCGGCTCGACGTAAGTAACATCGGCTGTCCCCGGGTCTGTCATAATGGTTGCGGGATTACTGTTCAAAAGGATTATTTTGTACCCCTCGCTTTTGAGGACCTTGCAGGCCTGCGTGCCTGAGTAATCGAATTCGCAGGCCTGTCCGATTACAATCGGTCCTGAGCCGATTATCAGGATTTTTTCGATATCCGTTCTTTTAGGCACGATGCCTCTCCATCATTTCAACAAAGTTATCGAACATATAACGTGCATCGTGAGGCCCGGGACAGGCTTCAGGGTGAAATTGAACCGAGAAAACCGGCAGCTTCTTGTGTCTTATCCCTTCCAGCGTCTGGTCGTTGAGGTTTATGTGCGTAATCTCTAAATCGTCTTTTGGCAGAGAATCTATGTCAACGCAGAAGCCGTGATTCTGAACGGTAATGTGTACTTTGCCTGTTTTTGTGTCCTTGACGGGGTGATTGCCGCCGTGATGTCCGAATTTAAGCTTGAAAGTTTTTCCGCCCATTGCAAGGCCGAGCATCTGCTGGCCGAGACAGATACCGAACATCGGCACTTTGCCCAGAAGTTGTTTGACTGTTTCTACCACGTAAGGCACAGCGGCAGGGTCTCCTGGTCCGTTGGCAAGCATAATACCGTTCGGCTGAAGTTTAGCTATCTGCTCTGCATCTGTGCTCGCCGGAACGACTATTACCCTGCAGTTGCGCTCAGCCAGCAGCCGGAGTATGTTATATTTGACTCCCGTATCTATGACAACCACATTGTATTTGCCTTCTTCGTTCCAGTTGTAAGTTTTTTCGACTGTTACTTCTTTTACGAGGTCTCTGCCGACGAGTGAGGGCGAGTTCTTTGCTTTTTCGATTAAGCTTTCAGGGTTCAAATCTTTGGTAGAGATGGCTGCTTTCATAGCTCCTTCGAGCCTTATATGTCGGGTTAAGGCCCGTGTATCTATCCCCTCGATACCGATGATTTTGTATTGCCTGAGGTAATCGTCCAGCCTTTTCTCGCTTCGCCAGTTGCTGGCTATTGCGCTGTATTCTCTTACTACGAAACCTTCAACAAAAGGCCTGTGCGATTCGACGTCCTCGGTATTGGTTCCGTAGTTGCCTATCAAAGGATACGTCATTGTAACGATTTGACCTTTGTATGAAGGGTCTGTGAGGATTTCCTGATAGCCGGCCATACTTGTATTAAATACGACCTCGCCGAAACTCTCTCCCTTGGCACCGAAACCGGAGCCTTCAAAGATTGTACCGTCCTCTAAGGCTAATATTGCTTTCATTCTTTGGCCTGTATCTACCCTAACGATTTTTTGTTCGGCAGATTAAAGCGTGTTGTGACGGACTTGTCAAATAATTTAACCGTTTTGTTTGTAAAGGTTCGTAGTATTAAAAAAATTTATGCTTTGTAAAAAGAAAATTTATAATCCGGGTTGTGTTTTTAAAAGTAAGAACAGCTTAGCCCTGTAAGAGCTTGTTATCTGTTTAAGATTTGCCTGAAAGATATGTTTAAAAGGTTTATGTATGCTGCTTCGGCCGCAGCTCACAGCGCCTCACGTTCGCTGAATTCTTAATTTTCAACGAACGTATCTTACAGATAAGACGACGGTTAATATTGTCTTATGTGTTAAATTTTTCTCGAGTACCTTGTACCGTCGTCTATTCGGGTTCGTTGGGGTCAACATCTATATAAGTTATAGAGCTGCCGGCATCTGCGGCTGTGATCAGAAGCTCCGGCTCGTTGGGGTCAACATCGAGGCCTACCGTGCAGTTGGTTTGAGCCAGGACGGCAGCGGAGATGCTCAGAAGTAGTAATCCGATGAGAATTATTGAAATAAAAGTTTTCATTTTTATGCTCCTTTCAAATGATAAGCTTTTTTACAGTTCTGTGTAAGTTTCCGATAAGGTTTTGATTACGATTGGAGAAGTAATTCCGCTTGGAAGCATTTTCTCTTTGTCCGGTTCGATTTCAATAATACCTATGTCGCCAAGCTCTGTTGTTTCCGAACCGCCGTCATCGAGAGTCGCACCGATGTTTGTTACGTATCCGCTGCTCCATTGGGTGGTATCGCACATAGAAATAATTGTACCGTTAATCTTTGCGTTGCCTCTCACGTCCACTATTCCGCCAACGATTGCACCGGTGAGCACATTATTATCGTTTTGCTCGGGATTAGTGTTTCCGAGATCAACGTTGAAGTGCGGTGCCAGTATTGTCGCTTCCTGAATGGAAGATTGGTTGTTGAAATTGGCTTCACCGGTGAAATATAAACAGTTCGCTTGCCATTTTAAGCTTTGAGGTGTATCGGTTACGATAATGCCGTTAAATGTGCAGTTTTCAAAACGCACATTATTGTAATATGAGCTGGCACTCTTGTAGCAGTCGATATACAAAATTTCCTCGAATGTACAGTTTCTGAATAACGCGTTTCGATTATCCGGAAGTCTTACGTTGGCAAATGTCTGATCTTCGTAAACGTGCCTGTCAAGCCTTCTGCTTGAGCTGCTTTGCGGCTGGGTATAGTCACCGGCTGCATGAGGAAAATATTCTCTTTGAATATTGGATGAAGTCGAGATGTTGCCGCTGCCGCTTTCGCCCATAACGATATCGTAATAAACACCAGTGTCATAGTCATCGATACTCATCCCTGACATATTTTGAGTTGCCAGAAGGTATTTCTCATACTCCTCTTCATCTTCCGGAGCGTATTTGATGTTTTCATGGTAACCCTGTACCTCGTCGTAAGGCCCGTAATACCTGTCCTCGTAGTTAGTGGTTAACGGATCGCCGTTGGCATCTATTGGTTTTCCGTCTTCATTGAGGGTCTCCATCTGGTAGCCGTGGGCTTCTATCTGGCTGTTTTTCAGAATAGTATTGATGGTTCCGAACACCTGTGAATCGCTTGTCATATTGAATGGTGATATTTCCGGTCTGTCCCAGGAGCTGAAAACATCACCGTAAATAGTCGAGTCGCCGGTAATCCACATTCTTCCATTGCCCGCTATGGCGTAGTTCAGCACACCTGCATCTTTTGAGACCTGTATATCGATGCTTATTGTTCTTGAGACTTCTCTTTTTATCCCTGTTGATTCGATTTTGATTGTAAGGGGGTCTGCATCGTATCTGTAAAATCTTATGGTAAAGCCGTTATCCGGGCTGCCGTAGTCGATTGCCGGGATAGTAACCTCGTCGCCGGCTCCGCCTGCATCACTGAATCGGGCGGGTGATGGTACGGATTGTCCGTCGAGACCAAGTTCATCAGCCTTCTGACAGAGTGTTAACCATACTCTGTTTGCCTGCTCTGCTGTAACGTAGTTTGTGCCTGTGGTTTCAAGGTAAGGCATGGTTTGAGACACGATATATTTGCCGCATTCCAGGCCGGACTGTGCTGCCGTAAGAGCATTATTAACAAGGTGCTGGTTTTCGGAAAGTTGAACATTCGTTGTACACATTCCTGACAGACCAATCGCCAGAGTGGAGAAGATAGCTACGAAAATCATAGCTATAATAAGCGCAAAAGCTTTGCGCTTATTATTAAGATTTTTATTTGTAAGAAAATTCACTGCTGCCCCCGTTTTGAAAGTTGTTTTTTAGCCCAAAGGCTCTTAATCACCGTTTAAAGTATAAAAATATTTTGATAAAAAGCAAAATCGTCGAAACAGAATTGTTTTCATATATTGATGCGGCCGATAATAATCGTTGCTGTTGAAATATATGACCGTTATAGAGCGTTTTCCTGCTCTGCAAAATACGAGCTGCGGGCAAATGGTGAGCTCATTACCCACCGAAAGCCTAAGTTAATGCATTTGTTTCTCCATGAGTCGAATTTTTCCGGCTGAACATACTCTTCAACTTCAAGTGATTCTCCGGACGGCTTAAGATATTGACCGATTGTTATTCTGTCACAGCCGACAGAGCGCAAATCCCGCAAAACCTGCTCAACCTCTTCGTCGCTTTCTCCCAGACCGAGCATCAGCGATGATTTGGTTGCGATATCTTTGTAAGATTCTTTTGCCATCTTAAGCAGATTCAGTGAACGTTTATAATCTCCTCCGCTTCTTGCTTTTCTGTACAGCGACGGTACCGTCTCAACATTGTGTGCAAACACAAACGGCAGGGCGTCAGCAAGTATTTCTATAGCTATGTCCTGACAGCCCGCAAAATCCGGCGTCAGTATCTCAAATTTCATTTCAGGAATTTCTTCTCTTACTTTATTTATGCAGTCTCTGAAATGTCCTGCACCTCCATCAGATAAGTCGTCCCGGTCAACGCTGGTTATCACAAGGTATCTTAGTTTCATACGCTTAGCCATTTCTGCCAGTTTTGCCGGCTCCTGAGTATCTGGCGGCAAGGGTTTTCCTTTTGCTACCGAGCAGAACTTACAGCCTCTTGTGCATACGTTGCCCAGGATTAGCACTGTTGCCGTACCCCTGCTCCAGCATTCGCCGCGGTTGGGGCAATTGGCATTAACGCATATAGTCTCGATGCCGAGCTCGCTTAATACTTCGTCGGTATGACAAAAAGTCCTGCCCGCAGGCATAGGCCGTTTAAGCCATCGAGGTAACTTACGAACGGTTTTCATAGCTCTCACTTTTTACAGAAAGATATTTGTTAAGCAGTTCAATCAGCCTTTGTTTAACGTCATTCATCGAAAGTTTTTCACCTGTTTGTTCCAATACCGATGTTATCTTTACTCCTTCGATACCGCAGGGTACGAATAAATCAAAAATGCTCAAGTCATTATTTATATTTATTGCCATCCCGTGATAAGTTACAAACCGTGACACACGCACGCCGATTGAGGCAATCTTCTTTTCGCCGACCCAAAGGCCGGGAAAACCACTTTTCCTCTTGCATCGAACACTAAATGTACTTAAAAACTCTATTCCTATTGCCTCCAGTGTTCTGATATATTCGGTTATTCCTAAACCAGGTTGCTGCAGCTTCAGTATGGGGTAACAAACAAGCTGGCCAGGATTGTGTGCCGTCACTCCGCCGCCCCTGCGTATCTCAACAATATCAATTCCCTTGTTTTTTAATTCTTCCGGTGATACGAGAAGCTTGTTGTCTTTTTTTCGCGCTCCAAGTGTGATTACCGGCTGATGCTCGACGAGCAAAACTGTGTTCGGTATCTCATCCCGGTACCGCTTTTCCCACAGCCGCTTTTGCAGATTCAATATCCTGCGATATTCTTCAAGCCCGCAATCGTAGATTTGCAAATCGTATTTTTCCGGGGCCTCTGTCATCATAGAAGTATTTTTATTTTGTGCTGAAAGCATTCTCTATTGCCTCACCCACAACCTCCGATACTGTCGGATGCGGAAAACAGATATCCGAGATTATTTCCTGTGTCCCTATCAGAGTCCTTGCCAGTACTGCTAATTCTGTCACTCTCGCGCCTACCATTGTTATACCGAGAATCTTATCGGTTTTTTTGTCCCTGATTGCTCGAACCTCACCGGCTAATTCGTTATGAGCGACACTTCTGCCGTCCGCCCTGAAAAACGCCTTGCCTATTGCAATATCCAGGCCTTCAGTCTTGCATTCCTGTTCGGTTTTACCGACCGCTGCCACTTCCGGGAAGGTAAAAATTACCCTCGGTATCAGCGAATAATCATACATTTGTTTTTCGCCGCCGGTAACATTTACAGCAGCAACTTCCGCCTCGCTTGTTGCGCCGTGAGCAAGATAGGTCGTGCCGATAACATCACCGAGGGCATAAACGCCAGGCACATTCGTTTCAAATTTTTTATTGACCTTGATTACATCTCCTTCCATCTCAAGCCCCAGCGCCTCAACTGTTTGTTTATCACAGCTTGCCTTTCTGCCGACCGCTACAAGAACCTTCTGGGCATCTACTGCTGAGCCGTTTTCGAGGTTGACTTTTGCCGCTGTGTTTGTTTTTTCTACACCAGTAACCTTTTGGCCGGTAAGTATATCGATATTTAATTTCTTAAACTCTCTGGTCAAAAGCCGGCCGACCCACGCATCCTCTCTCGGCAGCAGCCTGTCCAGTGCTTCTATAATCGTTACCTTACTGCCTGCCGCTGCATAGGCACAGCCAATCTCACAGCCGATAAATCCGCCGCCTATCACGGCCATCGATTTCGGCACTTCGTCTAAAAAGAGTGCTTCCTTGCTGCTTATAATGGTTTCACCATTGAAGGCAAAAGCCGGTATCTGGATGGTCTGTGAGCCTGTTGCTATGATAAGTTTGTCCGTTTCAATATCGAGGTTTTCTTTGTCGCGTTGCAATATGATTTTGTTCGAGCTTTCGGCAAAAGCTGTTCCCTCAATGATGGCCACTTTATTGTTTTTCAGAGTTTGTGTCATACCTTTGCGGAAGTTTTCAACGATTTGTTTTGTTCTTTGCTGTATTTTCGGCCAGTCTAGTTCAGCAGAGGATATTTTAATACCGAGCTCTCCGGCTTCTTTAGCCGAAAGCAGCAGATGGGCACTTGCCAGAAGGCTCTTCGACGGAATACAGCCCCAGTTCAGGCACGTACCGCCGACATACTCTTTTTCAATCATAGCGACTTTTGCACCTTTTTGTGCACACCTTCTCGCAGCCATTGCTCCCCCGGGCCCGCTACCTATTACAACCACATCGTATCTTTCCACCATAACATTTTCCTAATAATCCATTTTTAATTTTGCCAATAGTACAAAACATACTGTATTTATTCAAGCCTTTTCGACGGTTCATTTGAACGCTCTGTTATATATGTTTTACATACTTTTTACGTGTGAAAATGTTAAAATGATATTAAAATAGAACACATAACTTTGTGACGTGAGAATAAATATGATTGAGCAAAAATATAAGATAGTATTGCTTTTAGTCATTTTATTAATTGGTTCGGGATGTTCGGATGCTGGCTATTTGAAGAATATAAAATTTAGGATAATTGACCAGACTACTCAAGAGCCGCTGAAAAATCGTAAGCTGAATATTTGTAAATTTGTATATTTTAAGCTTAAACCTGGCGCTCGGTCACCTTATTTGGACAAGGATGCAGATTGGTATATCACTTCGATTGTAACCGATGAAAATGGTTTATTTGTCTTGGACCTCTCTTCGATTAAAGAAACGCATATAGTTGTCGAACCTGGAAGGCCATATGATATAACAAGGTTCAGCCGAACCTCAGATCTGGCTGGTACAAAATCCGTTGACCATATCAGAGTTACGTATTTCCAAGAGGATTTAACTAAGAGGATATATGATTTAAAAGGCAATAAGGTTAAAGTTATCTCCTCTTCCGGTGAGATGGTTGAAAAGCCGTTTGCAGAAATATTACTTACCGTGAGAAAACGCGAAAGCGTACTTTCGAGCGAAGCTGAGGCGCTGATGTTTCAATTCCAACAGGCGCTTAAAGATTCTGACTGGGACAAGGCTCTTGGTTTGTGTTCGCAGAATGTTAAATAGAAAGCGAGCGGTTATAGTTCGGCAGAAGCATTTTTAAAACAAATTGTGCCGGTAGATGAAATCACATCGTTGTCTCGATTCTGGACGTCTGGTGGCAGGTATAATCGTGATGGACAGCAGGTTGAATTTCACTGCTTTCTTCGAATTCCGACAATGGACCCTGAAGAGGCTGTAGATTGGATATGGACGGTGGGCAAAAGTGATAAGGGATGGGTAATCGATTTTGAAACAATGCCCCTTGAGAAGTGGATTGAGAAAGAAACGGCTCGGTTGAATCGCGAAAAAGAAGAGGCCAGGATGAAACGTGAGGAACTGAAAAAAGGTATTGAAGCTCGTTTGACCGCTCTGAATAAGGAATTTGTTATTGGGCAGCCGATGCTGTTTCGTGTTGAGATGACTAATATAAGCGAATCACCAATTAGATGTATGGTCACTTCTTCAGCTATGGTAAATGACCCTATGATTGTTATAGGGCCTAACGAAAATAATATTGAGTATGTTGACACGAGTTACCAGACTGGTATGCGGGACGAAGAGATTGAACCAGGAGAAACGATAATTCTTGCTGATAAGTATGATGTGGCTTCTCAATATCATATTATCAAGGCCGGCAAATATACTTTTCAATTTAGGGGTATCTGGCCCCCTGGCACAGGGTCTTCTAATATTGTTGAGAAGGACGTGATGCCAGGTGAACTGTCACCGGCAGATAGTATTGTAGAAAGACTGCTGCCTGTTTTGCCAGAAGGGTGGGTGTTTACCTGGAGATTGCTTACAAAGAAGACCTCATCTGATAGTGAGTCAAACGGATGTATTTTCGTGCACTTGATAGGTGAGCAGGGACGCAAAACTGTTGATGAGGGTATAGGTGTCTTGATTGTGGTTAATCCAACTGAAGATATCATCGCAGTTGAGCCTGAGGGATTTGAAGGGCACTTATGGGGCAGATGTAAATGGGGAGATGTTTATGTAAAGCCATTTGATGCAGATTTGCTCTGGCCGGAATACAAAGAACAGATAATCAAAGCTTTGAATATTGAAAAGGTAGAACCAGATTAAAAATCATTACTTGCAGCTGCAATATAAAATATAAAATTATTTTGCGATGGTTGTATGTGCAGCGTCGAACATTCTTACTGAGCCGGTCTCGAGTTGCACTATCAGCCCCTTTTCGGGGTCTATTCCAATGCAATTGCCGGTAAAACTTTTGCCTTTGTAAATAACCGTAATTCTTTTATTCAGCAGCATACTTAACTTCTGCCATTGTTCTATTACTTTATCGCTGTTTCTTTTCGCGATATCAACCCAGTGCTCAATCGAGCTCAATAGTCTTTTGGCGAGCGTGTTGCGGTCAACAAAGCTGCCTCTTTCGATATCGATACTTGTCGCAGTTTTACGCAGTTCTTTGGGAAAATCATTTTGCTTCTGATGGCAGTTTATCCCCGTTCCCAGGATATATGCCGTATGGTTTTTATACTTTTTAGTCTCCAGAAGTATTCCTGCGACTTTTCTGCCGTTAAGAATTATATCGTTAGGCCATTTAATTTTTACATTTTTTCCTATAGCTTCCGTAACCGCAACCGCGCAGCTAAGGCAGAGGATTTCAGGATTGATTTGCTCGCCGCTTAAAACAATTGAGCAGAGTAAGCTGCCGCCTTTTTTACTTATCCATTTATTACCTCCTCGGCCTCTGCCTGCGGTTTGTTCTTCAGCAAAAATAACCGCTCCGCAATTGTCAGGGCTTTTTGCATATTCTGCCGCCACATCGTTTGTGCTCGATGTCGATTTATATACAACAATTGAGCTGCCTATCCGGCGGGTTTTCAGATTTGTCTTTATTCTGTCACGGTCAAGGCCGTCGCTTTTAATCATTGTTCCTGCCTGTCAAGCCCGATATCGGCTGCCCTGGCTGAGTGGGTAATTGAACCTACCGCAATCCTGTCAACGCCGCATTGTGCTATTCCTGAGACTGTGTTCAGCGTTATATTTCCGGACGCCTCCAATAAAGGCTTTTTCCCCTTGCCGCACATTTCGTTGTGCATATCGACGGCGTGTTTGAGCTGCCACTGGCCCATATTGTCAAGCAGTACGATGTCGATTCCCTGTATTCTAAGTACGTAGTTTAGCTGGTCATCGACGTGGTCAACCTCTACCGCAATAAATTTTATATCTTTCACATTCTTGGCCTCTTCGATTATTTTTACCAGCCTGGGATAAAAATTTCTGCCCATCTCTGCGAGGTGATTGTCTTTGATTAGCACCGCGTCATACAGGCCCAGCCGGTGGTTATGGCCGCCGCCGCACCTGACAGCGTATTTCTCAAGTATTCGCCAGCCGGGTATTGTCTTGCGGGTGTCGTAAATTTTTGCTTTCGTTCCCTCTACCGCCCGCACAAATTGCCGCGTCGTTGTTGCTATCCCGCTCAGCCGCTGAAGAAAATTCAGCATCACTCTCTCAGCGCTCAGCATAGAGGACAGAGGCCCTTCGACAGTTGCGATTTTTCTGCCGACGTATGCGTGTTCGCCGTCTTTGACGAGAACTTTTAATTTCAGCCTCTTGTCAAAATGCCTGAGAACCTCGCTTGCAACATCCATCCCGCATACGACTATTTCCTCACGGGAAATAATATTCGCCTTTGCAATATTGGCTCCATCTTTATAGATAATCTTGCTGGTTGTGTCACCCTTGCCGAGGTCCTCGGCTATCGCCAGTTCTATCAGCGGTAATACCTGTTTAATATCAAGCTCTTTCATTACGCCCTTTATTTTTTAATTATTCTTTTTGTGTATAAACCTTTCTTTTCGTCTTTTTGTGGCCAGCCTTTTTTTCTCTTTGGAATCTATCAGGATAAATTCCGGCAGTTCTTTCAATTCTTTCAGCTGGTCCCGCAGGACTGCTGCTTTCTCGAAATCGAGCGTTTTGGCTGCCTGAAGCATCTCGGCTTCAATCTGGCCGGCCAGCTCGACCTTTTCGTATTCATCCTCGTTGAATCTAACCGCATCTCTCGCCGTTTGCCTCGCTTTTATCTCTTCTGCAAGGCCTCTTCGAATCTCTTTTTTTATGCTTTGAGGCTTAATATTATGCTCTTTGTTGTACCTTTGCTGAATTTTACGACGTCTTTGCGTTTCGTCAATAGCTTTTTGCATCGATTTAGTAATCTTGTCCGCGTATAAAAAAACCGTTGCATCGATATTGCGGGCAGTCCTGCCTATCGTTTGTATAAGCGAGGTCTCGCTTCGCAGAAAGCCTTCCTTGTCTGCATCCATTATCGCAACCGCTGAAACTTCCGGCAGGTCCAGCCCTTCCCGCAGAAGATTTATCCCCACCAGGACGTCGAAATCGCCCTTACGCAGTTGCCGCAGTATCTTTACTCGTTCGAGCGTATCGATTTCGCTGTGAAGGTATGTGCATTTGATGCCTTTTTTTGCTATGTAGTTGGCAAGGTTCTCTGCCATTTTTTTGGTCATTGTTGTAACGAGCATTCTTTGTTTTGCCTTGATTCTTTTTTCAATCTCGCCCAGAAGGTGCTCGACCTGGTTGGTTGCCGGCCTTACAAAAATTTCAGGGTCTATCAAACCCGTCGGTCTGATTATCTGCTCAACCACCTCGTTGTTACACTTTTCCATCTCGAACGGCCCCGGCGTGGCCGAGACGAAAACCGCTCGATTCCAGCTTTGCTGGAATTCCTCGAAACGCAAAGGCCGGTTATCAAGAGCGCTCGGTAGCCTGAAGCCGTGTTCAATCAGAACCTCTTTTCTGCTTCTGTCACCCGCCCACATCGCACGAAGCTGCGGTATAGTGACGTGTGACTCATCAATGAATAAAAGAAAATCGTCGGGGAAATAGTCTATCAGCGTGTATGGTCTCGCACCGGCAGGAAGACCCGAAAGATGACGGGAGTAATTTTCAATCCCGCTGCAATAGCCGACCTCCTGCAGCATCTCGATATCGTACATCGTTCTTGCCTGCAGCCTTTGGGCTTCGAGCAGCTTTCCCTGCTGTTTAAATTCATTAAGTCTTTGTTCAAGTTCGGCTTTTATACTTGCAATGGATGATGAAATCCTCTCGTAAGGCATAATGTAGTGCTCTGCCGGGTAGATAAAGACCTGGTTTTCCTCTGCCAGAACTTCTCCGGAAACGGGATTGATATAGCTTATCTTCTCTATTTCGTCGCCGAAAAACTCAAACCTTACAGCGAAAGTTTCGTATGACGGATACAGCTCGACCACGTCTCCGCGAACCCTGAATCGGCCTCGCTGAAAATCAAAGTCGTTTCTCGTGTACTGCAAATCCGCGAATCTGCCCAAAAGCTTGTTTCTTTCTATCCTGTCGCCGGCTCGCACCGCCACCACAGACGCTTTGTAATCTTCCGGCGAACCCAGTCCGAATATACACGATACTGACGCCACGATTATCACATCGTCCCTTGTCGATAGGCTTGTTGTTGCCGAGAGTCTCAGCCGGTCGAGGTCGGCATTTTTTGATGCGTCCTTTTCGATATAAATGTCACGCTGTGGTATATATGCTTCCGGCTGATAGTAATCATAATAGCTCACGAAATATTCAACCGCGTTTTCGGGAAATAAGTCCTTGAACTCCTCGTAAAGCTGTGCCGCCAGTGTTTTATTGTGAGAGATGACCAGGGCAGGGCGATTGATTTGAGCTATGATATTAGCCATAGTAAAGGTCTTGCCCGAGCCTGTTACGCCCATTAGCGTCTGTAACTTTTTACCGGCCTGCAGACCCCCAACAAGCCGCTCTATCGCCTGCGGCTGGTCACCAGCAGGATTAAATTCCCTATTGATTTTAAATATTGTCATTGTTTTTCGCTACCGAGACAAACGAGTTACAGAGAGACATATTTACCTATTTTAACCATAAATTGAACGGATTTCACCCAAAAAATAGAAGATAAATCGTACTGCAATAAGCAGGCTCTGATGTCCTGAATTTAATAAGGACAAGATATTTTCATTTTGCTGCCTTGACTTCGGGGTATGAAATTGCAGCGAGGAGGGCGTCGCCATACTTTTGCCAGAGAATATCCGGACTAAGCGATGAGTCGGTATGTGTCATTTCAAATGTGATGATAGGAATTCCGCAGGTAAGAGACGCATATGAACCGAGCGAGCCGGGCTTTGCACCGAGCTTTCTAATAGGCAGTTCGCAATATTGAGCCATCTTATTGGCCAGAGAATAAGCGGGGCCGTCATAGTCAACACAGGCCAACGGCTGATGAATGCTAACGATTCGGTCAGGAGAATATTCGCTAATTAACTGCTCAATAGCACGCGTCTCCGGCTCGGAAAGTGCTTTATAACCAAACTCTCTATTATTAATACGGTTGCCCGTTGCAAAATTGCGGTTCAAATCCACACCGTTGGCATTGAAACGGCTGTTGGAATACAGGCCGTCGGGATTAGCCACGGGTAAAAGCACGACCTTTTTTCCTATTAGCAATTGTGTGTTCTGTTGAATATATTTTGACATTTGTCGGACGAGTGGCGTTCCAGCAGGTTCATTGCCGTGAATAGTCGCAAGGATAAAAGTTACATCCTGGCCCCGGCCGAGTATGATACATTTGATCGGCCGATTCTCGACGGATGTGCCGACGATTTGGCGCTGAACCAATAGCTCGGCTGACGGGGGCTCAGAGACCACTTCCGGATAGCTTACCGGCTCAGCACAGCCGGTGAGCACCAGAACCACGAGCAGGCAACACACAAGCAGGATAACAGAGTAATTTTTATGCATCTTAATTACTCTTTCGACAATAACCAAAAATTTGCTAAAGCATATTCTTATACCCTTAAAACGGCAAAAGCTCAGAATCACTGTCTTATCTTGACTTCGAGCAGAAAAACTGCAACAATACAGCAAAGGATTGATATGAGAAATTTTTGTGCAATTTCATTTTGTTTATCAGCTTTTAGTGTTGCCTTCGCAGGTGATTCGAACGATATTTATACCTTTCGCGGCTCGAGTGACGCCTCCGCCGCAGTAGCGCTCAATAAAGATACCTTCATTGTCGCTGACGACGAAAATAGTGTACTGCGGGTATATAAATTCAAAACACAGGGACCGGTTTTCACTTTCGATTTGACCAGCTTTCTCGCCACAACTGCTAAAAAACCGGAAGCGGATATTGAAGGTGCAACAAGGGTTGGTAACCGTATCTACTGGATTACTTCACACGGCAGAAACAAAGACGGCAAAATCCGGCTGAACAGGTATCGGTTTTTTGCAACCGATTTCAAAATAGAAAATGACAAAGTCAGCATTATCCCTGCAGGAAAACCCTGCAGAACCCTTGTGCATAGTTTGCTAAGGCAGGACAGCATCGTTAAGGACGATTTGGTCCGTGCAGCGGGATTTTCTGCAGATAAGCTTAAGATAAAAGAGCTTGAGAATCTCGCACCTAAAAAGCAGGGCCTGAATATTGAAGGGCTTTGTGCCTCTGCCGATGGTAAAGTTCTCTACATCGGTTTTCGAAATCCCATTCACAAAACCGGTTCCGGCAAGATGCAGGCTATTGTTGTTCTCTTAAATAATGCTGATTCTGTATTAGAGAAAAACCAGGAGCCGGTTTTTGGCGAAGCCCTGCTGTGGGATCTTGACGGAAGGGGAGTACGCAGTATGGAGTATTCAGCCTTTCACAAAAGTTTTTTCATTATTGCCGGCCCTGCTGATGAAAGAAAAGATTTTGCTCTCTATAAATGGTCGGGTAACCAGAAACAACAGCCCGAGCTTATCAGGAAACTCACGGATTTACCGGAAGGTTTTACACCCGAAGCCCTGTTTTTTCCTGAGGATTCTGTCAAGCTGTTTCTGCTCAGCGATGATGGAACTTTGATAGTGAATGTTTCAAGCCCTGCTGAATGTATGGAGGGTGAACTGCTTGATGGCCTTAAATGTCAGAATAAATACCTCGCCGACACTGATAAAAAAACATTTAGAGGCTTCCGGCTGGAACCGTAACGAAATAATTTTTTTAGGTGAATTAAAAATGAAAAAACTTATTCTTATTTTAATCAGCTTGCTTATATTATTCGGCTGTTCTCAGCCGGCCGGCCAGCCGCAACAGCAAGCCCAGACGCGAGCAGACGTCGGCTTTCCCGTCAAGGTCGGTCTGCAGAGCGAGCAGGGTCTGCCTGTGCAGTTAATGCTCGATGAACAAAAACCTCTGCCTGTCGAGCTTCAGATGACAGACACCCAGAAACTTCCCGTAGATATAGCTGCGAGTGGTAGTTTGCCTGTCGAGCTTCACCTGACGGACACCCAGAAACTTCCCGTAGATATAGCTGCGAGCAGTAGTTTACCTGTCGAAGTCCGCTGGCAGAGCGACGAAAGCCAGCCGGTTGAGGTTAAAATTGCTGAAGGCGGCCAACTATCTGTAAGACTTGATATGGAAGATGAAAAACCATTGTCTGTCGCTTTTGAAATACCGCAGATACCTAAAAAGCTGATAAATGCAGCAGTTCTGATAGTGATATGTTTGTCAGTAATGGCCCTTGCGTCATTGCTGGCTGCAATTTTTGCCTGCCGTGCCGCTTGCCATAACAAACAGGCAGTTAAAAAATAGTGTTCAGTTTTTTAAGAAGGAATTAATAATAAAAACGAAATGAAAAGCTACAAGCAGCAAAGTCTATTCGAATCACAAGAGATTAACACAGAGCCCTGCAGTCATATAATTCGTGTAGCTTTCGAAGCCGGTGTCGATTCCGAATTTGATTATTTTGTCCCCGACAGGCTCTGGCCTGTAAAGACCGGCCAGCGAGTTGAAGTGCCTTTCGGCAGGGCCAATAAGCTCCAGAGAGCTTTCTGTGTCGCCGCCGATATCAGGCCTGAAGACTCCTTTGCAGCAAGGTCAAAAGAACGCCTCTTGAAAAAGGTAACTACGGTCGTTGACCCTCAGCCTTTGATTGATAAGTCTCTCTTAAAGCTCGCGGAGTGGATAAGCGATTACTATGTCTGTCCTTTAGGCCAGGTACTTTTTGCTATGGTTCCTGCGCCGGTTAAAAAAGGTATCGGTGTGAAAAAGAAAAAACTTGTCTACCTTGCCTCGACTTCACAGCAAAATACCGATATCCTCAAATCCAAAAAGCAAAAGCAGATTGTCTCCATCCTTTCTGATATGCAGAGCTTCAGTCCTGACACAGCATTGGAGCTTGATAGTTTGCTTTCACAGGCAGACTGTACGCTTTCGCCTGTAAAAACTCTCGCACAAAAGGGCGTAGTAAAATTAGTCCTCAAAGAGGTTTTACCGACCCTGCCCGTTATATCAGAGAAAATGATTTTAGAAACCGGCGAAGTCACGCTTAATTCAGACCAGCTGAAAGCACTTGAGCATATAAACCGGCAGCTCGATTTCGGCAGTTTCGCCGTTACGCTTTTGTTTGGTGTCACCGACAGTGGAAAGACCGAAGTTTATATAAATGCAATACAATCCGTTTTACAGAAGGGCAAAACCGCAATTGTCCTTTTACCTGAAATCGCCCTGACTGCCCAGACCGTCCAGCGTTTCTCAGGCAGGTTTGAAAGGATAGCCGTGATGCATTCAGCCCTTACTGCCTCGCAGAGAAACGCTCAATGGCACAAGATAAAGTCGGGTCAGGCTGATGTTGTTATAGGTGCTCGCTCCGCAATTTTTGCGCCGCTGCAAAATCTCGGCCTCGTCATAGTTGACGAAGAGCATGAGCCCAGCTACAAGCAGGATACTGTCCCTCGTTATAACGGCCGTGACGTCGCTATAAAACGAGCTCAGCTCGAAAACGCTCACTGCATACTCGGCTCTGCTACTCCTTCGCTCGAATCTCTTTATAATTGCAAAAAGAAAAAATATTTCACACTGCTCAGCCTGCCGAAGAGAGTTATGAACTTTCCATTTCCGAAGATTGACCTTATCGATATGCGCAATCAAATCTCATCATCGTCTTTGGAGCTTGTCAGCCGGCCTTTGGCCGACTGTTTGAAGCGGACGCTTGAAAAAAAAGAGCAGGCGATTCTGCTCCTCAATCGCAGAGGCTACAGTAACCTGATTATGTGCTCAGCCTGCAAGTACACTCTGCACTGCAGAAATTGTGATGTCACCTTAACCTTTCACAAACGCTCTGACAAAAGCCGCTCCTCTTTTCAAACTATTACCGGCAGACATCTGGAATACGGCAGCGCCGTCTGTCATCATTGCGGCTCGAAAACACTTGTCCCGCAGAATTGCCCGCTTTGCGGCAAACCTATGATTATGATTGGCCTGGGGACTCAAAAGCTCGAGGAGCAGTTGAAAAAAGAATTTCCCCAGGCACGAGTGGCAAGGGTCGATAGTGACTCGATGGCTGGGGGCGATTATTACAGTCTTTTAAAGGATTTCAGTGACGGCCGGCTCGATATCCTCGCCGGTACGCAGATGCTCGCGAAGGGCCTGCATTTTCCGAATGTTACCCTCGTTGGCATTATCAGTGCGGACACCTGTCTTTATCTGCCGGATTTCCGCTCGAACGAGCGTACCTTTCAATTAATCACCCAGGTCGAAGGCAGGGCAGGCCGCTGTGAGAAAAAGGGGCTTGTTCTCGTGCAGACCTTTTTGCCTGAGCAGCCTGCAATCAGATTCGCCCTCGACGGCAATTTCTCCGATTTTGTCAATGAGGAGTTGAAGCACCGCAAGGCCTGCAATCTGCCGCCTTACTGGAGGCTTGCTGTTATAACTTTGCGTGATAGAAATTATGAAAAGCTCGATGCTTCCTCAAAGGCTCTGCGAAATAAAATCGACTCTATAATCCGCCGCGATAACATCAGAGCTGTCCTCAGGGGCCCTATGCCCGCTGCTATCAGCCGAATCCAGCGATTTCACAGAATGCAGATTGTCGTCCAGGCTCCTGCCGCGGAAACAATACGAGAATTATTTTCAGCTTTGCGGCAGCAGGCCCCCATCAGAGCTGCTGTTCAGACGACCGTGGATATCGACCCTCTAAATTTATTGTAGATGATTGGCTCTTGGGAAGAAACTGGAAGTGCTGTTTATGCAGCAGTCAGCAGAAAGAAATCGGGGAGACAAGATTTGAACTTGCGACCTCTGCGTCCCGAACGCAGCGCTCTAGCCAAACTGAGCTACTCCCCGGAAAAACACAACAGGCAATATACCATAACAAATTATAAATTACAACCAGCTTTCATTCAAGTAATCTTACTTTTGCCTTCAAACTATATTTCACTTTAAAAGTCCGGCCAATTTCTTCTTTTCGTGGAATCCCCGAGTGCTTTTGAGGTATCGTTCACGCTTGACTGCTGAAGACCGATCTGAATGAGACTCACTATAGACTAGAGTCCACGGCCCGTT
Organism: uncultured Pirellulales bacterium; assembly: GCA_964464635.1. GTDB lineage: Bacteria > Planctomycetota > Phycisphaerae > Sedimentisphaerales > Anaerobacaceae > CAYLMG01. Next base: position 7,045 of record CAYXGT010000008.1, on the reverse strand, counting down.
TTGACGAGTGTATCGACCACCTCGGCCTGTATTATGCTCTTCTACCCTACGCGTTAAATTATCAGTATGCCCTATGTAAAGTTTCTCTACCTTCAGACTTTGGAGTATATACACGTAATACACGGATACCGCCTTTTAAAAATCCTCTCTGTGTAACTTTTTTATTACATTTTCTGTAATTCGTGGTTTGCGTAAGCAAAAAAATAATGTATTTAACTTGTAACAGGGATGCAAGTGCAAAACGTGGAAATTCTTAAAGCCATCTCGGATATCCCTTTTGAACTTGCGACCTTCCCTAAGGGACGCTCTAGCCAAACTGAGCTACTCCCCGGAAAAACACAACAGGCAATATACCATAACAAATTATAAATTACAACCAGCTTTCATTCAAGTAATCTTACTTTTGCCTTCAAACTATATTTCACTTTAAAAGTCCGGCCAATTTCTTCTTTTCGTGGAATCCCCGAGTGCTTTTGAGGTATCGTTCACGCTTGACTGCTGAAGACCGATCTGAATGAGACTCACTATAGACTAGAGTCCACGGCCCGTTTTGACGAGTGTATCGACCACCTCGGCCTGTATTATGCTCTTCTACCCTACGCGTTAAATTATCAGTATGCCCTATGTAAAGTTTCTCTACCTTCAGACTTTGGAGTATATACACGTAATACACGGATACCGCCTTTTAAAAATCCTCTCTGTGTAACTTTTTTATTACATTTTCTGTAATTCGTGGTTTGCGTAAGCAAAAAAATAATGTATTTAACTTGTAACAGGGATGCAAGTGCAAAACGTGGAAATTCTTAAAGCCATCTCGGATATCCCTTTTGAACTTGCGACCTTTCCTAAGGGACGCTCTAGTCAAACTGAGCTACTCCCCGGAAAACCACCGAGATAATAACACAAGCAAAATGGGATTGCAAGCTGTATGCGCGCAATATTTTTGCGCTTGATGAATATGTCTATACCCTTTATAATCAACAACTTAAAATAAAGTTAAGGAGTCTGGATTTACAAATGAGCGATAAAAAAGGCGATTACAATTTTAATGCTATCGAGAAAAAGTGGCAGAAGTTCTGGGAAGATAACAAAACGTTCAGGGCAATTGACTGCGACAGTGGAAGACCGAAGTTTTACGTCCTCGATATGTTTCCTTATCCTTCCGGCCAGGGCCTTCACGTCGGCCACCCGGAAGGTTATACCGCCTCTGACATCGTCGCCCGATATAAGCGTATGAAAGGCTTTAACGTCCTGCACCCGATGGGTTATGATGCTTTCGGCCTGCCCGCTGAGCAATACGCCGTTCAGACCGGAACAGACCCGAAAATCACGACACAAAAGAATATCGATAATATAAGAAAGCAAATCAAGTCTCTCGGCTTCAGCTACGACTGGGACCGCGAGCTTGCTACGACCGACCTGGGGTATTACAAATGGACTCAATGGATTTTTCTCAAATTTTTTAACACCTGCTTTGATGACAGAGAAGATAAGGCAAAGCCTATCGGACAGCTTGTCGTCCCGCAGGGTCTGAGCGAAACTGAAAGACAAAAATACATCGACGACCATCGCCTTGCATATCAGGCTGAGGTTGCTGTCAACTGGTGTCCTGAGCTTGGCACGGTTTTGGCAAATGAGGAAGTGGTAGGGGGGGTAAGTGAGCGGGGCGGCTTTCCTGTAATCAGAAAACCGATGCGGCAGTGGATGCTGCGCATAACAAAATATGCCGAGAGACTGCTCGAAGATTTAAAAGACGTTGACTGGCCCGAATCCATAAAAAAGCTCCAGACCGACTGGATTGGAAAGAGTATCGGAGCCGAGGTCAATTTCAAAGTTGACGGCCACGACGAAGATATGTGGGTTTTTACAACCAGGCCGGACACGCTCTTCGGCGCTACTTATATGGTTATGGCGCCGGAGCACAGGCTTGTTGATATTATTACGACCGACGAATATAAAAAGAGCGTACAACAATATTGTGAGGAAGCAGCACGCAAAAGCGACCTCGACAGAACCGATTTGGCAAAAGAAAAGACGGGTGTCTTTACAGGTGCTTATGCAGTCAATCCTGTCAACGATGAAAAGATTCCAATCTGGATAAGCGATTATGTTCTTATAAGCTACGGCACCGGAGCAATTATGGCTGTCCCTGCCCACGATGAGCGTGACTTCGAATTCGCAAAAAAATTCAAGCTGCCCATTATCCAGGTTGTAGAACCTCCTGACCCTCAGGAAGCAGAGCTGGCAAGACAGGAAAAGTTGTGCTTTACAGGCGATGGCAAAGCTATTAACAGCGACAGATTCAATGGATTGCCGACGGCGGAATTTAAGGAAAAGATTACCGCCTGGCTTGCTGAGAAGGACCTCGGCCGAAAAGCTGTCAATTATAAACTGCGTGACTGGCTTTTCAGCAGGCAGCGTTACTGGGGCGAGCCTTTCCCGCTGCTGCATACCGATGACGGCAGGACTATGAGTCTGTCAGAAGAAGAGCTTCCTCTTGAGCTGCCTATTGTGGAAAACTACAAACCCGCGGGCACAGGCCAATCGCCGCTGGCCAATGCAGGTACCTGGCTTGATGTCACTTTGCCCGACGGCACAAAAGCGACAAGAGAGACAAATACTATGCCGCAGTGGGCCGGCTCCTGCTGGTATTATCTGCGGTATATCGACCCGGATAATGACAGCCGGCCCTGGAGTCCTGAAAAGGAAAAGTACTGGATGTTACCGGCCGGCGTCGACCTCTATATCGGCGGAGCGGAGCACGCCGTCCTGCATCTTTTATATGCCCGGTTCTGGCATAAATTTCTTTACGACCTCGGGTATGTATCGACCAAAGAGCCTTTCTATAAATTAGTCAATCAGGGAATGATTTTAGGTGAAGACGGCCAGAAGATGAGCAAGTCACGCGGGAACATCGTAAATCCCGATAAGGTCACAAAAGATTACGGCGCCGACTCGATGAGGCTTTACGAAATGTTTATGGGCCCGCTCGAATCAATAAAACCCTGGTCTATGCAGGGCGTCGAAGGTGTTCATCGCTTCCTGCACAGAACCTGGAAAATGATTGTCGATGAACAGACAGGCGAGCTCAACCCTTCAGTAAAAGGTACACAGGCCGATGAGCCGACATTGAGGTTACTGCATCAGACCATAAAAAAAGTCGGCGATGATATTGAAAACTTTGCATTCAACACTGCAATAAGCCAGATGATGATTTTTCTAAATCATCTTGTCAAACAGGATTCCAAACCGAAATCGGTAATCGAAAAGTTTGTTCTTGTTTTGTCACCTTTTGCCCCGCATATCGCAGAGGAGCTCTGGCAAAAATTGGGCTACACCGAAAGTTTAGCCCTTGAGCACTGGCCGCAATACGACAAAGAGCTTATCAGGGAAAAGGAAATTGAGCTGGCTGTGCAGGTCAATGGAAAAATTAAAGAACGAATCGTAGTGCCGGCCGACGCCGACGAGGAGCAGATAAAGCAGAAAGCCCTTGACTGTGAAAAGGTTAAAAAAGCTGTCGCCGGAAAAGAACCTAAAAAAATAATCGTTATCAAATCTCGTTTAGTAAATATCGTTATTTAATGCTTTGCTGACTTTAATGACTACTGAAATCGAAGCTAAATTAAAAGTTGACTCTCTCGAGAGCGTCGAAAGACAGCTTCAATCCCTTGGTGCGCAATTTGTTGAGCAGCAGCATCAAATCGACTGCTATTTTGACGATGAAAAATCGTCCTTTGCAAAAAATGATAAGTGCCTCAGGTTACGTCTTCAGTCTGCTGAAAACAAAAAAACAATCTTTTTAACTTATAAAGGCCCGAAGCAAAAAGACGATTTTAAAAAAAGACTCGAGGTAGAAATCCAGGTAACCGACGTCGAATCGGCTGAGGAGTTACTTTCTGCTCTGGCTTATAAGAAAAAGCTCGTTATTGAAAAAGAGCGTCAAATATGGCAATTGTGCTCCTGTCTTGTAGCTCTTGATAATTTGCCTTCACTGGGCTGTTTTGTTGAGATAGAAGGGCAGGATGATTCGAAAATTGCAGAGGTCCAAAAGAAACTTGGTCTTGAAAATATCAGGCACATACACGACAGTTATGCCGAGCTTATGACAAAGAAAGCGAAGTAAATGAAACCCGATGATGGTTATATCGCTTATATCGTAAATCCGAAGGCCGGTGCCGGCAGCCAGAGGACTATCAGTCGTCAGTTTAAGAGATATCTTCTTAATAAAGGCTTCAGGGTTAATACTATGGTTACCGCCTCTCTTGAAGATGCCTTCGATTTCGCAAAAAATGCCGCTCAATCTGCTGACTGCAAATTGGTAGTTGCATCCGGCGGGGATGGCGTGGTCAGGGAAGTTGCCGACGGCCTTAGAAATACAAAAATACCTATGCTCATTGTGCCCGCGGGCACCGAAAATCTGCTTGCGAATGAGCTGGGTTTCGATGAAAAATTCCAGACCCTCGTAAAAACTTTTGAAGCTGGTTTTACTAGAGCGCTCGACCTCGGCAGTGCAAACGGAAAATGTTTCACTTCCATTGCCGGTTTCGGATTCGATGGACTCGTTATTAAACGTGTCGCCGACCTTCGTTCAGGCCACATAGACCATCTTGATTACCTTTGGCCTGTCTGGAGAACGTTCTGGGATTATAAATTCGACAGCTTAAAGGTTGAGCTCGACGGAGAAGTTATTTTTGATGGTCCCGCCTTGGTTTTTGTCGGAAACATATCCCGGTATGCTCTCGGCCTTGAAATACTGCATTATGCAGACTTCGGTGACGGCCTGCTCGATATCTGTATTTATAAATGTGCATCGCGCACACATCTGGTTAAACATTCAATCCTGACCGTATTAAAACATCACAGCAATTCTCGTGATGTCATTTATCGGCAGGGCAAAAACATAATTGTTTCTTCTGAGAACATGGATTTGCCGACTGAGGTTGACGGTGATCCGGGGCCGGTTTTACCCGTGAGGATTGATGTGATCCAGCACGCCGTCAATGTGATGGTCCCGGAAGGTGCGAAACCAGCAGGTGTGCGAACCAGACTTGTCAGGGCTATAGGCTGAATTTACGAATCAGGAATCGTATTCGAAAGTTTATAACTATTTTTATAAAGGAATAATAAAGTGGCTTTCAAAATCGGTGCTGTCCAAATCGGTCTCGATGCGCCTTTGTTCGTAATAGCCGGTCCCTGTGTTATCGAATCCGAAGACATCTGTATTGATATTGCGGACAGGCTCTGTCAAATAAGTAAAAAGCTTGATGTCGGCATAATCTTCAAAGCCAGCTTTGACAAGGCCAACCGCTCCAGTATTAAAAGCTACCGTGGACCGGGCCTTGAGAAAGGCCTTGAGGTTCTTGCACAGGTTCGCAAAAAAACTTTACTTCCCGTTATGACGGACGTCCACGAGCCCGCTCAGGCACAAATCGCTGCCGAAGTCGTCGATTGCCTTCAGGTGCCGGCCTTTCTCTGCAGACAGACAGACCTGCTTTGCGCCTGTGCCGAAACCGGAAAACCGGTCAATGTTAAAAAGGGTCAGTTCCTCTCACCCGATGAAATGAAAAACGTCATCGAAAAAATTAAATCCTGTGGAAACGAAAATATTATACTCACCGAGAGAGGGACATTCTTCGGATACAACCGTCTTGTCAATGATATGACCGCTATTGATACTATGAAAAAGCTCGGCTGTCCGGTGGTTTTTGATGTCACGCACAGCACGCAGCAGCCGGGCGGCCTCGGCGATAGAAGCGCAGGCAGACGCGATATGGCTCCTATTCTTGCCAGAGCCGCTGTTGCCGCGGGCACTAACGGCCTGTTCCTCGAAGTTCATCCGGAACCCGACAAGGCAAAATCGGATTCAGCTTCAATTATGCCAATCGACTGGCTTGAGCAGCTTCTAAAAGTTTGTAAAAATATTTTCGATATCATTCGCAGATAAAAAGTGGAACAGAAAGAACAATATTTATATGGTCCTGTGCCTTCGCGAAGGTTAGGCCTGAGTTTGGGTATCGATATCGTTCCCTTTAAGGTATGCAACCTGGACTGTGTTTATTGTCAGCTCGGAAGGACCACGCAAAAATCAATCGAAAGAAAGGAATTTATACCCGCCGAAGACGTCCTCTCAGAGCTGAAAAACAGAATTGCTGAAGGCCTGACCGCCGATTACATAACCTTCAGTGGCTCCGGTGAGCCGACGTTGAATTTGAAGCTCGGCGAGCTGATTACAGGCGCTAAAAAAATTACAAAGATTCCCGTGGCTGTTCTGACAAACGGAACACTTCTTTATATGCCGGATGTCAGGACTGACTGCTCAAAGGCCGACCTCATCCTGCCTTCTCTCGATGCCGGTGACCAAAAGACTTTCGAAAAGATAAATCGTCCCCACCCTGATATCAATATTGAAAAAGTTATTTCGGGACTATGCGAATTAAGAAAACAGTTCGCCGGTCAAATCTGGCTTGAGGTCTTTCTTGTCGATTCGATAAATACCGAAGCCCGGCAGCTTAGCAGTATCAAACGGGCTATTGAGCTTATCCGGCCTGACAAAATCCAGCTTAACACTGCTGTTAGACCAACTGCGGATGCTTCGGTTAAGCCGCCGGAGCTCCGCAGGCTCCGGGACATAGCCGATTTCTTTGGACCGAAATGTGAAATTATTGCCGACATGGCGAAGTTGCCCTCACCGGATAGCGACGACAAGGATACTGCCGAAAAGTCTGCCCAATTCTCTGCTGATGATACACGGGCTATGGAAACCTTATTATCAATGCTAAAACGCAGGCCTTGCTCTCTTGATGATATATCTTCATCACTCGGATTTCATCGCAACCAGGCGGTAAAGTATCTGACCTGTCTTGAACAAAGCAGGCTTATAAGTTCCGAACGCAAAAACGGAATCATTTTTTATAAGGCAATTTGACTTAACCGGTTCACCGCCTGTTCATAAAGTGCGATAAAATTCTTAAAATTTACCGTTTTTTTGTCATTATTCGTAATCAATTTTGTAAAGGCGGTACAGTGATTGGCCGATAAAAGCATT
>CAYXGT010000007.1:0-49718 GCA_964464635.1 uncultured Pirellulales bacterium | reverse complement strand
AACGCATCTCAGCAACTGACAAGCGAACCAGTTTCGTCGGGGCTCACTTCTTCTATGAGGATGTCTCAGGACGAAATATCAATGATGACGTTCATGAGCTGGTAAAGACAACAAAGGACTTTTACATATTAAAAAACACCCCTAAAGACCCCAAGCTTGTCGAATTTGCGTATTTCGAAATGTGGATACATCGCGAGAGTTTAATAGTTGTCAAGACCGACTACTACGACAATCAGAACAAGAAATATCGCAGCTATGAAGCTTTAGAGGTTAAGCAAATACAAGGATACTCGACGGTAACAAAAGCAAAAATGACGGATTTACGAACAAATGGTAATACCATAGCCGAATACAGCAATATCAAATATGATATAGGTATTCCTGAGTCAATCTTTACAGAAAGATACTTAAGGAAACCGGCACGGAGATATCTAAAATAATGTTCTTTACAAAACTGCAACATATAAGATTAACAGGTATATTAATAATCCTGTTGCTATTGGGAGCAGTAGTTTATGCTCAACAAGAACCCTCGCTGCCGGCAGGATTATCGGGTAGCCAAAGTCAGGATAATCAACCTGCTCTTCCAGGTGGCTTAGGGGTTGAGACTGCGGCTCCAAATGAACCTGGTGTGGAGCCATCACTTCCAAGCGGTCTGGAAATTAGCGAGTCTCCAAAACTAAACGAAGTTCAGAGCAAACTGCTGAAAAAACCTTGGCTGGACATAACAGGCTTCTGGGAGGTGCGCAGCGGTATCAGATTACGAGGCGATGGCCAAGAAAAGCACAATTCTATAGGCGAAACCAGATTGCAGTTAGAAATGGAGAAAAACCTGGATGAGTTTACTTTCAAGGCTACCACCGATTTGTATTATGACTGGCTGGACAAGAACCATTCTGTAGATTTGGAAAGAGGTGAGGGATTTTTGGATTTAAGAGAGGCCAGTGTCGCTTTTTCTCCAACCGATTTTATGGATGTTAAACTGGGAAGGCAAATTTTGACCTGGGGCACGGGGGATCTGGTTTTTATTAACGACCTTTTCCCGAAAGACTGGCAGGCGTTTTTTATTGGCAGAGATACCGAATATCTCAAAGCGCCTTCTGATGCCCTCAAGGCAAGCTTCTTTACTGACTTGGCTAATATCGATGTGGTTTACACGCCCAGATTTGACTCAGACAGATTCATTACAGGCGACCGCTTATCTTACTGGAACGGCAGCCGCTTAGCAGGAGCAGACTCTATCGTTCGCACAGACAAACCTGATAATTGGTTTAGTGATGATGAATGGGCCTTGCGAGTATCGAAAAATGTTGGTGGTTATGAGCTTGCCGCTTATGGTTACTGGGGCTACTGGAAAAGCCCTGGTGGCTTTGACACATCAACATCGAAATATACTTTCCCAAAACTCAATGTTTATGGAGCAAGTGCACGCGGGCAGATTGGCAAAGGTATCGGCAATATTGAGATGGGTTACTATGACTCTCGTGATGACCAATCCGGTGATGACCCTTTTATAGACAATAGCCAGATGCGTTATCTGATAGGTTATGAACAAGACTTGCCGGAAATCGCCCCCGATTTTACGGTTGGTTTGCAGTATTACGTTGAACAAACTTTGAACTACGGCGATTATAAACGAACTCTGCCTGCCGGCAATAAGGCAGCTGAAGAATACCGTCATTTATTAACCTTCAGAATTACAAAGCTGTACTGGAATCAAAATCTTATCTGTTCGCTTTTTACTTATTTTTCACCGTCCGACAAAGATGTATATATGCGTCCTAATATAAACTACAAGGTTACCGATAATCTGGCGGTTGAGGCCGGTGCTAATTTGTTTTTTGGCGATTATCCGCACACTTTTTTCGGCCAGTTCGAGAATAATACGAATATTTATACAGCTGTTAGATACAGCTTCTAACAGCACTTAGCAGAACAGACGGTTATCATATTCAGAAATTATAAAAAAAATTCAAAAATATTTTTTTTGTTTGACTTGTTTTCGCTTCCTGTTACACTTTTACCAATTTCCGGGGGGGAACTTTTAAGGTATTGCTTTTGTTTATGAATAAAGTGGAATCTTTAGTTTGGATTTTTAAGGAGAGTGAAATATGAAGAAGATTATTTTGTTGAGTGTTTTGATTTTGATTTGTACAGGCGGTTTTGTATCTGCTCTTGCGGGAGAGCTGCACGGTGCGGTCGGTGTTATCTATGACAGCAAATATATCTGGCGCGGCTTCGACGTTTATGGGGACAAAAGTGCAATTCATCCTTTTATTGACCTTGATTTGTTTGGAACCGGCTTCGGGATGAATATAACAGCCCACAGGGCCAATTCGAGCGGATATGAAGACGCTGAGCGATGGGATTATACTATCTATTACCGCAATCGTTTGTTTGACGATGAGCTGTATGCAACCGATTATATGTTTGGCTACAGATACTATAACTATCCCGATTCGAGTAGTCATACAACAAGCAGCATAGACCTTCAGGAAGTACACGGCATATTTTCATTTCCGAACATATTACCTGTAGAGGGACTTGTACCGACTTACGTTCTTGTTAAACTTTGGCCTTCGAACAGCGGAACTCTTGTTGGAGCAGCTTCACCGTCCGGGGGGTCGGCATCAGGTTTTGCTCATATATTTATGCTTGATTATGCCCTGAAAACTTCCTGCCCCATAATGGAAGGACAGGAGCGGGTTTTCAATCTTCACTCCGAGTTTATTTACAATGATGGGGTCCATCCCGGTGGCGGTAATGTTGACCACGACTGGTCAAATATGGTGTTGGGTGTTTCGACGGATTTTGACCTTGGAAGCAACTTTGCCTTCACCCCGGGTATTTATCACCAGATTACTTTTGATGATTCGGTCAACGATGATAAAGATGAGACCTGGGTCAGCCTGGCGGTAAAGTATAGTTTCTAAGAAAATGAAATTTTACATATTAAGAAGAAGGCTGGCTGATAAGGGCCGGCCTTCTTTTATTTTTGTAACATATGTCATTATAAGACTCTTCTGTGAGTCAGCAGGGAGACTAAAAGGGAAATGCTGTAGTTTGTCAGGGAGGCGCCGTAATGGATGAAAAAAGTGAAAGTCGTTTTGAGAATAAGCCTGCTGAAAGTGAACAATTACGCCGTATAAATCAGCAATTGGAGTCTGCAAATCAACAGTTGGCGGCAGCGCAACAGCAGTTAAGAGCAGAAGGGCAACAGTTAAGAGCAGCCAATCAGCAACTTAGAGCTGCACATCAGCAACTAAAAGTGGAAGAGCAGCAGTTAAGAGCTGCGAGCCAGCAGCTAAGGGCGGCCAACCAACAGCTGAAGATAACCGAGGAAAAGCTGCGAGAGACGAATCAAACTCTTCAGGCAGTGATTCAGGCATCGCCGTTACCCATTTTTACCATGGACAGAGAACAAATCGTCAAGGCGTGGAATCCAGCGGCAGAACGAACCTTTGGTTGGACCGCGCAAGAAGTCATCGGACATCAATACCCTGCTATCCCTGAAGAGAAAAAAGATGAAGCCGATACCATGTTCTCGCGTGCGCTGGAAAGCGGATTAGTTGAAGTGGAAACACTTCGGCAGAGAAAAGATGGTTCTCTTATTGACGTCAGCATCTCAGCTGCTCCGCTGCGTGATAGTCGCGATAATATTAATGGTGTCATGGCGGTGCTCGTGGATATTACCGAGCGCAAGCGGGCAGAGAATAGGCTGCGTGATTCACGGCATATGCTGCAGACTGTATTGGACTCAATCCCAGCAGCAGTCTTTTGGAAAGATCGTGATTCGATTTACCTCGGCGGCAACCGCACCTTTCTGGAGGCGGCAGGACTGGAGTCTTCAGAAGAGGTTGTCGGAAAGAGCGACTACGATCTTCCATGGGGAAAAAAGCAGTCGGATTTGTTTCGGGAGGACGATAGGAGGGTTATGGAATCAGGTATTCCCGAATACGGCATTATCGAGCCTTATATCCGAGCTGACGGCACCTACGCATGGGCTAATACCAACAAGGTGCCGTTACGAGACACGAAAGGCAACATCGTAGGTATCCTTGGAACCTATGAGGATATCACCGAGCGCAAAAAGGCAGAGGAGGTTTTACGCGAACAGAAGGAAATACTTCAGACCATCCTTGATAACATACCTGTAATGATTGCTTTCCTGGATTCGAATGGTAACCATAAGTGGGTTAACCAGGCCTGGCAGAAGACACTGGGCTGGTCATTGAAGGAAGCTCAATCACGAGATGTTTTGAAGGAGTTTTATCCCGATACGCAAAATTACCAACATGTTGTTGGCTTTATTAGCAAAGCCGAATCTAATTGGGATGATTTCAGGACACGCAGACGCGATAGAACAGTTCTTGAAACCACGTGGATCAATGTGCCTCTTTCAGACGGTTCCAACATCGGAATTGGCCTGGACATAACCGAGCGTAAGCAGGCCCACGACGCTCTGCAAGAGGCACACGATGAGCTGGAACAAAGGGTTGAAGAAAGAACCGCTCAACTATTAGAGGCAAACAGGCAATTACAAAAGGAAACCGCCGAGCGGATGCGCAAGGAAGAAATGCTTCGTGAGAGTGAGAGACTTGCAGCGGTGGGAAGTCTCGCTGCTAAAATAGCCCACGAGATTAATAATCCGCTGGCGGGTATTAAAAACTCATTTCTTCTGATAAAAGATTCCATACCTGATAATCATCCTTATTACAAATATGTAGGTTTGATAGAAAAGGAGATTGAGCGGGTCAGCGATATTGTGAGCCAGATGTATGATTTATACAGGCCTGTTGTACAGGCACAAAAGCGCCGATTTAGTCTTCACGAGGCTGTTGCGGACGTCGTTGCTTTGCTGAAAGTTGCGAGCGAAGAGCATAAAGTCGATGTCAGTATTGACATTGACCAGAGTATTATTGTAAGATTGCCTGATAGTTTGTTAAGACAGGTGTTGTTTAATATTATCCAGAATGCAATAGAGGCATCGCATCCTGATAGCAAAGTCAGGGTAACGGGTGAAATTCGCGAAGGTATTTTGGATATGCGGATTATCGACACCGGTGTTGGTATTTCGAAAGATATACGCAACAGGATTTTCGAGCCTTTCTTTACAAGTAAACGTGATAGCGCAAAAAGAAGCCTTGGATTGGGACTTTCGGTTTGTAAGAATATCGTTAATGCGATAGGAGGAGAAGTAACCGTTCAAAGCCGGGCAGGAAAGGGTACTACTTTCGCAATCAAAATTCCTTTTGAGGGCAATAATGCGAAACAGGACAATAAGTGAAGCAGGGAAAATACTGATTGCCGATGATGAAGAGACTTTTTTGCAGTCAACAGCGGATTTGCTGCGAAAAGAAGGTTATCACTGCGATTGTGTATCTGACGCAAAAGCCGGTATAAAAAAGTTGAAAAACAATGAATACGACCTTCTTATTGCCGATATCAAAATGCCGGGCAATCCGGACCTCGAATTTATTAATAATTTGTCCAAACTTGCCGAAGGTATGTCGACTATTCTCGTAACAGGATATCCTTCCCAGGGCACTGCAATAAAGGCCATACAATTACCGGTGGCTGCATATCTTGTAAAACCCCCTGATTTTAAGGAGTTATTGGAGCAGGTTAAGAAAGCTGTTGTGAAAACCCGGCTTTACAGGGCTGTGGTAAGTGCAAGAAAGCGCCTTCAGTATTGGCAGCAGGGCCTGGATAATCTCGAAGGGGTCTTGAAGGGCGGCAGTACAAATTTGTTTTCGGCATCTGTCAGGGAGTTTATTGATTTAACATGTGCAAATATTAACAGCGCTTTGGCTGATATAAAAAATGTATCTATTGAAACAGCTTCCGAGGCTGCGGACTCGCCGGTATGCAATTTATTGAATTGCCCCAGGCTCGCCGAGCTTGATAATGCTGTTTATGAAACGATAGAGGTGCTTGAGAAGACAAAGAGTGCTTTCAAATCGAAAGAATTGGCAAAGATGAGGAAAAAACTCGAGGATATGGTCAAAAAACGAAGAAAGGTTAATAAAAGCAGTTAAATATTCCGATAAATATTAAGTGTTCAGAATAAAATGGGGGGGCACGCAGGCGCGTGCAGGCTGCCTTGTCGAGCAGGTTTTTAGGCCTGCGAGCCGAAGGCACAGTTGATAACACACTTTCCAGAAGTGTTCTTCATCTGTGTCTTTTTTTTACATATTCGGTTATCATAAACCGGCTTCGGGTAATGCTTCTTAAAATTATATGTATCCTGCAATTAAACTCCGCGCTACAATAATCAAAGTGCCGTTTCTAAAAAGAAACTTTAGTTTTTGTGTCATTCCCGCGGAGGCGGGAATCCGGTTTTTAGACGATGGATTCAGCATCAAGTGCGGAATGACAAATTAGAAAAGTGAAGCTTATCTAATAGAAATGGCGATAGTTATGGATTTGACTGATTAGCTATTTTCGTCGTTGGAACTTTTTTTACAAAGCTGTCTTTGAGCTTCATTCGATTTTTTTGTAGTATTCAGCTTCTTTGTCTGACAGTTTATTTTCCTGTATCATTTTCTGAATTTGCTCTATGTCCACATCCCTGGCCCGGCCTGTGCCTGTTGAGGTTATTGTTTCTGGCTGGCTGTAGCTTTCGGGAATATTTTTTAAAGCTATTTTTATCGTAGCAGCTGATAAAAATATCGTTGCGGCGGCCACAATCGGCAGGAAATAACGGGCCAGGGACTGATTTATTAAGTCGGAGGAAGCGCCAAATAGCTTGTCGCTCGGCGTCTTAATTACGTAGCGGCATCTGTCACAATGTATGCAGTCGGAATGTTCTTCGGCTGTCAGGCCGAAATCACATCTGCCGTATCTTTTTGCAGGCAGGTATTTTTTCAAAATCGCTATTTTATTGAGAAGTGCAAGAAAAGCACCTGCCGGACACAAATAACGGCACCAGAAGCGTGTATAAAAAAATGCTCCTGCAATCGCTATGATGGCAATAACAAGAAATAAGGCCCCATCCATAGCGGTGAATATACCGATAAGCACATCCGTTTTGAGCGTGTCCTGTTTGCGCCAGATAAAAAAGGCGGTGATAATGATAAAAAGAATTATATATTTGAAAAAGGCTGCTGTTCGAAGTGTTTTTGCCGGTATTAAAGGTCTCAATTTTTTTGGTCTTAGATAGTTAATAAGCTCCTGCAATGCTCCGAACGGGCACAAATATCCACAATAAATATTACCGAAAATCAGAACGAGAACAGGTATTCCCAGGATAAGCAGAAATGCTCCGGATAAAGCCGGCGAGGGTAGCTTCATCGACAATAGTGTCGTAACGTGCCAGCTTGAAAACTGGCTGTTTAATAGTAATCCTCCTGCTATGAGGTTGAAGCACAAAACGAAAAATCTGCTCCAGAACCCTCCGAAGTAGATTACAATCAGGCTGAGAATAAATGCAATGATAAGATATATACCTGCCTTGTCATAAGCAAGCCGACCGGTTTTTTCTTTGCCGGCAGTTTGCACCTCTTTGGCGACAACCTTATCGAAGAATCTATTCGTTGATAATTGCAGTGCCGAAGTTATAGCCTTGTAACTGATGGTGGCACCTGTTACAGAGTTTATACCTGCAAAAGGCTCAGCGGCAAGCAATCCTCGGCCCTTAAGAAGCTTCTTATTGGTCATAACGCGCTCGAGATATCGCGGCGTCTCGTTAGAGCCGAGGATTTGAAAGTCAATCAGCTTTCCGGTTGTATCGGTATAAACAGCGAGGTTTATCCTGCCGCCATAGCCTTGAACTTCGTCAGCCAATTGGCCGGAGTTGAAAATGTAACCTTTAAGCTTATCTGTGCTTTCATAAATAATAAAGTAGTCAATAGTTATATCATCGATGGTTTTCGACATTGGTTTGACTTGTAATTGTTCTGCCAAAAAGTGTGCCTGGTATTGTTGGAAGGTCTTTGTTGATATACCTTTCGTTGAGATAATGTTCGAGCATATAACAACAGATATCCCGATACCGAATAAAAAGTAGCCGATTGTTAGCGGAAGGTTTGCAGTTTTAGCCCGCCTATAAATTATTTCCGGCTTATATAACTTCATAACAGCAGCAGGAATATTAGCCAGCAAAAGCAGGATGAAAACAAACACCGCCGGTTTAGTTCCGAGTACGGGTACAAGCAGCAGACTTGTAAGCAGTCCTCCCGCACAGGCTCCGAGATGGTCGGCGGTTTCGAGCTTACTGCCGGCCTGGCCGGTCTCGAAATCCGCATCGGCAAGTTTTCTTGCTGCGATGGGAAAATAACATCCGGCGCAGAGACCGCAAAGCAAAAATGCTGCTGCGAAAATCAGGTGCATCGGCTCGAATATGCTGCTTGCAGAATTAGGTCCAAATCTGTACTGCGAGAAAGGCCAGTAGGCGATTGCAGCCAGAAGCAGTGTGTGAATGGATATAACAGCAATTAATATTGATTCCAGCTTGTTTGTTTTGGCCTTTGACAGCAGCCTTCTGGCTGACGCAGCGCCGGTAGTCATCCCGAGCATAAAAACAGAAGAGATAACGCCGATGTGCAGATACAGCGAGCCGAACCTGGTTTGATAAAGGTACATCAGGACGATGACAACTCCAATTCCCAATAGACCTGAACTGAATGCAAGAAATGTGCTGTCGAAACTTGGTTTGTGTTGTTTTTGAATCTCATTTTTCCCGCGGGCACTGAGAAGATATAAAGCCCGCAGCGCCATCAAAATAAAGATTGGAACGAAAAAGACCAGGGGGCCGGCCAGGGCAAGGTGCCTGACAAATTTTGTTACTGTCGCGCCTGACTGTTTTGCTGTGAGCAGCAGATTATATAAATGTGTCAGCGGTCTCGAATCCTGGTTAATCAGGAGCTGCTGCGGTAAGTCGGTATTATCGTAAGCTGTCATTGCCTTTTCTGCCCGCTCCGGCAGATAAAGCGAAAACAACGCATCAGGCGGCAGAATTTCAGAGGCACCAGGTATCTTCGAGAGTCTGTCCTTTAACGTGCCGGGATTGCCGGTTATATCTTCGGCATCGGATGCTATAAACCACGTATCTTCCCCCGGTACAAGCTCGAGATTGGAGAATACTTTTTGCAGGGTAAATTTCGTTGATGCGCCAAGGCTGACGAGCTCTGTACCTAAAATATTTTCACCGCCGGCGATGCGAATCGTAAAAACACCGTCTGCTCTCAGCGACCCTTTGACCTGCTGGTAGAACTGGTATGTGAAATATCTGTTCAGTGACGAGCTTGTAGCGTTCGGCAGATTGACAATTATGATATCGTAAGCCTGCTTATTAGATGTAAGAAAACTACGAATGTCACTGAAAATCGGTTCAAGTCTTTCATCGGTTACCCTAAGCTCATTTGGTAAAACTTTGTTAAGTTTTCCGATGTACTCATTATCATTGTTTGCCCACGTTACTTTTTCAATATGTTCGAGCTTGAGAAATTGCTGGCAGAGGTCTAACCCCGAGCCGACAACCAGGATTTTTTCAGCGTCTGGTCTCTGGCATAGGGCGATAGCTGCTGTTTTGCCGGTGTTGCTTTGCTCCGGCAGCGATTCTATAAAGCTGCCCTGTCGATACACTATCCATTGGCCGCCGTAACTGCCGTAAAGATATTCTGCCTGGGCGGTATAGAAGGAACCGACCGGCTCTTTTTTTGATACCGGCAGAGTCCATTTTAATGAGCGGATATGTCGGCTGATATTCTGGTCGATACCATTAACCAGGCCCAGAATCAAAAGTACCGGCAGAGAAAATACAAGCATCTGAGCGGCGAAACGGCAAATCCATAAATGTTTGAATCTTTGGGATTCGCTTGTATGCGGAAGCTGCTCTTTTATTTTGGCGAGCTTAACCAAAGCTGCCGAAAGCGCGACGATAAATGCGATAATAAGGGAGAGCCTTACAGAACCTGCACCGAAAGCTAAAAGTAATGTTGTCCCCAGCCCGCCGGCAAAGCTGCCTGCAGCTTCGAGGATATATACTCGTGAGACAGCCATCTCCTCTTCCTGGCGGACCCAGCGACAAGCCGTGGGGAATAAAATACCCGTGATAATGCTTACCGGTGCGTTGACGATTATTGAGAGAAGCACAATCGTGCGCATCGGCAGTAATGCGAAATGTTCAGCACCTGCTATCTGGCGTGCCTGTATAATCAATACCGATTGAAGGATAAATGCCGGCAGATAACACAGTAACAAAAATTCGATTCTGTTCACGAGGATTTCAGTGAAGGCTCTGAGCCTGTAAACTACAATCGCCGACAGCCCGACCCATAAGAACCACGATGCAAAAAATATTCCGACACTGATGTCATTACCCTCGAAGCTGGTTAAAAATTCGCGAAAGAGCAGTGTTTGTGCGGCGATGGTAAAAAGACCGTAACTGAAAATAAGAAATCTGCGGGCAAATTTCATTATTCTTCACCGAAAACTTCAGCCTGAAATACCAGGAATTCTGCGCCTTCCTTCCAGGCGTCGGCCCCCAATCCTGCTTTGAGTGACAGTTGGCTCAGTGTTTCCTGCAGTCCCCAGCCCTGTTCGGGTGCAACCTGGGGCAGAAAGACCGCACTCCTGCCGTTCTTGCTGAGCACAACTCCGTCTGTGCCGATTCTGATATCATCTGCCGACGCGACCGGTCTGGGTACTGTCAAAGCCGAAATTTCAATCGTAATGTCATTAAATTCTGATAACCTGACCGGAGTGAATCGCCAATCTCGTACGGCAGCGTTGATTGCGTTAGAGATAACCGATTGATATAAACTCTGCCTTGGGAAGATGTCACCGATACAGCCTCGCAGCATTGAGTTCTTGTTTAACGTTACAAATGCCGCACGCTCCTCCTTCAAAGGCTCTGTTATTGTGATACCCAAATCCGCTGGCTCGGGTATCTTTTTGTTTTCGAGATAATAAACTATAGTCTTTCGTGCCAGGGCTAAAAGTATTTCTTTTTCATCCTCGCTGAGTTTGTCTTCAGTCGTCGTAGGCTCAATCTCCGGCCCGCTCTTCCATTTGCCGCTGAATGCAGCCGAAAGATAACTTACCGAATGGCTGAAATCTCCCGTTAATTGGCCCGAGGTTGTATATTTGACGAGCTCGGCTTTTGTATCTTTATTCAGCATATCGAGCAGTATGGCAATCGGCACTGCCCCGCATATCGTCGCTCCGGTTTTGTTTTTATATTCGAGAAAGCCTTTACAGTCGAGCTTTGCGATATACTCGAAGGCTCCCATATCGAGCTTCTTGAGATTTTCCGGCACATCTTGCGTGAATGGTACGTAGCCGAATGACCGCCCGTAATGTGTAAAGTCGGAGCTTGCTATTACGAGAGTATCTTCGTCGGTCATTGCTTTCAGGATGGAAGCGGCCTTTTCGATTGTTTTTTCTGAACACTGGCCTGTCAGAATCGGTACAAGCCTGAAGTTTTGATATTTATATTGCAGCAGCGGAATCTCTATCTGTACCGCGTTTTCGAATTGGTTTCCGTGCGCCATTTGTACATTTTGAAATATCGGGTATTCGAGTAGCTTATTTATAAATTCAACATCGAGAGGCGTTTGCCCGAGTGGTGTTTGATAATGTGTCCCCTTCGGCACGCTTAGCATTCCCCCTATTGGTGTCCGGTGGCTGGGGCCTATGACGATTATTCTTTTATACTCTCTGTTTGTTGTTTTGAGAGCCGCCGCTGCCGTCTGCCCTGAATATTGATATCCCGCATGCGGAAGGATTAGTGCAATCACGTTGTCTTTAGGCTTCGCTTCAGCTTTTTGGAAAATCTGCCCGATTTGCTCTATTAAAATTTTGGCGTCGTCCGGATACCACGGGCCTGCAATTTCGGATTTGATGACAACTTTTTCGGGCTCTTCAGTTTTTTGCTCTTCCATCAGTTCTGTTTCATTGGTTTGCGATGTTTCTGCTTTAACTGCTGGTGAGTTTTCCTTTTTACACCCCTCACAGAAAGCCATCGCAAAACAGGCTGTAAACACAAGCACCATAAAAAGCCGACAGCCGGGTTTTATTGTTCTTAATGTCTTGTTCATAATTAGCCGCTCCATTTGCTCACTTTTTCGATATTCGATATTTTTTTTATCCTTCCCGGGTACCTGCTGGATTTGAGAGCAGTGATGAATTTTCTCGGTGAGGCCTTTTTGACAACCAGCCAGCTACCTGCAATTATTGCTGCTGTAGTTTTCATCAATTTGGCAAAAAACGTTCTGCGTGTCATTTCCATACTCCATTTATCTTCCTGCCGCAGGCAGGACAAGCCCCGTCTTTAATCTCGTTGCGCAGAATCCTGTATATATTACGCTCAATCAGCAGCCTGCCGCAGCCGGGACAATATGTATTTTCGCCTTCTTTACTGTTTACATTGCCTATATAAACGTATTCCAGGCCTTCTTCTTTCGCGATATCCCGGGCCATCTCAAGTGTATTAAGTGAAGTTTGCGGAAGATGGACCATCTGATATCGGGGGTAGAAGCCGGAAAAGTGCAGAGGAGTATCACTGCCGAGATTTTCTTTGACCCAGCGGGCGAGCTGCCTTATCTCTTCCGGCTTATCATTCAGGGTGGGTATTACAAGGTTTGTCACCTCAACGAGTATGCCGCTGGTCTTGGCTACTACAAGAGCATTTTGTACGGGTTTTAATGTCGCTGAACACACGCGGCGGTAAAAGTCGTCGGTAATTCCTTTGAGGTCAATATTAGCTGCATCGACGTATTCCAACAGCCGCCGCCACGGTTCTTCATTAATGTAACCGGCTGTTACAAGGACGTTGCGCATGTTTCTCTTTTTTGCGAGCTTTGCGGTTTCGAGTGTATATTCGTAATAGACGACCGGGTCGGTATAAGTATATGCCACCGAAGGGCAGCGATATCGGCCGGCAAGCTCGATAATCCTTTCGGGACCGAGCATAGAGGCTGTGCTGTCTTCCGGATTACACTGTGATATCTCCCAGTTCTGGCAATTTTTGCAGTGCAAATTACAACCGACAGTCGCAAGGGAAAAAATGTTTGTGCCCGGCAGAAAATGAAAAAGCGGTTTCTTTTCCACGGGGTCGATGTGTGTTGCGCAGGGGAAACCATAGACAACCGTATGCAGGACCCCGTCGATATTTATTCTGACCCGGCAATCACCGCTCTGGCCCGGCTCGATAATACAGCTTTTCGGACACAATTCGCACTGGACCTTCATTTTGGCTATTCCTGTAAGCTGCTTTTATAAATGCGCTCTGTGGTGCTGCCCGTTTGTTTTTTAATATTATTATGCTTTGCAGAAAACACTTTTATTGTCATTCCCGCGAAAGCGGGAATCCATTTGTTGAAGGCTTAAATTCCCCATCAGGACTCCGGCGAGCTCAGTCGAGTCGTGCGGAAAGACAGCCTAACAAGTTTCTTTTATACAAAGCATCATTATAACTCAAAGCGATGAGATTTTCAAAGCCGATTTGTTACTTGTAATTTAATTATACCATACCTTCGATTTTTTGTTTTAAACGAAAAATATCAGCCTGTAAACCCTGCAAATGCCCGTGTAAATTTTGTAATCACGGATAATGTTTCAGTCCTATAAAGAAATAGCCAAACTTTTTTATTTTCTTGTTTGGTTTTTTTGCAGCCTGTGCTGAGTTAAGTGATGATGTCATATTCACTTGCAGCATCGACTAAATGAGCTGAAGGTGACAGAATTTACTTGCCTAATAAGGTTTTTTGGTGTATAATGCAGGTTTTGAATACAACAGAGAAGTTTTAGGTTTTCACTGTTAGGGGCAGTTAATGGCAGGCAGGCGGGTGGTGAAGGTATTTTTCGCATTGTGCATCAGTTGTACTCTGCTCGGGGCGGGCGGAACGAAAGAGCTTAAGCATTTGGACTCATCAGTTAGTATTACACAAGGCACATCTTGTTTATCGCCGGATAAATACGTTCCGAATGAGTTGCTCGTCAAATTCAGAGAACCAGCGGCAAACCGGCTTAAGGGAGAATTGCTCGCCGGAGCAAGGCCTGACCAGATTCGATTGAGCAGCTTTTTTGAGCAAAGAAAGGACAGGCTCAGGATTAAAAAGATTAAGGGGCTCTTTCCTGAATTTGAGCAGAATTGCCGGCGGTTAGAGGCTTTGCGGATAAGGCAAACCGGGCGATTGAGCATATTGCAGCAAAGGCGGCTTCGAAGGCTGAAGCGGGCAAAATTGCAAACAAAGGCTGTTAACCTTGACGGGATATATAAACTCGAGGTTGAGTTGGAAAACGGCCAGTCACTCGAAGACTTATTGGCGGAATACAACCAGGACCCCGACATCGAGTACGCAGAGCTGAATTATATTGTATCAATTAACGTTATTCCCGATGACCCGCTTTTCCCGGTGCAATGGCCTTTGGATAACACCGGCCAGATGTATCCTGAAAGCTACTCGTATAACCATCCGCCGGGAACGCCGGACTGTGATATCGATGCTCCGCAGGCCTGGAGTGTGAGCACCGGCCTGTCGGATATTATTATTGCCGTGGTTGATACGGGAGTTTATTACGACCACAGGGACCTGCAGAACAGCAGGTGGGTTAACGAGGCTGAGTTAAACGGCAGCACAGGAGTGGACGACGATGACAATGGCTATATCGATGATATATACGGATACGATTTTTACAATGATGACGGTGACCCTGACGACGATCACGGACATGGCACTCATTGCGCAGGAATAATTGCGGCAGAGCCGAACAACGGCCTGGATATTGCAGGCATCTGCTGGAATGGAAAAATAATGTCGCTTAAGTTTCTCGATAGGTATGGTTACGGGGATATTGAGGACGCTGTGACAGCCTTTTATTACGCCGTCGAAAACGGCGCGGAGGTTATATCAAATAGCTGGGGAGATGACTATGCGTCGCAAACCTTGCGAGATGCTATCGACTATGCGAACAGCCAGGGTGTGATTGTAGTTGCGGCGGCTGGTAATGATAATTCGGATATAATTTTATATCCGGCCGCGTGTGAAAATGTCATTTCTGTCGCCGCTACCAATTCAAATGACCAAAAGGCACCTTTTTCCAGTTATGGTGATTTAGTGGATGTTGCAGCACCGGGTGTTGATATTTTGTCTTTGAGGCCTGTAGATTGCTATACCGGAACGCGTTACAATGATTTCACCTCCATCGCTTCAGGCTCGTCAATGGCCTGTCCCTATGTTGCGGGGGCATGCGCACTTCTGCTGTCGGCAAATCCTACACTGTCGGTTGATGATGTGTACGAGCTGATTGTGTACACCGGCGACGAAATTGATGATGGGATATGTTTAAGTGATAGAAGGATTAACATTTTCAATGCCTTGAATAGCGCCCGGCCTTCAGAGGGACGAATATGCTTTGACAGCAGTATATATTCCTGCGGGAGCGAAATCAAAGTAAGGTTAGGCGATTATGACCTTGCATATACAGGGTCTCGTATAGTCAGCATTGTTACTGATTCCGGTGATTATGAAACAGTTAATCTTCTTGAAGAACCTGAAAAGCCGGGGGCTTTTTCCGGCTCAATCTGGCCCGCTGCCGGTGAGCCCAATTTAGGCGACGGGATTTTACAGTTATCAGATACGGATGTTTTTGGTGCAATATACTTCGATGTTAATGATGGTACCGGTAATCCTGCGACCGCCACTGATACAGCCATCTCCGACTGTATAGCGCCCGTTGTTACGGATGTTAATGTGACACGGATTGGTTCAGGCGGGGTGATTATCGAGTTCGAAACAGATGAGCAGACAACAGCAGGTGTGAAATACGGCCTGGCTTGCGGCGGGCCTGATATGACAGCGGATGACAATGCAAAATTGAGCACTGCCCATGCGGTGAGAATAAACGGCCTTGAATATGAAATGCAGTATTATTTTGTAGTAGATGTTAATGATATCGCCGGCAACAGCACGCGCGACGATAATGACGCGAATTGTTTTTCTTTTACCACTTTACCGGTGATGGAGGTCTTTGTACCGGCAGATTTTAATACAATTCAGGAGGCTATAGATAGTGTATGGGATGGTGACATTGTAACCGTCTCTGACGGCTTATATACCGGAGAAGGTAACAGGGATATCAGTTTTAGAGGTTATGCCATTACCCTCAGGAGCGAAAATGGGCCTGAAAACTGTGGTATCGGTTGCCAGGGTGACTCAACGCATTACCGTCGCGCATTTTATTTCCGAAACGGTGAAAACCAGAACAGCGTTCTTGACGGCTTTACGATTACAAACGGATATGCGCAGTATGAGGGCGGAGCGATAAAATGTGATAACAGCAGCCCGAAAATTAAGAATTGTAACTTCCAGTCGAATTCCGCAATTAGTTTTGGCGGTGCGGTATTTAATGTCAATAACAGCAGAACTATTCTCCAGAACTGTATTTTCAGAGAAAATGAAATCAGGCCAGGCGGATGGTATGGGTACGGCGGTGCTGCTGTCGCCAATGTTTATGATTCTGATTGTGTGCTGAATGAATGTAGTTTCATTAATAACAATTCCGGAAAATGTGGCGGTGCAGTTTATAACTTGTACAGCGATACCGAGTTAACAAACTGCAGCTTTATCGGCAATGTCTGTATTTACCACGGCGGAGCAATTTATAATAATCAAAGTAACTCAATAGTAGTTAACTGTTTGTTCAACGATAATATTGCAAATACCGAATGCGGCGGGGCGATATACAATAGAAACGGTGACCTTGAGGTTATAAACTCTACCTTGACCGCCAACGAAGCCGACTGTCGCAGCGGAGGAATCGCCGGCTTGGGTTATAATTTGGTGGCTGTAAAAAACAGTATTATCTGGGCAAATTCAGTCAATGGCGTGCAGGATATGAACGCACAGGTAAATGCAGCCACGCTCGATGTAAATTACTGCTGTATTCAGTCTCTGGATGAGCAGTTGCTCGGAGAGCATAATCTTAATATAGACCCGCTTTTTATCGATTCCAACGGTCTCGATAACATACAGGGCACGGAGGATGACAACCTCAGGCTTTCGGCATTTTCACCCTGCCTCGATGCCGGTGATAATACCGCTGTTCCGTTTTCAGTGGTAACTGACCTTGACGGTGACGAGCGGTTTATTGATGAGGTTTATATCGATGATACCGGCTGTTGCGAGCCGCCTGTTGTTGATATGGGTGCGTATGAAGGTCCCAAGCAGTGCTTTTTAGTGGCGTCGGATACTATAACCATACCCGAAGGTGATACTGCTGAATTCACGGTAGCATTAGCAGCCAGGCCGCAAGGCCAGCTCGATGTTACAGTGGCGTTTGAATCGGGAGACCCTGACATTACGATTGAGACCGGCGGCCTGTTGATTTTCGACCCTTGTAATTTTTACCAGCCGCAAACTGTTTCACTCGCCGCTGCCCAGGACGGTGATTATAGTGACGGCCAGGCTGTTTTGGTAATCAGTGCCGCGGAAATTGCTCCTGTAACTATTCAGGTCTATGAAGATGACCATACCGAGATACCTTCGGCAATTTATGTCGATGCCAATGCAACAGGCGCAAATAGCGGCTCGAGCTGGCCTCATGCCTTTACTGATTTTCAGCAGGCTCTGAGTTTCGCCGCGGAACATTCCGAAATAGTCAGGCAGATACATATAGCCGAAGGCACATACAGACCGGCCGGGCCCGGCGGTGCTCAAGGCCAGGCATTTGACCTTTTAAATAACCTGGCTGTTTATGGCGGTTTCCCTACCGGCGGCGCCGGTATGGAAGGGCGCGATTATCAAAATTATCTAACAATCCTCAGCGGTGATTTGAACGGTGACGACGAACCGAACTTTGTGAACATTGAAGATAACAGTGATAATGTTGTTAATGGCGGCTTAACCG
Source organism: uncultured Pirellulales bacterium (assembly GCA_964464635.1). GTDB lineage: Bacteria > Planctomycetota > Phycisphaerae > Sedimentisphaerales > Anaerobacaceae > CAYLMG01. The sequence continues at coordinate 31,865 of CAYXGT010000007.1, read as the reverse complement.
ATTCGAGCGCGGTTTTGGACGGCCTTTTCATTACCGCGGCAGCAAATGGTGCGATGAATAACAATGCGGGTAGTCCCACCGTAAGAAACTGCTGCTTTTGTAACAATAATGCCGTGCAGGGCGCGGGGATGTATAATTCTGCAGCGAGTCCGCAGGTAATTAATTGTGTTTTCAAAGACAATAATGCCGATTCGGGCGCAGGGATGTACAACTGTTTTTCCAGCACCCCTGCTTTAATAGATTGTACGTTTGAAGATAACAACGCAGTAACCGGCGCAGGATTGGTAAATGACGCCAGCAGCCCTGTTTTGGAAAATTGCGTTTTTCTCGGCAACACGGCGACTGATTCAGGGGCAGCTTTGCTTAATTTGGATGGCAGTTCCCCTCTGATAACAGGCTGCAGGTTTTCGCAAAATAGCTCGGGCCTAAACGGCGGCGCTGTTTTCAACGAGCAGACAAGCGAGCCGGTTTTTGTAAATTGCATTTTCAGCGGCAACTCAGCCTCCTCCGGCGGCGCTATGGCAAACGATGGCAGTACTGCCGAGCCCGTTATTACAAACTGTACGTTTTTTGCCAACTCGGCTGAAACTTTTGGAGGCGGTATTCTTAATACCTCAGGAAGTACGTCGATTTTGACAAGCTGTATCCTCTGGAAAAATACCGGCGTCAATGACTTCAATGATGTTAACGACGTCAACGACGTCAACGACATCAACGACGTCAACGACGTCAACGACATCAATGACGTCAATGAAAGTTCCCAGATATATGGCGGCCATCCGGTTATAAACTTTAGCTGTGTGCAGAATTGGTCCGGCTCTCTGGGTGGTTTTGGCAATATCGGCGACGAGCCTTTATTTGCCGGGCCGAACGATGGCGATTTCCACCTCAAATCGAAGACCGGCAGATGGGATCCAAACATCTTAGGGTGGCTGACCGATGATGTTAACAGCCCCTGTATAGATGCGGGCGACCCGAACGCAGATTGGACCGACGAATTATGGCCGAATGGAAAACGAATCAATATGGGAGCGTTCGGTGGCACATTGCAGGCGAGCCTGTCAGCTTCGAATGCTGGCAATCCTGCCGATTTTAATATCGATGGTATTGTGAATGTTATTGACTTCAGCCGTATAGCGGAGCTTTGGTTAGAGGAAGGTATTTTATTGCACGAAGATATCAGCCGGGACGGCAAAATCAATCCCGCCGACCTGGAATTATTTCTAAATAACTGGCTGTGGGAGGAGTAGTGTTGGTTTTCTCATCCTGAGCTTGTCGAAGGGCCAATTCGCCAATTAACAAATATTAACCAATCAACTAATGACTTTTCTTTTCACGAACTTCCCCTTGACATCTCCCCGCCATTTTCCGATAATCCTACATTATACTTTCTGTTTAACAGTGATTTTTGCCAGATTTCTTTATTGTAAAACACGTTTTGAAAAATTGTTTAAGTTCGTTATAATCAGCTTTCTTAAAAGGATGCTTTCGAATGGAATCAAGGATTATTGAAATTACGCCTGCTGCTCGCAAATACGGTAATATTAATCTGCGTTCTTGTGGAAAAGGGTTTTTCCCCCCTGATGCGTTTGGTGCTTCGTCTGTGTCAAAAGGTATAGGAAAACCTATTACTTTACAAGTTGAAGGGCTAAAAGGTGTTATTGAAACAGACATTCCAACAGATAACAAAACTGATAAACCAAGGTGGATTTTCCGTAATCGATCTTGGGTCAAAAAATTCATAGCAATTCATGAAATATCTCCAGGCCAAAAGATTACTATTAACCGTGTTCGAGAAAGAACCTATGAAATTATTCCCTATAATGGTAATGATAAAAACAACACTAAACAAATAGAACAAGATAAGTATGATGAGGAAAGAATAAAACCAACTGCGAAAAAGACGACAGAATTACAGAAAAGTGCAAAGAAAATTATAAATATTAATTATGATCGCAATTGCGATTGTAAACCAAATCATATAAATTGCCTGTCTGCAAAGGAATGGCTGAAAAACCAGTTGGGCGTATGGCAGTTTTACTACGAGGGCAGGGATATAAGAGATAAGACTGTTCATCCTGCCACGTTTCCAATTTCACTTTCTAAAAAAATAATCGAGCTTTTTACCCATCAAGGCGAATTAGTTGTAGATCCTTTCGTCGGAAGTGGAACAACATTAATTGCAGCTAACGACCTGAATAGAAATTGTATCGGATTCGACCTGTAGGCATAGCATGTTTAAATTTGAGGATATACAAAATGGGTATTGAAATGAGCGATGAGCAAACCAGGCGACAGGATTTCGTTGACGATGCTGTCTTTCAATTGATTCGAGATATCAATCCTACTTCTAAAGAAATCAATTGGGACATCGAAATGATTGGCGAAATTCGTGATAACATTAGATATTGGCTTGTGGAAAGATTGAAAATATGTGAAGAGATGGCGTTTTATCCTTATATTAAGGAATAAGAAATGGAAGTCAGGGAATCACAGATTGAAGATATTTTAGTGAGTACTCCTGTTTTAGCCAAAAATCTACTGCATCTTGAAGATGAACCGAGATTTTTATGCCGTCAAATGATAATGCCTTCGGGTCGTCTTGATCTCCTTTATACATATCGCACTGAACTACTATTGCTGGAATTAAAAGTTGTGCCTTTCAAGAAACAATTCATTGAACAACTTTATGCTTATAGAAATGACCTATTGAAGATGCAGGAAGAAGGAGACCTTATTCAAGGTCGAATATGCACATATTTGCTTATTACAGAAGATGGTCGGACCAAACATGAAGTCCGTGACGTTGATGATGTCAGGTGCATTGTTTATGACCCCGCAGAAGTCCTAAGTTATTTCTATAAAAATATGAAGCCGATCGCTTTATTTACAGAAACAAAGCCGATTGATATTGGAATATGGAATATTCATCTTATCCATAGCTTGGTTTATTTACTTTATGCAGGAGAAAACAGCGTTAAAGATTTGCAAAAACGCCTTGGTGGTTCACCACGGACTCTTTACAACAAAATAAAATTTACACATGAGCTTCGACTTATAGATTGGTCGCCTAATGGAGATGCTATTACATTAACCGGTCTCGGCATAGAATATTGTAAGCGTAAGGATACTATTCTGCCTGCTCGTCTGAGTGAAAGTCAGGCTGTCCTAATCCGCTCCTTTGTCATGAGCAATCCTTACGAATCATCTGTTATACTCGGCATTGCATCAGCAGTAGAAGCCGTCTTTGCACTTGCAAAAAATACTTATCCAGTGCCCATGTCCAATATGATGGCGTACTTTACTTTTCATGCTGGGAAATACTTCGACTGGAAAACAGATAAAGCAAAGTATAACGCAACTCATATGTATACCAATTATGCAACCGACTTGGGATTGCTCGGAAAGACTAATGATAATATTTATCTTACGCCTGAGGGCATGAGGTTTACTGTGCAGATGCAATTACACAAAGGTTTAAAACTCGTCGAGTCGATGAAGATACTATAATTATTATGACTAATGAGATTACAAAAACGCCTCCTACGGGCAATGATTCGCCTTTTGAGCGCATAAAACGAACAAACGCAACAGGTAATGAATACTGGTCAAGTAGGGACTTCTCGCAGATTCTCGGTTATTCCGATTACCGCAATTTTGAACAGGTTATCAAAAAGGCCAAAGCAGCCTGTTTTAACAGCGGGCACCACATCGAAGACCATTTCGTTGGTATCACCGAAATGGTCGATATAGGCAGTGGGGCGAAAAGGCCGGTTAGTTCAGTATATATGTCCCGCTACGCGTGTTATCTGATAGTTCAGAATGCAGACCCATCAAAGGAAATCGTTGCATTAGGTCAGACATATTTTGCCGTTCAGACACGAAGGCAGGAAATTTCTGAACAGGAACTTGAAGACGAGCGGCGGTTGCTTCTTCGTCAGGAGATGAAAACGCATAATGTGCGTCTTGCTGGAGCAGCTAAAGAAGCGGGGATAGTTAAGGCATCGGATTATGCTATTTTTCAAAATCACGGTTATATGGGATTGTACGGCGGCCTGACTTCTGGAGACATTCATAGCCGCAAAGGGCTTAAAAAAAGCCAGCAGATTCTTGACCACATGGGCAGTACCGAACTTGCGGCAAATCTTTTCAGAGCTACACAGACGGAGGAAAAACTTCGTCGTGAGAATATTAAGAGTAAGAAGAAGGCCAACCGTACGCATCGCCAGGTCGGGGCTAAAATTCGACAGACCATTAAGGAAATTGGCGGCAGCATGCCGGAAGATTTACCAGTTGAAGAAGATATAAAAAAGATTGAGACTAAGCAGAAAAAGAAGCTGAAAGACAAGTAATCGATATAATCGGTGATAGAGGAAGAGTCCAGGTAGTCCGTAAGATAAATATAAAAGGCTCTGCAAAGAAAGACAAACCTCTCAGGGGCCTGTTTCCCGGCGGTAAACGCCTTTTCGTAACTTATAAAGGAAAAGACTATAAGGCGTGGGTATATGGTGGTGGAACAATTAGATTTAACGGTAAATTGTATGATACTCCAACCGCTGCTGGACTATCTATCACAAAGAAAAGAACTTTGAATGGTTGGAGGTTTTGGAAGTATAAAGACAAATCCGGTAATCTTGTCTATCTGCAAAAAGCAAGAAAGTAATTCTGTTAATTCTGCCAAAATATATTTTATTTCATTGAAAAATCAGCCCTTTATTGTACAATACCCCTGTGTGTTCGAAAACACACGTAGGGAGGACATTTCCTCAAGCATCGGCCTGCCGGCCAAGTCAAAATATTATTTCATAAGTTCATTTTGGCAGAGGACTTATAATGTCAAATAATCACGAGACACGAGAAACGAGTCACAGGACTCTAAAAACGTGTATCAAGCATCAGGGCTCGAAAAACGGTAAACTAATTAACAAATTCACCAATTCACCAATTAACCAACTTTTTGTTGAATTATCCTGTAAATCCTGTCTGAAACCACCTCTACACTTGTCGAGAGAGCTCTACAAATCAACCCTTTTTATGCAAAACAAAGCCAATTCACCAGGTGTCCAATATGACACAAATGCTTATTCTACAAGGACATATAAAAATTATGTGCTTAAAAGCACTCCCAAAAACAAAGCCAAACAAAGCCAAAACGAACCCAATTTTAGCCCAAAATTGGCTTTGTTTTCATCGAACGAACCCAATTTCAAACCCAATTATGTTAAAATAGGTAAAATAGATTTCTTGTTAAGCAAGAAAATTTTGACTTTGGATCACATCCTAAGAGGATGGTGTGCAGGCAGCAAGGTCGAAAAAGCTCGCTTTGTCAGACCGATGCGATGCACACAAAAGCCGTCGAAGACGGCAGCGACAAAGCTTAATCCAAAAAGTATAATCTGCGATAATCTGCGCAAATCCGCGGTTAAAAAATTATCACTGATACCTTGGGCACAAGTTACATTGATTAAGATGATTACGTTAGAAAAATCAATTAAATCAGCGAAATCAGCGATTAAACAATATCTCTGCGTTCTCAGCGAACTCTGCAGTAAAAATTTATTCGTGTCCTTTCGTGTTAATTCGTGGTTAGGGTTTTTGTTTCTTTGTGACTTCGTGGTGAAAAAATGGTTTATGTGCACGGGCAAGATGCCCGTGTTACGCTTTGCAGATTTTTTTGATGAGCCACAACATAAATTTCGAGCTGTTCGGGAAGAAGCGTTCAAACGGCTTAATTTGACTGATATCAGGCCGGCTGTCAATATCAGTTTTTATACCGGGACAGCCGGTATCATAATAGAGTCTGCCGTCAATATTGTAAAAGGGGTATTCACGGCAGCCGCTCGGCCGGTCTGTGTAAATCGAGCAAAGATTATTTTCCAGGAGAGAACAAGTGAAATTTTCTGATTTTATGAACATTCCATTTTTACTTTTAGAAATTTTTGCTGAATCTATTTTTTCGGCTTCGTCAGGGGTTACGACGGGTGAGCCGAGATTTTTGCAGCATTTTGCGCATTCGGCTGCCAGGCAATCCAGCCGGAGGGTTTTTATCGCGGGCTTCAGATGCAGAAGGCCTTTCCTGCGGGCTTTCAAAACGGTTTTTAACAGCAGCCAGTTCATTTTTCAGCTTTCGATATGGAAAAATTATACAGCATACCAGCCAGCAGGAGCAGCGAGGAAATTATCAGGCTCGCTACAGGCGGCAGATATGCAAGATAATGGCTTGCCGTTGCTTTGCCGTATATTGCGGTTGCCCAGCCGGTTATAAAGCCGGCAGATACGGCAATTACCGCCCAGCAGGATAAGGCTTTAAGTCGCTCTTTGCCAAGAAACAGTGCTGCGAGCACCAGCGGACACAAACCAAGCTGTGCGCCGTATATTGCAAAGACAAGGTCGGCTATTGAGAAACCTCTTTGGCTGAGGACCTGTACGAATATTGTTGAAACGATTGCCGCAAGGATGAGGATTGTTCTTGAAATATTAAGCTCTTTTTTCGATGAGAGCCGCTCGATTAGGGAGTGTTTTCTCAGATGCGAAAAGACATCTTCGTATAATGTGTGGGAGACGGCGATAAGCTGAGTGGAGGCGGTTGACAGCATAGCTCCGTACAGGCCGAGGGTTGTGAGAAACAGGACGGCTCCGGCAAGAAGGCCTTTCGAGCCGCCGATTACGCGGACCAGTGAGACCAGCGGATTGACACCTTCGGCAGGTTTGAACATCATAAAGGCGAAGCAGGCGAGAATGGCGATGCAGCCCCAGGTTACTGCTGAGCTGAGGACGCTTCGCCATAGGCCGCCGATTACAGTTTCATTTTTTTGTGCGCCTGCGATTCGCTGCCATATACTCATATCCGAAATGAACGTTGGTACGTTAATTACGAAGACGCCCAGCATAAAGGCGGGCAGGTCTCTCCTGTATGAAAAGCTCAATATTCCCTGTGGTATGTGGCTGATATTTTCGGCCCAGCCGTTGTGTGTATAGACGTAATATATATAAAAAACCGGCAGTGCCAGCAGCAGCAGCCAGATTGAGACCATTTGTATTCTGTCGGTTACGATTACCGCACGGAAGCCGCCCATAGCAGTATAAAGAAAGGCAACTACCGAAAGGACAATGACTACAACCCAGGGTTCGATGTTCGGTACCAGAGCTGAGAAGAATTTTGAGCCGACGGTGAGCTCGACTGCAAAGGCGCCGAGAAAGCCCAGACTTGTGCAGATGGCGCCGACGTATGAAAGGGCCTGGGAATTGAATTCTGTACCGAGAAATTCGTGCAGTGTGGGGCGGTGATCGTATGACGATATTTTGTTCCAGATTTTTTTGGCGAACAGGCGAACGACGAAAAGTCCGGCTGAGGTGGTAAGCACCGTCCATAAGAGCCAGAGGCCGAACTTCTGTGCCAGCTCGAAAAAGGCCATTACGACCGTCGCCAGTGAAATGGTCGTTGCTACGGTGCTTGCGGAGAATTCGGTTGCGTTATTGACGCGGGCCTGCCTGCTTAAAGCGATGGGGAGCATATCGGCGATGCCTTTTGTGTGCCTGCCAAGAAATAAGCCGACAAAAATATATATGATGAAAGCCAGCAGAAGGGCACTTATTACGATTGTGCTCATAGCTACTCCGTTTTGCTTTTACTGATTCTCAGCTCGACGTTTACCCTTTCTTTCAGTCCGTCGGGTATGTCCGGATACTGTCCCTTTGCTATATCGACCAGGACACCCAATTCGGGACCGGGGTATAATTCTACTTTCCATCCCTGCTCAGATAAAGAGCTGAAAACCGCGATTTCCTCCAGAAGATACTGACTTGAGAACTCGATGGCTTGTTCCATAGGCAGTGACATTTTCTGATTTTTTCTTTTCTGCCTTTTCAGAAATAAGAAGGCGTCTCTCTGGACCGAGGCCTTGAAAGCCGGCAGAGTTTCGTAAAGTTTGCTCAATATGGTCTTTGATTTTTTGTATTCGTCGGCCTGGAGGCATTTTTCCCACCTGGTCAGTTGTATTTTGTTTTCGTTGAATTGCTGAAAGATATCTTTTGTTTTGGCTATGAAATCGCTGCCTGCCTCATAAGACGCCTCTTCAGCAGCTTTGCCCTTCAGGCTGTTAAAGATATACTCGTTGTAACGCCTCAGGTAATCGCCTAAAACGACGAGGCAGTGGTCAAAGTTCTCTGTGCCCCAGGTGAGTATTGCCTGCAGCGATTTTCCGTAGAAGACGGGGTTGTCGAGGCTGATGCCGATGTAGCATCTTCTTTTCGCGAAAAGCTCTTCATCAGAGACTTTAGGCGTCGTTCTTAGAATGCTTATTCGCGGCAGTCTGGAATCCTCAGAGAGTGAATCCGGCATCGGCACACACTTCCTTAATAAAGGTAAGTTTTTCACATGTTTCGTCATAAGCAAGACTCGTACCATATAAATTATCAGTCGGCAAGTCAACAGTCGCGTTATCAATAAACGGGACAACATAACCATTGTTCATAAGGTAAACCCAAAGGTTGTTCATAGGAATTTGTTTGTGCAGCAGGATTGCATCTATCTTTTCTTTATTCTGTTTGCCGTGACTTATTAGCAGTTTTTGTTTTATGACCTTATCGAATATCTCGAGCTCACGTTCATATTTTATTCGCTCTGTTTCGAATCTTTTTCTCAGGTGTTTCGCTATTTGGTTCTGTATCGAGACGGTTTTATCACCTGGAGGGTCACGGTGAATTATGAGCATTTTCTGGAAGTTTTCTTCCCAGAGGAAGCTGTAGTCGAAGGTCTCGACTCCCAGTATAACTTCGGGATTTCTTACAATACCGATTATATGCGAAATTCTGTTTTTGTGCCTGGATTCCCACTTGGCCAGCTCTTCGGCAGTTACCCTGGGTGTTATGCCTTTGAGGTTATCAACGAGCTGGAGAACGGTGTCCAGATAAAACGGTGCTACACCCTGCAGGATGTTTCCGATTTTACTATAGAGTTGTCCTGACATAGGGTATCTGTATGTCGGCGTCATAAAGTTGTCAATCTGCTCGGCTGTTAGTATCACGGGTTCGGTTGTAAGAAATGTTTCGAGCTCTTTTACGATACCATCGGTTACAAGCTGGCGAGAGACCTGGGCAGGCTCTTTGCTTTTAATCGTGCTCCATAGGTTGTCGAACTTTTCAAGCACTTTTGACATTGATGGGTTTGCTTCCTTGAGCAGGGCGGTTATAGTTCGCATATCTTCAACCGAATCTTTTGCTGAATCTATGATTTGAATTGCTATCAAGACCTGGCAGAGGGGGATAAATTCTATCGTATCGAATGTTTGAATAATCTTGATGGCTCTTGAAGGTTGCAGTATGGCAGAACCGGCCTCAATCATTCGGTAATGGGAAGCTGCCAGGTTGAGCAGAGATGCTATCTCGGAAGATGAGATGCCGCCCATTTTGTCCCTGGTATTTTGAAGTACCAGCCCAAGTGCCTGAGCCAGTGGATTTCTGATTTTTTGAGCCATTTTTTTATCCTTTTCGGCCTATGCTTATTATCATCGAAAAAGGCTTCTTATATTAAATTATATTTACATAAGCAAAAAAAAACAAGCTGATTTGTCAAATTTTTAGTCATTGCCCAATTGGTATTTTAGGTTAAGTCTTTATATATAAAGTGCTTATAAAATTTGACACGGCTATGTAAAAAAAAATATACAAATATGAAAAAAATGCTTGACATTTTAGGTTTCCCGAGCGTATTATATTATGGATGAACAATGAGATGGAAGCTCATTTGTGAATCTTTTGAAAAGTAAAAATTGCACAAAGATGCAAAAAGAGAAAGGAGGTGACAATGAAAAATCATTGTTATGAGAATAAGAGGAGCTTAAGAGATTAAAAAATAAAGCTTGAAGTTATAGAAGAAGATAAAAAATAAAGGAGAAGTATTATGTTAGCTAAAAAAAACACAAAAATAATTAAATATTCCTCAGTGATTACAATACTGATTGTATTGGTTTTAGCTGAGAGTACTTTTGCAAAAGAGGCTGGGAAATCCAAGGGAAATAATAGTCGCTCTTCACAAAGGAGCAGCCAGAGACAAAGCAGAGCTACACAAAGAGCGACAAATAGCTCTTCACGAACAGCGAACAGAAGCTCATCATTAAGCTCAAGACCTGCACAAATAGCAAGGCAATCGAATGTAAGCAGAAGTAATGTTGCATCAAGCAGGTCAACAAGACAAACAAACGTTAACAGAAGCAGTATTAGAAATAGCAGGACAACAATACAACCACAAACAAGTATCAGAAATGCAAACAGAAGCACCGTCAGAACAAACAGGTCGGTAAATACAAGAACGCCTGCATCGACGAACATAAGGACACATAGTACCACAAGCCGTCCAAGCGTTTCAGTCAGGCGTTCTACACCGACTGTTACCCGGTCAACGGTGCGTAATCCAAGCACAAGCATTCGAACACAGCAGAGTGCAATTCGAAATACAAATGTCAGCGTGAGCAGAAATAACAGTGTAACCACATCAAATAGCCGTACTATAGCAAGAAGTATCGGCACACCGAATGTATCGGTAGTCAATAGAAAAACGAACACACAAAGGTCTAGAAATATCGTGAGCACAAACAGGGCGGCAAAAATAGGAGGTAATATCGGCAGGTCCGCTGGAGAGACAAGAAGCTCTGTTGTCACTGAAAGAAGAAGCACTTCGGGCAGCAGACAGAATTCAGGGCGCGAGACGGTTAGTAAATCTCGTATCGGAAATGTGATTGGTGACGGGAAACGTACTGTTGCTGAAAGGAGAAGTAATCGTAGCAGCTCTGATTTAACTGTGCAGCCGAGACAGAGAAATGTAAAAAGCCCGACTGTGAAACAACCCGTAAATGACAGGCGCGGAACAGCTCGAGAAGGCAGGGATGGTGGTTCTGTGACGAGGGATAAATCTGTTCTGCAGGACAGGGGCAGAGACGAGACAGGCGGAGCTGTGGGAGGCCGTTTGGGCGGGCGGGAGCAAGCCCGGCTGGATAGCGAGCGCCGCTCAGGCGGGCAGAGAGGCGGCCGTAAAGGAATAGTTGAAAAAAATCTCCAATACAGGCGCGGCAGAAGGTCGGACAGGGTTGTTTATCAGGACCGTCCATACGGAATAAGGCATACAAACCGTACTGAATATGTTTACAGGGACCGCTATGGCGGCCTGTCTCATCGCACCATATGGCCAGGATATCGTTTCTGGGTCAGTTATCACTGGGGCAGCGACTGGACGTACTGTTATGTGCATCCTTATTATCACAGGAAATATGTTTTTGTCAGCTTAGGCGGCTACTGGCCTATTGGATACAGGTATGCCCGTTATTACTGGTATCCCTGGCATATATACCGTTGGTATGGTTACTATCCTGTTGCGCTTGAGTCAGGTTATGGTGCTGATAATTACTACACCTATAATTATTACAACTATTACGGCAGCGATTCGGCGAGTTATTATTCGACGGATATCCCGGCAGTAGATGAGACGACCTTTGCCGATGTGCGAGCGAAGCTTGCCCAGCAAACCGCTGAAGAACCCGCGGAAGCGACTTTGGCGGATAAATATTTCGAGGAAGCCGTCGTGGCATTTGAGCTCGGCAGTTACGGTTACGCAGCCGACAAGTTCGCACAGGCGATAGAGCTTGCGCCTGATGATATAATTTTACCATTCGCTTATGTGCAGGCACTTTTTGCGGTTGAGAGCTACCCTGAGGCGGCTGAGGCGCTTCGAGAGGCTTTGGGAAAAATTTCACCTGAAAATGAAGGTGTCTTCTATCCTCGCGGCCTATATTCCGATGATGAGGTTCTCTTCGAGCAAATCGACGAGCTTTCGGAAAAGGCGAAGCTTTATGCCTATGATGCCGACCTGCAGCTTCTTTTAGGATATCAATTGCTTGGCGTGGGCGATAGTGACGAGGCAAAAGAGCAGCTTCTTAAAGCGAGCCAGGATATGACAAATGCACCTTGTGCAATGATACTGCTTGAATTGCTGGCAAAGGTAGAGCAGCAGGAAATAGAGGAGAATGAAGTCATTGAGCAGGAACCAGCATTGTAATGCCGGACTGATATTTTTTCCGGTTGTCAGTGCTGTTGAAGGGCTGGAAAAATGGAAAAGTGTAATATGGAAAAATTGGTTTTGTGTATGGTTCTGGCGGCCCTGTCGGTCTCTGCGGCAGAGGGCGATACCTGGCAGGAATTTATTGTCTATCCTGCGACCGATGACCAGCAGGCCCCGGACATACACGGTAACATTGTCGCCTGGCAGCAGAGCGTCGATGGAGACTGGGATATCTATTACGCTGATATAACTAATCCTGAGAGCCCCTTGGTTTTTGATGCTGGCGATTACGAAGACCAGATGAATCCGGCTGTTTATGGAAAGAGAATCGTGTGGCAGGATTATTATTATGGCAACTGGGATATTTTCGGCATCGATATTGAAAACCCGGGTGAGATTTTTGCGGTAGCGGATTTTAATGAGCAGCAGAGTAATCCGGCTATCTATGGTGATATTGTGGTCTGGCAGGATGATTTCTATGGTGGCTGGGATATTATTGCAGTAGATATTTCAGAGCTGGGTAATATCGAGGAGATTTACGTTGCATTTTTCGATGACGACCAGCAGTTCCCGGCTATCTATGGTAATACGGTTGTCTGGACAAACGGCGGCGAGCCTGATTTCGATATATATGCTACCGACATCACCGACCGGAGCGAGCCTTTATCTTATTTGATTGCAGGTTACGATGCCAATCAGCAGGCACCTGCAGTTTACGAGACTACCGTTCTTTGGGATGACGATTTTTTCGGCGATTGTGATATCTTCGGTGCAGATATTTATGAGCCGGCAAGGCCGATTGAATTTACTATTAGTGCTCAGAGCTCCTGGCAGATAAATCCGGATATCGACGGTCATTTGTTAGTTTGGCAGGATGACCGTAACGGCAACTGGGATATCTATGGTTATAACCTGAGCACAGGCAAGGAATTTCAAATTACCGATAATCCTGCGAATCAGACGAGTCCTGCCATAAGCGGCAATACCGTTGTTTGGCAGGACGACCGCAACGGCAACTGGAATATTTATGCAGTGATTCTCGACGGCGCTGAGGTTGCCAGGTGTCTGGCAATGCCGGACGGTGACATAGACGGTGATTGTAAAGTTGATTTTACGGATTTTTCCCTGATGGCTGCCAACTGGCTTGACTGCAATCTCGAGCCAGAGCAGCTTTGCCGGCAGTAGCGTCAGGCAGGGCGGCAGGAGAAAATTTTAGAGATACGGCAATTATAAATATATACAGAAACCTATTTATTAAGGAGATATGAAAATGAAACTGGAGCTTACAAAAATTTTGGTAGTCGCTGTTACGGCTTTGAGTTTTGTTTTTGTTGTCGGCTGTGAAAGCGATGCGATGAGCGGAGCTGCCATCGGCTCTTTAGCGGGTGCAGGTATCGGCCAGCTTGCCGGCAGGAGTACGGAATCGACGCTCATAGGAGCGGCTGTCGGCGGCGGTGTCGGCTATGTGCTTGGTAATGAGGGCGATAAGAAAAAGGCCGAAGCCCACAGGTATGAGCTCGAAGACGAGATGAATACCGTTACAGTCAATGTTACCAACAGTAACGGCTCGATTGTACCGGTAAGGCTCAGAAGACACGGCGTGGGTTATGTCGGCCCGAGAGGCGAGTACTATCCCGACCTGCCTCGAAGTGAGCAGTTACGGCCGGTATACGGCTTTTAGTACAGAGGTGACTTCACAGCCGATATCGGAATTTGTTTTGGCAGAGGCGTTATGCCAATAGGATGAAGCTGCAAGGCTGATGTGGGCCGGGCCTTGCAGCTTCTTTTTAATGTCATTGTCCTTTGACAAACGTACGACATTTTGATACCATTCATTTGCGAGGCATGCGGATAACAAATTAATTAGATTTTTTGAAAAAAAGGCTTGAAAAGCGAAAGCAAATAGTACATAATGTATTAAGAGTATTAATACAATAAGAGATTTGGGTTTTCTTGCTTTTTACGGTGATTCGGGTAAGTATTTTATTAAAAAATCAATCTGAAGGGTAATTTGGAATTCATAAGGATTATTATTTTTTCCGGTTGATTTATTAAGGCTGTTTTTTCGCGGATTTTTATGGATGAGGCTGATTTTTACTGTAACAAAAAGGGTATTGCCGGCGTCTAAATTAGTAGTGGCGTCCGGTTTTTATGAGGAAAGTGTAACAATGTGGCAGGAGAAGGCCTTTCTGCTTGACATAAGTCTTTTATTTATATACAATTATATCTGAAATAGAGTTTTGCTTTATAGTGACGTTTTTTTTTGTGAAGACAGTGATTTTTTTTAGGATGCTGTAAAGGGTGACTGTACATAAAGACAAAAAATTGGGCCAGATGCTTTGTGAACATTCGTACTTAGATGAGTCCGGTCTTCAATTTGCATTGGCTCAGCAGCAGATTCAGCACAAGCGTCTTGGCCAGATACTGCTTGCGCTGGATTATATTACAAAGACGCAGTTGAACGAGACACTCTCACAGCAGGCGGGAATAGAAAAGGTGGACCTGTCGAGCATTACCGTCAGTGCTGATATAGTTTGCCTTGTGCCTGCGGAGATGGTTACCAAGTACAATATTTTGCCGTTATGGCGGGATAACGGCCGTCTGGCAGTAGCAATGGTGGACCCATTTCAGGCGGAGGTTATTGAAGATTTACGTCTGGTGACTAATTTTTCCGTTCATAAGTATTATGCGGATCCGGACCAAATGGAAAAATCCATTTTAAAATTCTATGGGAGCAACGTTGCCAGGATGCTGGATAACCTCGTGCCGGTTGAAAAGGGCGCGGAGGCAGTGCTGGAGAACGGCGAATATACCGCAGCAAGGCTGCATGAAATGGCGAGAGAGCCTTCGCTTGTCAATCTTGTCAATCTGATAATTCTTGAGGCTATAGATTCCAGAGCCAGCGATATTCATATAGAGCCGTTCGAAAAAGAGGTGAAAATTAAATATCGTGTTGACGGTATGCTCGTGGAAAAAACACCTTCATCGAAGAGGCTCCAGGCTGCAATTGTTTCACGAATAAAGATTATGGCAAGTATGAATATTGCCGAGCGTTTTGTTCCGCAGGACGGCCACATCGAATTTATGGGCAAAAACGGGAAGGTGGACCTTCGTGTTTCAACCGTTCCGACGATATTCGGCGAGTCGGTGACAATGAGAATTCTCGACAGGACGGCTTCATTGATGGCCCTTACCGAATTGGGTATGGACCAGAGGACTTTGAAGGGATTTAATCGTTGTTTGCATAAGGCTCACGGAATCGTGCTTGTTACAGGGCCGACGGGAAGCGGAAAGACAACAACACTTTATGCTTCTCTTAATAAAATATATTCGCCGGCATTGAAGATAATAACCATTGAGGACCCTGTTGAGTATCAGCTCGAAGGTATTATTCAGATGCCGGTTAATCCGAAGCGAGGTCTGACTTTCGCCACAGGACTTCGACATATAGTTCGTCAGGACCCCGATATTGTTATGGTAGGGGAAATACGCGACAGGGAAACAGCAGATATTGCGATACGTGCAGCGTTGACGGGCCATCTTGTTTTTTCAACCCTTCATACGAACGACGCGCCCGGTGCGGTTACAAGATTGATTGATATGGGTGTCGAGCCGTTTTTATTAGCCAGCTCTCTCGAGGCGGTTCTTGCCCAGAGACTCGTGCGTAGAATCTGCCCGAGCTGCAGGAAAGAATATCAGCCTGACAAGACTTTGCTGGAGAACCTGAATAATTCGATTCAGTTACTTCCTGACGTGAAATTATATAAAGGTACCGGCTGTAGTGAGTGTATGCAAACAGGAATGAAAGGCAGAACGGGTATTTTCGAGCTCCTCAGGGTGACAGATAATCTTCGTGAGCTGATTTCCAAGAGACCGACAACTGAGCAGATAACAAAATCAGCTCCGTCGGATCATATCAGTATGCGGCAGGATGGTATCCAGAAGATTCTGGCTGGTATTACAACGCCGGAGGAGGTTTTGAGAGTTACCCAGGCAGTCAGTGAGGAGGATTAAAAAAAAGAGGTATCTCAAAGGCCTGCAGGGAGCGAAAGGGCGAGATACGAAATGCAGGATACTAAGTTAATATGGGTCAGTATGTGTACAAAGCAGTTAATCGAACCGGGGAGCATATTTCCGGTCAGATTGAAGCAGCCGACCGCAAAAGTGCCGTTTCCACTCTCAGCCGGGAGGGACAGTTTGTTACGGAGCTGACGCAAAAGACTAAAGCAGTACAACAGCTTCAAGCTAAAATTAAGCTACCGGTTATATCTGCAGGCAGATTAAGAGCAGGAAGAGTTCGAGGCAAAGATATCCTCGCATTTACACACCAGTTAAGTACTGCTTTGAGAGCGGGTCTGCCTTTGTTAAATGCCATAGAGATTATCAGAGACCAGCAGCGCAGAGGCGCAATGAGGCAGAAACTTTGCGACATTGCCGAATCAGTCCGTGCGGGACAATCTCTTTCCGAGGCTATGAGCAGTCATCGAAATGTTTTTAACCAGCTGTATATTTCAATGATAAGGGTGGGTGAAACGGGCGGCATACTCGAAAAGACCACCGAACAGCTGACCAGCCTTTTAGCCAGGGACGAAAAGGTAAAGACGAATATGAAAAATGCTTCAGTCTATCCTGTTTTTGTTTTGAGCCTGGGTCTTATAGCGGTTGTGATTGTTATAACCTGGGTTTTACCGACAATAATAGAAACGATAGGCGATGTAGTATTGCTGCCCCTGCCGACAAAAATACTGATGGCTATCAGTGATTTTTTAGTAGCCGTTTTTACAACAGTGCAGGGCTGGCTTCTTATTATTCTAATGGCTGCGGGATTTGTTTACCTTTTTAAGTGGCTGAGAACCGCCGGCAGGTCGCAGTGGGACGGCTTTAAGCTGAAGATTCCTGTTCTTGGTTCGGTTTTGCGAACGATATCGGTCGGCCGATTTGCCAGGACACTTGGTGCACTGACAAAAGGAGGTGTTACTATACTGGAGTCTCTGGCTGTTGTGCGTGACACCTTAGGCAATGAGGTATTGGGGCGGGAGATTGATAAGGTCTCGGAAAAGGTAAAGGCGGGTGCACCGCTGGCAGAGCCTCTTGATGAGTCCGGTCTTTTCCCGGCTTTGCTTGTGCAGATTACTTCGGTCGGAGAGCAGACAGGCAGGCTCGATGATTTGCTGCTGAATGCGGCTGATACGTTTGATGAAGAGGCCGATGCTGCGATAACGAGGTTTATGGCGATTTTTCCCGCTGTTCTGATATTGCTTCTGGCTTTGATTATTGGTTTTATAGTCGTAGCTACACTGCTGCCTCTTGTTATGCTGCATCTTGGTGCAGGAAATTTTTAAATCATAGTTCGAAAGGGAAAAAATGAGCAGGAAGAGAAAAGGATTTACGCTTATCGAGCTGATTGTAGTTATATTTATTTTATCGCTTCTGGCAGTATTTGTTGCACCGAAGATGTTCAGGCAGCTCGGCCAGGCCAGGAAAGACCTTGTGATACCGAGGATGAAGCTTGTTGAGGATGCGATTGAAAGGTTCGCAATTAACTGCGGGCGGTATCCGGACAGCTCAGAAGGGCTTGGTGCACTGCTTGCCGCGCCTGACGGGCTCGAAGAAAAGTGGAGAGGCCCTTATCTGAAGCGAAAACAGCTTCTTGACCCGTGGGGCAATCCTTTTGTTTATGAGGCTGCGGGCGAAGTTGGTTCGGGCAGTTATGTTTTAGTCAGTTATGGTGCAGACGGGGAGCCGGGTGGTGAGGGTGATAACGAAGATATCACAAATGAACAAGAGTAGAATTTATTTTTTCCGCGAGGCTGGGTTGATGAGAATGAAAAAGTCCCTGACGGCGAGAGGCGGAGTTTGTGCGCTTAATACGTATGGTTTTACCCTTGTTGAAGTTTTAGTTGTGATTGCTTTGATTGCGCTCGTTGCGGGCGTTGGAGCGGGTTTATATAAGGGGACATATGAAGGGCTGCTTGTTAAAAGGGCGGCCCGTGATTTTTATCTCGCTGCCAAGTACGCGAGGATGCTGGCGATTGAACGGCAGGTGCCCTGCAGGCTGATTTTGGATAACGAAGAAAACAAGTATGCACTTATGATGGAGGAGCTGAGGCCGGATACAGAGGAGATTGAAGAGCAGGCGGTGAGTGATTTTTACTTCCGGCCTGTGCAGTTGGCGGGGGATGTCAAATTTGAAGAGATTAATATCACGTCGGCAGATGCCGATGAGGATTATGACGAGCAGGGCCGGGTCATAATTTTTTCACCCGACGGGACGTCCCAGGCGGCGGTGATTCAGATAGGTGATGGAAAGACACATTATACGGCAAGTGTTTCACCTGCGACGGGAAGGGTGAGAATGCAATTCGGCCAGGCTGAAACCATCGAATCGCAAATCGTTGATTTGGATAAGATGGAACAGTATTAGCTTGTGTAAAAATTTTCTGTGATTTTGAGGAGTGAATGAAAATTAACAGGTACGGCTTAAAACTTAAGGGCGGTTTCACTCTTATCGAGGCTATCGTTTCAAACGTAATTCTTTGCGGAGCCGTGGTGACGATTGGGGCAATCAGCACGCAATGTCTTAGCAGGATAAACATCGACAGGAAGTACGAAATGGCAGCGTCTATAGCCGACAGACAGCTTACGATGATTGAATATGTGGGAGTGGAAAATTTTATTGAAGCCGGACAGATGGAGGGAGAGTTTGAGAATGACCAGGTCAGGTATGTCTGGCAGGCGGCTGTTGAGGAAATGGAGATAGATGGTTTGTATGAGATAGCAATTCTGGTTAGTTTCAGGCAGTACAATCGTCAATACAGTCTTTTGGTTCGTACGAGACTTAACGGTACAGGCGATACTATCCAGATACCGGTTACCGGCGGGTAAGAGATAAGTATGAAAAGAAACGGTTTTACATTAGTGGAAGTTTTGGTTGCCTCGATAATTGGGGCTTTCATTATGCTGGTAGCTGTTGGTGCTCTTAAGGCTATATCGACAAGTGCGCAAATAGTTGATAGTAATATTGACGTTGCATCAGAGCTGCGTTTTGTTGCAGCGAGGATTTCTACGGACCTTAAGAACTTCTATCGAGACGGTAATACCGAGAATACCAGGCTGGTTGGAAGAGTTGTACAGGTACAGGATGATACCTTGTGTATTTTGACTTTTTATACGGTCGGCAGAACAAAGGCAAGGGCCAATCAGCCTGAAGGTGATGTATATGAAGTGGAGTATTTTTTAAGAAAAAATGAAGATAAGACATATTTGATGAGGCGATTATGGCCTAATCCGGATAAAGAGTCGCAGGCCGGCGGTATTCTAAGTGTTATCGCCGAGGATATTGATGGTTTTGTGGTCAGATATTTTGACGGCAGGGACTGGCAGATTCAGTGGCCGGAAGAGGAAACAACCCTGCCGGAACTCGTCGAGGTAATGCTGGGTTCAAGTACTTCGGTTGGCGCAACGCCGGTGACTGAATCTTTTATTGTTAATCTTAAAAAGGCTGGTTTGAGAAGCACCATACAGGATTTGGGACAGCGCCAGCAGCAGCAGCAACAGCAGCAACAGCAGGGTACGCCGGAATCCCAAGGCGAACAGAGTCAGGAGCAGCAGGTCAGCAGATGAGAAATGATAGAGATAAAAAAGGGCTTGTTCTTATAGCGGTTTTGTGGATTGTTATTATTCTTACGGTGATTGTAACAAGCGTTGTCCGCAGCAGCCGGCTGAACGTTAAAGTCTCTCTGGCGGCGCAGGATTCGGTCTGCCGCAGATGGGCAGGATTAGGGGGGATTGAGACGGCTAAAGCTGTATTAAATGAGGATTTGACTGAAAGTGACAGCCTGTTCGATTTGTGGAGTGATAATGAAAGAGACTACAACGATATTCAGCTTGGTAATTATCTTTTCACAGTTAAAGTTATCGATGAAGCCGGCAAGTTAAATATCAATACAGCTACAAAGGAGCAGTTATTGACCCTGCCTGATATGACGGAGGAGATTGTCTCTGCAATAATGGATTGGCGCGACAGCGATGAAGACCAGACCACAGGTGGTGCAGAGGGTGGCTATTATCAGAATCTGCCTTTCAAGTACCAGATTCGCAACGGGCCTTTGAGAACTATTCGTGAGCTGCTTTTGGTCAGAGGTGTCAGCGGACGGCTTCTTTACGGTGAAGATACCAACCAGAACGGCCGACTCGATTCCAATGAGAGGGACGGTGATAGGACTCCGCCGGACGATAATGAGGACAGCCGGCTGGACAAAGGATTGATTGAGTATCTGACCTGCTATTCGTATGACAAGAATGTCGATGCCGATGGTAACCAAAGAATCAATATCAATAAGGCTGATGCGAATGAGCTTAAGGAGTCGCTGGGTATAAGCGAGTCTCATTCCAAGTGGATTGTAGAAAACCGGGGGCAAAATCAATACCAGAGCATAGCTGATTTAATAAATTCAAGTTCTCCCAAAGAGAGCAGTAACAGCAGCTCAGGCGGTGATTCTCAGGTGCAGGCTGAGCCGCTGGATTTGGCGACCTTTTCTAATATCGCCGACAGGATAACCGTGGATGACGCAGAGCAGGTGCCCGGCAAAATAAACGTCAATACCGCGACAGAAATTGTTCTGGCGGCACTGCTCGGCGGTGATGACAAGGCTCATCAGCTTGCCGGTAATATTATCGCTCATAGAGAGAACCTTCCTGATGGTATGAAAAGTGTCGCTGAAGTATTGGATGTAAGCGCAATGGATATTGATACGTTCAAAAAGATAGCTAACCATATAACGATGCGTTCAAACGTTTTTGCGATTCGCAGCTTTGCATCGGCTGGAAGTCAAATTATCAGCAGAGGTGAGCTGCAAGTCGAAGCGGTATTCGATAGAGGAAGCTCGCCCTCTCAGGTGCTTTATTTTTATCAGGGTCAGACTAATTAAATGTTTCCGGAATTTAGTTAAGAGATATGAGCGGCAAAAAAACAGATGTAATAAAGGGACATAGCGTAATTGCGATAACACAGGAAGATGGTGTTTTCAAGGCAGTTAGTCTATCTAAAGAAAGCGGCAGCTTAAATCTCGTCTGGACTAAAAGTTGTGCTGTTGACCGGATGGATTGGCCCGCTTTTATAGCTGAGTGTCTGCCGGAATCAGGCGGCGAAGACAGAAAAGCCGCCGGCCTACACGGGACTATAGTGGTCGGCTTTAACTCAATCGGCGTGGTTTTTTACAGGCTTGAAATACCGGCTGTCAGGGAAGATGAAATCGAGCGGATAATCAGGTTGCAGACCGAATCGAAACTGCCCCTGCCGGCTGAGCAGATTGAGATGGCCTACAGAACGGCAGCTGTTCGGAATGGACAGGCGAAGGTTACGGTTGCCGCTGTCAAAAAAGAAAATCTTCAAAGGTTTGTTGAAGAGGTCAAATTTGTGGAGCCTGAAAAAATCCTGTTAGACAGTGAAGGGCTTGTGAAAACATGGTGGAGCTTGTTTTCCGACGGTAAAAGCACAGAGCTGGCTGTCGTGGTCAGTATAGCTCGACGCTCGGCAAGGATTTGCCTCGTAGAGGGCGGCAGGTTAAGCAATGCTGCAATTATTGATATGGGGACAGAAGACCTTACCGAGCAAATTGGCTCGCCGATGGATTCATCAGCCGTTGATAGATTTATGCAGGATATTCGAAGCGTATTCGAATTGTTCGGATTTGCTGATGAAAGGAAAGTGCCTGTTTATGTTTTTGTAAAAAGTGTCAGCGACAAAGCTGATAAAAAAGGTGTCAGGGAATTTGAGATTATAAGGAATATTGCTTCAGCTCTTGCTTCGGCAGGTTTTAATGCAACATTGTGTGATTTCAGATTTCCGGTTTCGAATTATTTATTATCGACGGATGATAACGAATGCCTGTATGAATACCGGGTGCCGATAGGTCTTGGTCTGATGTCACTTGATTCGGACGAAGAGCTTGCTCTTTTTGAATCTTTGTACAGACCGGCGAGTGCGGAAAAGAAAAAACACTGGCTGTATTCTCTGAAAGCTGCCTGTTCCGTCACCATAATGATGCTGATATTGTCTTTTATCGTGTTTTATTTGTTTGATACGGCCCAGTTAGCGCATCTGAACGAGCTTAAAACGAGGGTAGATTACGGTAGCCTGAAGGCGAAACACAATCTGATGGAGATTGTTGCCGCCCAGAGGCCCGATGTGCTCGAGCTTTTAAGCAAGCTCAGCTCGGTCGAGGCGAATGGGATTATGCTTAGTAATATAGATTTTAAGACAGGCCAGGCGGTGAAGATAAAAGGTACTGCAGGCAACGCTGAGCAGTTGTATAAGTTTCAGGAGAATCTGCTGGCCGATGAGGATTTTAAGGATGTTAAAATCCAAAGCCCGCAGCAGGATGAGAAAAGCAAAAAGCTCAATTTCACTATGATTTTCAATTACAAAAATTATTCTCAAAGGAGAGACTGATTAAGTTTTGCACGGTCGAAATACTATGCTCGATAAATTGAATCAAAGAGACAAAAGGGCCATAAAGCTTGGCCTTTTGGGTGTAGCCGTTGTTGTGGCTCTCATCTTTGGGCTTGATTGGCTTGAGCGATGGGCGCAGGTAAGAAAATCAATTGCCAGGAGTAGGAGTCAGTTTATGGCAATTAGCCTGCCGGCTGAGCAGCGAGAGAAGCTTCTATCGGCTGTTCCGGCTTTTGAAATGCCAAAAACTGCTGAAAAACAAAAATTTTTATTCAGGGCCGAGCTTAACAAGCAGTTAAAAGAAACAGGTATAAAAACCAAGCCCTTGAAATTTCTGCCTGCTACAAAGTCAACTGTGCCCGGTTACAAGTTATTATATATTCAATGCAGCGGCCAGGGTGAGCTGGATAAGATTTTGGATTTGTTTGTGAATCTTAAAAAGAATCCTTATCTGGTTGCAGTCGAGGAGTTTGTGATGAAAAAAACCGACACCAAAGACGAGAAGTCACGCAAGTTTGAGCTTGATTTGAGGGTGTCAACGTTTGTGAAAGAATAGATATGAGACAGGATTTTCTTAAAAAAGGACAGCAGTATTTATCGGCAGCACTGTTCGCTTTTGCAGCAGTTCTGGCTGTTTGTATTTTTGTCAGGCTGATAGGTTTTTATACGACTAAGGCCCGTGCAGAACGGCTCGTCGGCCAGGAAGCTGCCAGGGGCAAACTTGACCCGAACGAGATGGATAAATTTATTGCAAAAACAAAAGAATTAGCTGAAGAATTGAAAAAGAAAAGCTTATTTGCCCCCGCACTAAAAGAAGAGGGACATCCGGTCAAGGCGGTGACGGGCATATTCGGTGACGAAGCCCTGGTCAACGGTAAATGGTACAAAGTGGGTGACAAAATAGCGGATGCCGAGATCATATCAATCGGGGCTACGGAGGTGAAGATACGGTGGAACGGGAATGTAAAATCTTTTGCGCCTATCGCGGCGGCAGTTTCGAGCGGGCCGGAGACAGCGGCAAAGAAAAAACCTGAAGACAGCAATGATACGGCAGCTAAGCAAATTGCAAAGCAGACGGTTACAACTGAAGGTGACACAGGGCAGGCTGTAGAAGAGGACCAGTTTGCCTGGTTGGGAGTCGAGCTAACAGAAAGTCAGAGAGAAAAGCTGGAGCTTATGTGGAGCAGGGTTCCGGATGAATTTAAGGAGATGATGAAGCAGCAGTGGAATAATATGACCGATGAGCAAAAGCAGGAAGCTCTCGAGGAAATAGACAGGATGTCAATGGGAGAGATAGAGCAGCAGCTTGATCAGATGGACTCGATGATGCAGAATTAATCGAAGGTTAAATTCTTTTTGAGTGAGGTGAGAAATTGAAAAGGCCAAAGTTAGTAATTTCAGTAATTGTGCTCGCGGTGATTATCGGCGCAGCGGTTTGTGTAAACTTTTTGCTTTATGACTTTTATACCCCTTCTATTGACTGGGCTAAGAAGGCGTTAGCCAAAGCAGGTGAAAAACCGTCCAGTTCTGAAGAAGGAGCTGCCGACCTGGCTGACGTCAATCAGCCGAAGCTCGCAGAAGATGTTAATGCTCCTGCTGATGTTAACAAGCCCGATAAAATCGCGGACAGCAATGAACCCGGAAAGGTTTCGGATGCAAATGAAGCCAAGGGTGTCGGCGATGTTAATGAGCCGAACGAGCCTGTCGACCCGAATAAAATAATGGAAGCGGTAAATCTTAAAGACGTTCAGATGAAAGACATTATCGCAAAGATAGCTGAGTGGACCGGTAAGAATATTATTCCTGATGATGAAGTGATGAAGCAGAAAATCACTATATATGCACCTGCAAAGATGCCTCGTCCGGAGGCCCTTTCGCTTATTTATGCCGCGCTGCGGACAAAAGGATATGTCGCGGAGGAGGTTGATAATGTACTTTATCTAAAACCGATTAAAGAAGCCCTGTTCGGTTCCGTTCCGATGGTGCCGCCGGATAAACCTCTTGCAGCATTAGAAAATAAAAACCAGATAGTAGGAAAACATTTCAAACTTGCAAGTTACAGCCCGACCAATATGAGTAATGTTCTTCTGCCGTTGGTTGGCGAATACGGCTATGTGAGTGCGGATGAGGATTCGGGCAGTCTGCTTGTTATCGATACAGTTGCGAATCTTATTCGATTTGAAAGAATTATAATGCAGTTCGATGTCCCCGAAGCCGAGCAGACTGTTACCGAAGTTTTCCAGATTCAGGAGGGCGACCCTTCGGAGATAGTGCAGATTCTGAAACTTCTTTTGGGTATTGACGAGCGTACCGGCAGAAGGACGAGCCGTTCCGGTTCTCAGGCGAAGCCTGCGACTACCCAGGCCGGCTCGACAACCGGCGGCGCGAAACCTGCCGCTTCTGTTGTAATTGCTCCCGCTGAATCGGAGATTATTCTTATACCTGAGCCGAGACGCAGATGGATTATTGCAAAGGCCTCTGCTGATGATATGAAGCAAATAGCTGAATGGATAGAAAAGCTCGACAGAAAGGAACAGGTTGGTTCCGAGTATGAGACCGTACCGGTTATGTATGTGGATGCTTATGAGGTGGGAGACCGGATAAACAGAGCATTGCAGCGTCTTCCCGGTACTGAGCTGAGAAGCAGTGTTCTTGTTCAGCCATTAAGACAGGCCCGGCAGATTATGATTTTCGGCAACAAAGAGATGCGGGATATGGTCAAAAAGCTCATAAAGGATGTAGATATTCCGCCCGGAGAGCTGACAGAAAAGACCTTCACACTGGAGCATGCCGACCCGGAGCAAATCAAGAAAAACCTGGATGAATTGTATGGTGAGGATGTACCACTTTATGATACATATTATTATTACAGGTATGGGCCGGGAAGCCAGAGAACCGCGGCTGATACGGTCAGGGTGATAGCATTTCCAACGATGCAGCAGGTAACAGTTATCGCTTCACCTGAGAATATGATAAAAATTACCGAGCAGATAAAGAGTTGGGATGTTCCGATTGATGTGGAAGCTGTCAAACCGAAAATTATACATCTTGCTAATACCGACCCTGTTCAGATGGCGCAGCTTTTGTCGGAACTTTTTTCGGAAGAGCAGGCCGGCGGTCTTGATTATTTAAGATTGATTTTCTATCCTTACAGGTCACAGGAAGAAAAGAAAAAGATAGTCGGGCCTCTTTATGGACAATTGACTTTCAGGGCTGTTCCGGAGACAAAAAAAATAATTGTAATAAGCAAAATCCCTGAAGCGTATAAGGTTGTTGAGGAATTGATAAGAGAGCTGGACAGGGAGGAAA
This sequence comes from uncultured Pirellulales bacterium, assembly GCA_964464635.1. Classification (GTDB taxonomy): domain Bacteria; phylum Planctomycetota; class Phycisphaerae; order Sedimentisphaerales; family Anaerobacaceae; genus CAYLMG01. The sequence goes on along the minus strand of CAYXGT010000007.1, from coordinate 6,051 downwards.
TGGCAGAAGTCCCTGAAGTGATAACGCTGAAATATGCAGACCCGGAGGACCTGGCAGTTCGTTTAAATGCGATATTTAATGAGCCGGGCGTACCTGCTGTAATCTGGTTCAGCGAGACAGGTCTCTCAGAGTACTCGATGGAAGAAGAGAGCCAGCAGGGCCAGGGTCAGCGTGATTCACAGCAGCAACAGCAGGGCACTACGAGAGGTCAATACACACCTCCCTGGTCGTCACAGAGGTCCCGCGCCCAGGAGGATAGGATGCCTATCAGTAACGTTATTGGCAGGATTCGTTTTATTCCCGACCCGCACAGTAAATCGCTGCTTGTTCTGTCTCCACCGGAATTTAAGGACAGGGTATTGGAGATGATTGGCAAGCTCGACCAGCCGGGCAGGCAGGTAATGATAAAAGCAATTATTATGGAAGTTGACCACAGCAACCTGACTTCTCTTGGTCTGCAGCTTGCGACTAATCCGCTCTCTTTTGGTACTCTCGAGGAAAATGCCATAGAGGCTGTTACCAAGCTTTCGTTTCTTGATACGTACGGCTCTTTGTCGCTCGAAGCTGCTGCGGATATCTCGGCTTTAATTGACTTTTTAGTTAAAAAGGTCGATGCGAGAATTCTTAATCAGCAGACTCTCTGGACAAAAGACAACGAGGAAGCCGAATTTTTCAAGGGTGACAACGTCGCTTTCCAGACGACCGCGTCAACTTCGGAGACAGGCGGGAGAGTTACGTCGAGTTTCGATTTCAAAAGAGTCGGAATGACTTTGCGTGCCCGGCCGAGTATCACTCCTGAAAAGAGTGTCGATATGATAGTGAATGTTATTCTCTCACAGCTTACAGGTGAGATAGTAAACGGCCAGCCCGTGAGAAGCGAGATGGAAACTCAGACAAATATGATAGTTCAGGACGCCCAGACGATTATGCTCGGCGGCATATTATTCCAGACAGACAGCGAGATTGAACGAAAGCTGCCCCTTTTTGGAGATATACCGGGTATCGGCGGTCTTTTCCGACATAATGAAACTACTTTGAGAAACAATGAGCTTATTGTGTTTATTACACCTTATGTAATTGATTCTGAGACCGGTCCGGAGGCACAGGAGGAGCTGGAAAAGGCACGCGAGAAGCTCAATGATATCCGTGAGCAATTGGATGAGACCATAGGCGGCAGGTAAGATTTTATTGTTTGTTTTTGGCGGTATTTTTTTAAGAGTGTAAGTGAGTCAGTTATCTCGGCCAGTCTGTGCCTTTTATGCCTTCTTTTGTCAGGTTGGCATCGGGAAGACTGTCGTTGGCTTCCCGAATGTCTATAGCTTTAATAAAATAGATACTGCCATCGGCGAAAAGGAAATTTCGCCGACCTTCCCAGCCCCACCAGCCGGGGTCCTTAACCTTTAAGCGGTAATGATTACTCAGCCATTCACCGACCAGGATTTTGCCTGACGGCCTTGCCACATCGCAGCTTCCCTGCCGGACCGAAGGCTGGGCAATCTCAGGTGGATAAGTGTCACTCGGGCTGCTTAGTGAATCTATTTGCTGAGGGCTGTGGTAAAATGCCATCGAATAAGCATAACTTGTGGATTCGTATTCTTCTTTGCTGATTTTGTCCTGCGGACATATAAGCACCGAGGGATTGTTCGGGTCGATTTTACTTTGAAGATAAGGTTTGATAAATCTGCGCCAGCCGCGTCCCATCCAGAGCCAGTAGCCTTCCGGCAGGGGGTCATCGGCGCATAAATAAGTATCGTCGTTTGCATTCAGGTACAAATGTATGGCAATATCAATTTGTTTTAGATTGTTTGTGCACTTAATGCGCATTGCTGCGGACTTTGCCTTTCCGAGCGATGGCAATGATATACTGACTAAAAGTGCTATTATCGCGATGACTACAAGCAGCTCAATCAGTGTAAATCCAAATTTTTTTTGCAGCCGAACATAATAATGACGGTGAGGGGTTTTGGGCGTTTTGGTTGTTGAAATCATATCAATAGTTTATTCGACTGTAACGCTTTTTGCAAGGTTTCTTGGCTTGTCCACATCGTAGCCGCGAATTACAGCAGCGTGGTATGCAAGCAGCTGAAGCGGTATGACTGTTATCAACGGCTGTAAAATCTCTGGCACATCCGGCACGGGTATCAGGTGGTCGGCATATTGTTTAATATTTTCATCATCTTCTGTTGCGACAACAATTATTTTGCCTCCCCGGGTTCTGACCTCGGCAATATTGCCCATAATTTTGTTGTATTGCGGCCCCTTGGTTGCGACGAAAACTACGGGCATACCGTTTGCAATTAATGCAATCGGGCCGTGCTTCATTTCAGCCGCCGGCAGGCCCTCTGCGTGAATATAGCTTATCTCCTTTAGTTTCAGGGCACCTTCGAGTGCTATCGGATAATTAAAACCTCTGCCTAAAAAGAGCCAGTTCTCTTTATCGATATTGGCCTGGGCAATTTTCTTTATATGTTCGGATTGCTCAAGCACTTTGCTTATTTTCTCAGGTATTTTGGAAAGCTCTTCGATATATCGGGCAGCTTCGGTATTGCTGATATGTTTTCTTCTTCCGAGTTCGATGGCAAGCATTGTCAGGACCGCCACCTGTGCCGTGAAAGCTTTGGTGCTGGCTACGCCGATTTCCGGTCCGACGTGCAGATAAATACCGGCGTCGGTTTCTCTTGCAATGGACGAGCCGACTACGTTAACGATGCCGAGCACGGTTGCTCCTTTTTCCTTTGCCTGCTCGATTGCTGCGAGTGTATCGAGAGTTTCGCCGGACTGGCTTATGGCGATAACTAAAGTGCCGTCTTCGATTATCGGATTGCGGTACCGGAATTCGCTTGCGTATTCGGTCTCAGTTGGAATCCTCGCTAATTGCTCAAAGAGGTACTCACTTACCAGAGCCGCGTGAAAAGCAGTTCCGCAGGCGGTTATGATGAGTCTTTTTATACGGGTAAGCTCACGAAAATATGAAGATATACCGCCGAGTTTAATCTTATTATTTTGGTGGTCGATTCTGCCGCCCATACAGATGCTCAGGGCTTCAGGCTGCTCAAAAATCTCCTTGAGCATATAGTGCTCGAAACCTCCGAGCTCGATTTGTTCCAGCGAAAACTCTATCTGTTTCAAATCTTTGCTGATTACAATGTTGTCAATGGTTTTAGTATGAAAGCCTTCTGCTGTGATAGTTACCATCTCGTTGTCGGAAAAGTATATTGCCTGTGTTGTATGCTCGACGATAGCGGCGGCATCTGAGGCGAGGATATATTCTTCATCGCCGAGCCCCAGAATCAGCGGGCTACCTTTTTTTGCTCCTATGAGCATGTCGGGGTGGTCCGAACAGATAATAGCGAGACCGAAAGTGCCGTGGATTTTCTGAATTGCCTGCTGAACAGCCCATTCGAATTTGTTTTGGCTGGTTGATTTTGTAGCCGATTTGTCACTTTCGCTCAATGAATAGAAATAGCCTATCAGGGATGCTACGACTTCAGAATCGGTTTCGGTTTTGAATTCTACCTGCTCACTTTTAAGCCATTTTTTTAAGGTACCGTAGTTTTCAATGATGCCGTTGTGTACAATTGCTATTTTGCCTGTATGGTCTATATGGGGGTGTGCGTTAGTGGTGTTTGGTTCGCCGTGGGTTGCCCAGCGTGTATGGCCGATACCAAGAGTCTCTTTTTTGTCCGGTTTTTCGAGAATTTTTTCCAGTGCACTTATTCTGCCGCTGGTTTTTGTAATTTTAATTTTGCCGTCGCTGAGCAGTGCTATTCCGGCTGAATCGTAACCGCGGTATTCCAGCCGTTTTAGTCCTTCGATTAAAATCGGCTGAGCACTCTTTTTGCCCAGGTACGCTACTATTCCGCACATTTTTATATCCCTTTAACTTATCAGTGCCTCAAAGTAAATAAATCGGCCAAAAACATCGGTACCATAATCGATAAATCGAGCCGACAGGAAAAACCTTTATGCCGGAAAAAAATTATATTTTCCATAATAATTATAGACTGATTTTGATAATGCGGCAATTCATTTATGCTTAACTGTCTTATCAGATTTGCTTATTGGAAGATTTGGTTTGAACGGTTAATAATATCAGATATAGTATCTGTTATAAACAAACTGAAGAAACCGAGCACTAAATATGATAGTAGTTATTGATTACAACGTGGGCAATGTCAGGAGCGTTTGTAAGGCGTTTGGATACCTCGGCTGTGAAGTCCGGCTCAGCAGCCGGCCTGACGAGATTGAGGCTGCTGAAGGTCTTGTTCTGCCCGGGGTGGCGGCATTTGGATACGCTGTTGGTGTTCTCGGCGGTCTCGCTGAGCTTATAAAAGAAGTCGCTCTTGCCGGCAAGCCTCTGCTTGGTATCTGTGTCGGTCATCAATTGCTTTTCGAGAAAAGCTTCGAGCATGGTGAGCATAGGGGTCTCAGTCTTATTAAAGGTGACGTGGTGCGTTTGCCTGCCGGAAGGGTAATTCCGCATATGGGCTGGAACAAAGTTGTGATGCCTGAGAGTATGGATTTGTTTGCAGGGCTCGGCATGGAGAAACATTTCTATTTTGCGCACTCATATTACACTGATGTCAAAGATAGCAGCGCAGAAGTAGCCTATACCGATTATGGATTCGAGCTGCCCGCGTCGATTCAAAAAGGTAACATTTATGGTACACAGTTTCATCCGGAAAAAAGCGGCAATGCAGGCCTGCAGGTATTGAGAAATTTTGTCTCTGTTTGTGAAAAAGGAAAACGCTAATGCTGACGAAAAGGATAATACCCTGCCTCGATGTCAAGGACGGCCGAGTCGTCAAAGGCGTAAAGTTCCTTAACCTGCGTGATGCCGGCGACCCCGTTGAGCTCGGCAAAAGATACTCGGATGAAGGCGCTGATGAGCTTGTATTTCTTGATATCACCGCTACCATTCGTTCCCGCAAGACAATTGTCGAGCTTGTTGAAAGAGTTGCTGAAAATGTTTTTATTCCCTTTACTGTCGGCGGCGGAATCCAGACCATCGAGCAGATAGACGAGCTGCTGAGAAGCGGTGCTGAAAAGGTGTCGATAAATACCGCTGCTGTACAAAATACGGATATAATTGTTAAGGCAGCCGGGCGCTTCGGTAATCAGTGCATTGTTCTTGCCATAGATGCGAGACGTTCACAAGTTAAAAATGGACACCCGCCTCGCGGCGAGGCTGCGGGTTGGCAGGTATGTGTGAAGGCGGGGACCGAGCCGACTGATATCGATGTCGTTAAGTGGGCCGTCGAGGCTGAAAAGTCAGGTGCCGGCGAAATACTTTTAACAAGTATGGATGCCGACGGCACACAGGCTGGTTATGATAACGAGCTCAATAAAGCTGTCAGTGATGCTGTCAATATTCCCGTAATAGCCTCCGGCGGGGCGGGCAGGCTCGAACATCTCTACGATGCCATTGTCAAAGGCGGTGCCGATGCCGTCCTTATGGCCTCTATCACTCATTTTGAAACCATAAGTATCCGGCAAATGAAAGAATATCTCGCTGGCCGCCAAGTACCTGTGAATTTATAATCCCTGCTGATTTCTGCGGTTTTTTTTGAATCCTCGAATACTCTTATAACGGATATGCGGGCTCTATGGGGTGTAGCTCCGTTTAGGGCAGTTATAAATAGGCTGTAGCAGCGAAAAATTGAGGTTAATTTAGCTTTTTATGCAATAACCGGCGTTTTTGTCGCGTCTTAACAATATGTAAAGGCTTTTTGTGTAAAGATATAGAACCATTTTTTTAACATTTTTTAAGGAGATTTAGTATGTTCAACAAAAGGATGGCTTTAATTTCTGTAGTAATGTGCCTCGCAGGCGTTATGTTTATGGGCCTGTTATCGCAGGCAGTTGCAGTACCTGCGGGTCAGGGTGGTGGTCCCGGGGGCGGTCCTCAAGGAGGGCCTCGTCAAGGGCAGCGATTTAATCGCGAAGATATGCAAAGAATGATGGCTGAGCGCCTCAAAGAAACTCTTGAGGTCAATGATGAAGAGTGGAAAGTTTTTGAGCCGAGGATTACCAAAGTGCTGACTCTGTCAC
>CAYXGT010000006.1:0-53345 GCA_964464635.1 uncultured Pirellulales bacterium | reverse complement strand
GGTCCATATCGCATTCCATACCGTCGTCAAGGACGAAGACCTCGCCGTGACGGAACGGATTGAGTGTGCCGGAATCGATATTGAGATATCCTTCGAGCTTTATCGGTGCGACTTTCAGGCCTTTATCCTGCATAAGCTTTGCAAGGCAGGATGAGAAGATTCCTTTTCCTAAGCCGCTCATTACCGTGCCGAGGACAAAGCAGTACCGGGTTTTGCCTTTTTTGTAGCCGTCAGGTATGGGAGAGAAGAATTCACTTTCTGCTGATGCGTCACTTAGAGATGCCAGTAGGTTGTTATCCTTCGCCATAAAAATCACTCCTTTGTTTTGCAGCCATTTTACACCAATCCCCGCCGAAAACAAGGCCAAATATTTGACAGGATAACAGGATTATCTTGTAAATCCCGTCTATTAAAAAATAACCGCGGATTGCACAGATTTACGCAGATTAACAGAGATTCTTTTATATTTAGCCTGCCGTTCCTGTCCGACGAAGTTTCAACGAAGGCGGATCACGGCAGGTTTGTTGTTTATATTTAACCGCGGATTTGCACGGATTAACGCGGATTTTTTGTTTAGCCCCGCACCTATTTGCCTTGCTTTAATTCTGATAAATGACCGCCGACTGCCCATCTGTATTTCTTTTTACTTGCCCCGTAACGATTCAAATAGGTGCGTGGGTCATTCCCGCGCAGGCGGGAATCCATTTTCGTCATTGGTCAGCCCCGTCATCACTATGGCGGGATTGTTTTTTTTAGCACCACGTGGCAGGGTTGCTTTTTTCTTTTAGTTTAGTCGCTTGTAGCGGAGGCTTTCACAATACTCTACTCGTACCACGCAGTACGACTACAGTTTCAACCTATGCTCCATCTTATACGCCCTAAATCTTCACCCTCCTTTGGCTTACGAAATACAAACAAATGCTCATGCATTATCAAATAGAAACCGTCTTTTTTGGCTTTACCTCGCCATCGCTCTGTATATTTGCAGTTATGTTGAACCTTGATAATATCCTCTTTCAGTACAAATCCTGCTTTCAAAAACCTTTGCATTACATTGAATGACAAAGGCACAAAATGTTTTCCTTTTCTGGTATCACCTATTAGAATCGCACAATATCTATCAGGTTTCAAAACCCGAAACAATTCCCTGGCGACAATCTCTATCTCATCGCAGAATTTCGGCAGGCTCGAAATATTCGATAAATCCGCCTCAATTTTTCCGTCCGAATATTTTATTATATTCATATAAGGTGGATGTGTTAAAACAAGGTCGAAAGAATTGTCCTTCAAAAATGATAAATCTCTCGCATCACCAACTTTTACTTTTTGCGTACTCACCGGATAACCTTCTGTTTTTATAAATATTTAAGAGTTCATAAATCATTCTTTCCACAATTTTCGGTAAATTCCCGACTGAACAAATTCTATCAGACCTAAATCTCTTAACTGCTGCAATTGTTGTCTTATTTTTGGTTCAATATTTTTATTTTCAGGATGAAGTTTTTGTAATCCTTTTTGAAACTCATAAACCGTCTTTAAATCAAATATATTTTGCGGAATTTTCAAGAGGGCACTAAATACATCAAGTCGCCATCCCGAAAGGGTATTAGTGATTGTGTTAATCCCTGCATCGTACAAATCGTTTTCCGGCTCTGGAAAAATATCTTTCTCGGTTTTTTCAAACCTGATTTTCTTTTCCTTAGGAACTTTTGAAAGGATTCTCGTTGTTATCTTAATAATCTCCTCAGTTACATCAGGCGACTCTTCTCTGTTTTCAAAAAGTTCTAAAAAATTCTCTTTTAACTTTTTTACAATCTTTCTGTCTTCAACATAAATGCCGCACTCGTAATTATTTCTCCACCCTCCTAATGTAAAGTTTGCTGATGTAACTATAGCTCTTTCTGAATCAAAGATATATGTTTTTGCATGCAGTTTTGAATAACTTTTAACTTCGATATTGTTTTTTATGCAATCTGAAAGGGCCTCAAGATCTGAAGAACCTCTGTAAAAATTTGTTAGTTTATAACTTGTAAGTAAGCATGTCCGTGATCCTTTAGGTCGAATTTCTATTACTTTGCGGGTAACATTGTTTTTCACAAAAGGACTGGCAAATAATTGCTCCTTGGAGCTTTTAACTAATCCCATGAAAATATCAATTGCCGGATTTATAAGCACTTCAATTTTCATTACTTCTTCTCATTTCAAATGCTTTGATTGCCTCTTTCAGACTTCCGAAAGCAAACTCCGCAATTTCCTCAACACTCGCATTTAATGTTGTTTTATCAAACTCTTTATTTAGGAACGTCAGAAATTCCACATCATTCGTATATTCTATATTTTGCTTCTGCATAAAAATATTTTGGATCAGATTTCTAAGTTAGTCAAATAAATAAATTATACTGATATTTTCATACTTCTGAGCGATATAAAAAAAATACCGCACCTCCTCCCACGAAAGGCTCGATGCATGTATCAATTTGCCCATTTTCAATTTCAACGGGCAGCCGTTTTTCTATTTCAGAAATTAGTTGTTTCTTTCCGCCAGCCCATTTAAGAAAAGGCTTTGCTGTTCTTTCAGTGGCCAATATGCTCATAATAAATCCTTGATGTTAATATACGAAGATTTTGTTCGCTTTATCTTTATTAATATTTACCAGTTTATTTTATTCTCTAAGCACCCCAAACATCAACTAAAATTTCTTTCTAAAATCCTTGTTTATCGGTGTTTAATTATCTCTGCGTTCTCCGCGACCTCAGCGGTGAAAAATTTATTATTTTATTGAATAATCGGCCCTTTTTGATACAATACCTCTGTGTGTTAGAAAACACACGTAGGGAGGACATTTCCTCAAGCATCGGCCAGTCGGCCAAGTCAAAATTTAGTTCGTAAACTCTTTCTTAACAAGGAGTAGCGGATGTTTAATAATCACGAGTATCGCTTGTCCTCCGAAGTCTCGACGAAGGCGGAAGTATCCAGTATCGAAAATCCTTTATTTCAGGTAAAATTCCACCATCCAGCGACGAGAGACGAGCGACAAGCGACTTTTTTTGAGCAAATTGCTCAAAAAACACCTCTACATCTGTCGAGAGAGCTCTACAAATCAAACCTTTTTATGCAAAACAAAGCCAATTCACTAAGTGTCCAATATGACACAACTTCTTATTATACAAGGACATATGAAATTTTAGTGCTTAAAATCAGTCCCAAAAAACAAAGCCAAACAAAGCCAATTCAAACCCAATTTTGAGCCAAAATTGGCTTTGTTTTCCCCGAATTTGGCTTTGTTTTGCAATGAAATCTTCGCATTTGCGAATAAGTTTAATCTCTTCGATGACTTACTATGTAAGAATGCAAAGCATTCTTGTGGACGAAGGATTTTTTGTGTGAACAGCTTGCTTTTCAAAGCAAAAAATCCTAAGAACACCAAAGTCATCGAAATAAATCCGTGTAAATCCGTGAAATCCGTGGTTAACTTTTATCCGTGGTTACAATTTCTCCGTAGTCTTTTTGTAACGTTTTACGAATTCTGCGTACTGGGCGGGAGTGTCGATACCATCAGCAGTTCGCTCGACCTGAGCAACAAGAATAACAAAACCGTTCTCAATTGCACGCAACTGCTCGAGTTTTTCTGTCTTTTCGAGCGGCGTCTGCGGCAGCTTCGTCAATTTCAACAAAAAATCCTTTCGATAGGCATAAATGCCGAGATGCCTGAGGTACAAGTCTTTTCGGCCTATACCGCCCTTCTGCCTGTCATAGGGAATCGGCAAGCGGGAAAAGTATATCGCCCGATGGGCTGCGTCGCTCGTCGCTCGTCGCTCGTCGCTCGTAACTACAACCTTAACAATGTTTGGGTCGGTAATCTGGTCGGGATTTTCAAAAGGAGCTGCAAGTGTGGCCATTGGTGCATCGGGATTATCGAGCAAAATCCGGGCGAGCAGGTCAATATATGCGGGGTCTATTTCCGGCTCGTCGGCCTGCACGTTGATAATGATGTCGTAATCCAGTTCTGCTACGGCTTCAGCGATGCGGTCGGTGCCGCTTTTACAATCGGGACTCGTCATAACACAATCGGCACCGAAGGTTTCGGCTGCTTCGAGGATGCGCTTATCATCAGCGGCAATGAGGACATCATCCGGCAGTTTGGCGAGTTTAGCTCTCTCGTAGGTGTGCTGAATGAGAAATCGGCCGGTATCATTAGCGAGAACTTTACCAGGAAATCTTGTAGAGCTGTAACGAGCAGGAATAAAAACTATAATTTTCACGGTATTTTCCCGGCAGCAGAATTTTATAATAACCAGTACCTAATCATGATAAAAGCAAAAGAGAAACTTGTCAACATAGTTAAAAAATCTAATCACGAATTAATTAGACACGGATTTACACAGATTATTAAAAAGTAAAGAAATCTAAGGGGAATGAATACAAACTATGAACCAAAAACTGTTAGCGGGTTTTTCTTAAAATCATTATGCCCAAGAAGAGAGCAAGGAAAAATGAGGGAAAATGTTGAATTTTAGGCACGGGCGGGATACACGGGCAAGATGGCCGTGCTACATAACGGCCAGGATGGTTATGCTATGTGGTTGCGATTAGTGCTATTGCGTATATTGCGAGTGTTATTAGAATGAGCAGGCCTATGAGGAATAAAAAGAGAGCGGCGAATTCCTTCACAAAACGGCTGAGAGTGATTTGTTTGATTTTCATAGCCTTGTAAACAATAACGCCGGCAACGGCAAGAGGGAACAGCCAGAACATAGACTGAGGAGTCGAGCCGATGTTTATCGGATGAGTGAAGCCGGCAATTATTTCGTGCAAAATCACTTTACGAGATTCCTCCAACAGGTTTGATCGCTCTGGTATAGCCGAAATGGACCGAGTTTACGATACATAAGAGATTGAGCAGGCCCGCGATGCCTGTGTATATCTGGCCTATATCGTGAGGTTTGCCATAGACAGGGTTAACTGCGGCGGTGGAGATTGAGCCGAGAAATATGACCAGAGGAGAGTTTATGACCTGTGCGGCGAACCAGGCTTTTGCGTTGACGTAATCTATTATATTAACAGAGGCGATATAAATTCCGATTGTGAAAGTCAGAGTGATTGCAATAAAAATTATAATTGCCCTTTTTTTCTCACCGAGCAGGAAATAGCCTGCACCGGGTATTATCCAGCCTGCAAGAGCGATGAGAACGAGATAGAAAGGGTATAATTGTTTTTGCATTTGTTTCATAATGTACCTGCCTCAGTTTCAGCAGGCTGATTGGCATCGGGTGTCGGCTCAGTGCGGCTGCCGGCTTGTTTGTAATTCATACGCTCCAGGATATATCCGGGATTAAAATGTACGGCGGCTATCGATTGTGAGCGGGCGATGTCCTGCTCATACATTCTTGGTGCCTTTTCAGCTTCGTAGATGCCCTGGTTGATAAGGTTTATAGTCAATTTTTTGATGCAGTAATAGCTCATCTGGGATTTGAATTCGACAGGAGGCGCGGGAGTAGGCAGAGCGTTTGCATCGGTTGGGACGAGAGAATAAAGCTTTTCGATAAGGCGGTTTTGCTCCTGAAGGTTATCGAGCAGAGGCTGCAGGCCCGGATTGCCGGCGGCGTTTTCAATGAAGACTTTAAGCTGCATATTCGTCATTCTGGGGATACCGGTACTCGTAATCAGTCTGAAATTATTCGGGTCAGCTTCGTTGCTGTCGGGCGTGGGATAGAGCTGATTGAATTTATTTACGGCGTTTTGCCAGTCGGTTTCTGCGGCGAGAGCGTTAAAATCATCAGCTTTTTGCTTTGCGATTTTCATTGCAGCCAGATTTTTGAGGTCTTCGGTGACTTTTTGCCTTACCGAGAAAAGATTCTGGTCATCCTGATTGTTCGGCTCATCAAGGCTGAGGGTTTCGGTTGTGAAGGTGAGATTAACGTTTTCGGGCGGCGCGGTTTTTTCGGCCTGTACGATGCGGACGAGAGCCCTTATATTAGCGGAGATATCTTTTAACGGTCCGATGTTTTCGAACATCTGCGGTTTCTGGACATCGAAAACTCCGAGCCTGCTGGTTGCGATTTCGTCCACAGCGAAGACGATTCTATTCAGCCAGATTCTGTTAGGATTATACAGGGGATTGTATCCGTAACCTTCGAGGAAAAGGCCTCCGAGATATTCGTCCTTCTGAATGTCAGTGGTGCTGAGCAGGCCTGTACGGCCGGTGTAGATTTTTAGTTTGTACTCTTCGCTGAGCCTGTCTGCAGAGTTTTTGCAGTTACCGGCGATTTTTTCGAACTGCTCTTTCGTAATTTTGCCGGAGCCGGTGTCCGCCTCGAATTCGGCCTCTGTAAGTGATTTGGCCTTCTGGAGGATTTCGTTCGCCTTCGATTCTATCCTGTCTATCTTTAATTTTTCAAGTATCAGGGCTGCAACTTCGGGATAGGTCTGAATGCGAGTAGTCGGTGCACTGTTCGGGTCGTTGGGGTCGGAAGGGACCTGCTGAGTAAATCTGTCCCTGTTGCTTTGATAGAAATCCAGAGCCTGCTGCTGTGTTGGTTTTTCGATTACCCGTTCGATGTCTTCGAGGCTTACAACGATGTACTGCAGAGCAACTCTGTCGGGCAGCATATAACCGAAGCCGCAGGGATTGTCATCGGTTGGACGTCCCGGGATGAATTCTTTGTACGTTTCGAACTGACTTGTGATTTGAGGATCGTTCGGCTCTTCGATGTCATCGGTAAAAACGGAGGCTGCGATTCTGACGAATTCGGTATCAATAGTCTGCTGCGAGAGATAGACGTCATATTTTATCTGCTGCTCGGTGACATTTTCACTTGAGCATATTAATTGCGAATAATCTATGACGTCCAGGAGTCTGGCGAAGGTTTGGAGTATTTCTTTTTCAGGGATACCGACGCTTTGCGACCGCGGGGGCGGATTTATAATATAATCCATTACCTGCTTGTATTTTGCGCCTTCGAAAAGCTGGGGAATCAACCTTACGAGGAAACTTTTAGCTTCTTCGATTGAAGTGTTGACTCCGGCCTGTTCGGCTTCGCTTTTGAGCAGGAACCAGATTGTTACGCCGGAATCGGGATATTTGTAGGTTTCGTTTAATTGCTCGTCGCTTATGGTATAAGCCTGAGCAGCTCTTATCTGCTTGATATACGCGAAAGATGCTGGCGAGATGCTTGTGTCTGAAAAAAGCACATCCGCGAGAAACAAGGTATTTAAGTTGAGCACCCGCTTATAGGATTGCGTAAACAGGGGCAGATTTCTGAGCATAACAGGGACTTTCAGTATTTTGAGTGTCTGCAGCTCCCGATAGGCGCGTTCATAGTCGGAGATGGTAATTTTTTTATTTTCACCGTAGTAGGCGATTAGCTTTTTTCGGCCCCCACCTAACTGCTCGAGAATTTGCTGAAGCGCGGCGCCGCCGATAAAGCCGATGAGTAATATTACGACAACAACGGCCATTATTTTTGTCTGATTCTTTCGAAACCATTTGATAAGGTTCATAGTCTTACTCCAAATCGTTAGCCTGCCATTATTTTTGAAATTGTACAGTATATCGTAATCCGTTGGTGTTGCAAGAAAAATAGGTATTTGAAAACAGAGAGCTCAAGGGAGAAGTGAGAAGAAAGAATTAAGGAAACCGGGGCTGAAAATTAAAGAACTGAATTTCGGCAGGTATCGATGGTGTTAGAGTTATCTTTTGAGTGAGGGTTTCAGGCGGGACAGGAAATCAGTAATGTTTTGAGCAAATCTTCTAAAGGCAAGAGCTCGGGCGAGTTTTTTAAGCTGTTTATCGTCGGGAGCCAGCTTTAGTGCTTTGCGGAGATTTTCGTCGGCCTGGCCGAATTTCGAGGCTTTGAGATAAAGGCAGGTGAGGTTTTTCAGGGCACCGGTGTGCTGCGGGTCGATATCAAGTGCGCTTAAAAAGAGGAGTGCGGCGTTTTCGAATCTTTTTCTTATAATGTCTATACATCCGAGATAATAATAGGCGTCGGCGCAGGTGGAATCGAGGTCGATTGCTCTCAATAAGCAATTTGCAGCGCAGTCGATTTCACCAAGGTCGAGGAACATCGAGCTCATAGCGACAAGAGCATCGGGATGTCCGGGAGTGAGCTGCAATTCCGCAAGCAGATAGGCCTTTGCCTTATTTTTATCCTTTGTGTTCAGGCAGCAAATTGCCAGCCGATACCTCGGGCCGACGAGTGCGGCATCAATTTCGAGAGCTTTTTTGTAAAGTTCAGAGGCCTTCTGGAAATCGTTATTATTTAGAGCAATTTCCCCGAGGTAAAAAAAGGCAGGTGCGAAATCCGGCTGGAGCTCGAGGATTCTATTGAATTTTTCCTTTGCCGATTCGAGGTCGGCGGTCTGGAGCAGAAACAGGCCGAAATCGAGAATGGCATCGATGTTGCCGGGGTTTTCCCGAAGCTCCTGCAGGAAGTATTTTCTTGCATTCTCAAAATCATCCTGAGCCAGGTATGCCTGTGCGATACGATAGTGTATCTGCGGGTGTGCGGGGTCAAGCTGTGCGGTTTTTTTCCAGCAGGAGACTGCTTTTTTGAACTTGCGCTGGATGAAAAGGCTGTTTCCAATGTTATAGTAGCACAAAGGACAGTCAGGATTTATCTGCTGAGCGAGATAAAACATCTGCTCTGCGAGGTCGTGAAGGCCCATTTCGGTATAAGCAATGATGCGGTTGCAATAACAGGGCTCGAAGTCGGGGTCAAGTTTTTGTATATGTTCAAAGGTTGTAATGGCCAGGTCATAGTAGCCTATTCTTGTATAATCGACGGCGAGAGAATTTAATATTTCGAGGTCATCCGGATTCAGAGACAGGGCTATTTCATATTCGCTTATCGCATCCTCGAAACGGCTTGAGGAATCGAGAGCAAGAGCCTTGTCAAAGTGCCAGGATGAATTTGCCGGATTTATTTCCAGTGCCTTGTCGATTTCTGCAATGGCCTGCTCAATCTTTCCATTCTCATAGAGCTGAAAGGCCTTTATGGCCTTTTTTTCGGCCTGGTCATAGCCGCCAAAAGTCATTTCATCAAAAAGCATAAGTTTATGTAATCCCTGTGGTTTAAGTTAAAAAACCGTTCCCCACAGGTTATCGCCTATAGGCGGCCGGCAGGTTAGCTGATTTTTGTCAGGTTTTGTCTTTTTCGATGGTTCGAAAATTTTGCTGGTAATTTTCCTTATAAGCTCTTACAATTAAGAAAGTTAACCGCATATTTTGACAAGTTTACGATGAGTTGGGGGGATTTAAGGAAGAGTGTTTTTCTGGAAAGGTGCGTTCGATAGTCTTATAATAACGGGTTTGTGATTGGCAATTAAACTTAGGCAAAACTGATTTAAGATTGCTTTGTAGCAAAGAAACTTGTTAGGCTGTTATTCCACACTTGATGTGGAATCTAAGCCTTCAAAGAAATGGACTACCGCTTTCGCGGGAATGACAGTAAAAGTGTCTTCTACAAAGCAATTTAAGATTAGATAATAGAGTCAGATTTTGGGAGAGAAAGAAGTATGGCTAAGGAAATAAAGGGTCATTTAACAGCGGGAAAAGTAAATTATGCCATAGTTGTCAGCCGGTTCAACGAGTTTGTAACGAGCCGGCTATTAGGCGGAGCAATAGACTGCCTTGCCCGACACGGGGCATCGGATGAACAGCTAACGGTAGTTTGGGTACCGGGTGTATGCGAGATTACACAGACTGCGAAGAAACTTGCAGGCAGCGGCAAATACGGTGCGGTTATATGCCTCGGCGCCGCGATACGCGGACAGACGAGCCATTACGAGTATGTCTGTCAGCAGGTCTCACGCGGGGTAGGACAGATTAATTACGAGGGTGAGGTGCCCGCAATATTCGGCGTGCTGACGTGCGATACGTTGGAGCAGGCAGTGGAAAGAGCAGGAACGAAGATGGGCAACGCGGGAACAGATGCAGCGAAGGCAGCGATGGAAATGGTAAGCGTTATGAGCCAGATTTGAGTGTGATTTTGCAGTATTCGCCGAGCAGTTGCACGGGTAAATTATTAAGGGATATACAAATTCGAGGTCCGGCAGTGGATAAAAGGACGCGTGCCAGAGAGCTGGCGATACAGGGCCTGTATCAGCTTGAGGTGCAGGGAGCAGAGCTGCTTGAGCGTATAGATGATTTTTTTGCTGAGAATTCGCAGGAAGAAATTAGTGTTGAACTGGCGTCGAAATGGTGCAGGCAGACCTGGGAGAAAGTCAAAGAGTGCGACAAGCTTATAGGAGAATCAACAATAAAGTGGGGTCTGTCCCGGCTGAGTCTCGTCGATAAAAGCATATTAAGACTTGCAGTGTACCAGTTGAAATTCTGCAACGATATTCCTCCAAAGGTTGTAATCAATGAGGCAATAGAGCTTGCCAAGAAGTTCGGCGGTGAGAAGTCACCATCATTCATAAACGGAGTTCTCGATGCGGCCTTGAGGAAGATAGAGGCTCAAAATACCAGGACCGGGCAATAAAGCTAAACCGAATTGGATGCGATGAGAAAGATATCGGTACTGAATCAAAAAGGGGGAGTAGGCAAGACAACTACCGCAGTTAATATGGCTGCGGGTCTTGTGCAGATGGGTTTGAAGGTTGTGGTTATCGACCTTGACCCGCAGGCACATCTGACGATACATTTCGGCGTTGATGCGGAGAAAGCAAAGAACGGCTCGTATGCGCTTCTGACTCAATCGGCGAAGTTCGACGAGTCACTTATGCCGGTTCGGGCGAACCTTTGGCTGATGCCGGCTAATATCGACCTTGTCGGCGCAGAAAGCGAGCTTGTGAGCATAGTCGGCAGAGAGACAATCCTTCGAGAGGCGATAGAGGCAAGTGAGCAGGAATTTGATTACCTGATTATCGACTGTGCCCCTTCGCTGGGGCTCTTAACG
Source organism: uncultured Pirellulales bacterium (assembly GCA_964464635.1). Lineage (GTDB taxonomy): Bacteria > Planctomycetota > Phycisphaerae > Sedimentisphaerales > Anaerobacaceae > CAYLMG01. The sequence continues at coordinate 42,443 of CAYXGT010000006.1, read as the reverse complement.
TTAAATGCATTAGCTGCGACAGACGAGATATTGATACCGATACAGCCTCATTTTCTGGCGCTTCAGGGTTTCGGCAAGCTTTTACAAACGGTTGAGCTTGTGAATAAAAGGATAAATCCGGACCTTAAGGTCAAATGGGTGCTGCTCTGTATGTTCGACAGCAGGGCTTCGCTGACAGGCGAAGTCAAGGCGGATATCGAGCAGTTTTTGACGAGCGCTCGCGGCGCCGGCTATGCGTGGTCGCAGGCAGAGATTCTGCCGGTCAGTGTCCGCAGGAATATCAAGCTGGCAGAGGCTCCGAGCTACGGCAAGACGATTTTTGAGTACGAGAAGAATTGTCACGGTGCCCAGGATTACGCAGCGGTAGCGGAAATTATACATACCGGCCGATTACCGGAACCGGCTGAGATGGAGCAGGAGCAAAAAGCTGACGAGCAAGGTGAAGAAGAAACCGTCGAATCAAAAGGAGAACAGCAGGCAGTTTCCGGGCAAGCTGCACCGATAGAAATCAAAGAAATCGTAAGTCAGCAAAAAAATACTGACATAACACAGGTTAGTCAGGCATCATTACAAAAAGAAAACATCGACAGCGAGAGTACACAGTAAAAGCTTTAAGGGGTTTTTGCAATTAAACTATTGTGAGGGGTTTTGGAGCATTTGCTTTATCAGGCTTAGAAATTTGGCAGCATAGGTATGACTGACAATTCTGCCGTCAACGGCAAGGTTAAGGGTGAGAATTTTCCGTGAAACAGCTTTACCGTTTCTGGCGACAACTGCTGGGATGACATTGCCGAAGGCGAGTATTGCACAGGCAGGCGGAGGGACAATGCCTATGAAGGAATCGATGTTGTATGCGCCGAGATTGCTCAGGGCTATGGTTTCACCCTGTACGTCGTCGAGGCTCAACTCATTGCTGCGGGCCTTTTCGGTGAGGATTTGTTCCTGCCGGGCTATATCGGCGAGATTTTTTTTGTCTGCGTTTTTTAGCACAGGCACGAGCAGGCCGTGAGAGGCATTAACAGCAAAGCCTACGTTGACGGAATCGGCGATTTTGATTGTGTCAGCTTCGAGAGAACCGACCATAAGCGGATATTTATCGACGGCAAGAGCGAGGGTGTAGATATAAAAGGCGTTTGTAGTGATTTTGACGCCGAGCTGCTTTCTCAATTTCGGCCGTACGGCCATCAGATCGGTTACATCAGCTCTGGCCTCGATGTAAAAACAGGGCTTGGTCCGTTTGGATTCGAGCATACGGCGGCCAATGATTTTCTGGATGTGTGTGAGAATTACCTGATTTTTTGCTGTACCGTTCATTTCCTTTTGTCAATTAATATTCGATAAAGGGCGATAAGGCAATCAAATTTTGGTTTATTTTACTGGTTGATTTTGTAGTTTGATGGTAATATTTTTAGGCCGGTTTCGGGTGGGTAAAAGAAGTATTTTTGCTTGTTTGGGCCGTTGCGTGACCGCGGCATTTTATGATTGATTATGTAAAGATTGATTCAAGCTGGGCGGACAAAAGCTGTGCTTTAGTAGCAGCACATCCGGACGATGAGACGTTGTGGGCGGGCGGTACGATTCTGATGCATCCCGAGGCGAAGTGGACAATAGTCACATTATGCAGGCGCAGTGATGCGGACAGGCGAGCGAAATTTTTCAGGGTCCTAAGAGAATATGGTGCGGAAGGCGCGATGGGCGACCTTGACGACGGGCCTGAACAAAATCCATTAGATAAAGAGCTTGTAAAAAAAACGATTATGAATCTCTTGGGGAAATCAAATTATGACCTCGTGATAACTCACAGTATCAAAGGTGAGTACACGCGGCATTTGAGGCACGAGGAAACGGCTGAGGCGGTGGCGGATTTGTACAGGGCGGGTCTTCTGGGAGCCGGCAACGTATGGTCGTTTGCATACGAGGACGGCGGCGGAGCGTACCTTGCCCGTGCTATTGAGAATTCAGATATTTATGTGCATTTGACAGATGACATATTGCAAAGGAAATATAAAATAATAACCGAGCTTTACGGTTTTGCAGAAGAAAGTTTTGAAGCCAGAACGTGCCCAAATGCTGAAGCGTTCCGGCATATAAAGAAAACTTGAAAGGTCAGGTTTAAAATGAAGGTTTTAGTTTCGTACGATTATCCGCCATCTCCCGGAGGTCTGGCGACGCAGGGTGATTTGCTGTTCAGGGGCCTAAAAGAGATGGGAGTGGATGCGCATGCGGTGAACTTCGAGTCGGCTCAGGAGAAAGAATGGTATTACCGCTGGTTCGAGCCGGACGTGGTGCTCGGGGTCGGCTACTGGGGACATTGTCCCCATATTGTTCTGCACCCGAAGCGATACGGAGTTCTGCCGGTGCCGTGGATGGTCGCCGATGGTTATATGGCCAACTACAGAGAGATACTCGAGGATTTGCCATTGATACTGGTAACAAGCAACTGGGTTAAAAAGATTTATATGCGCGACGGCTTAAGCGGGAAAAACATTGAGGTTCTGCATGTCGGCTGCGATACCGATGCATTTGCGCCGCGTGATTCCAATGACCTAAAGGTTACTACGGTACGTGAGTCTCTGGGCGTTTCGCCGGAGCAGATAATGATACTTACGGTCGGCGGTGACGCTGCGTCAAAAGGGGCACAGGAGGTTATGCAGGCACTGGCGTTAAATGATACTCAGCTTCCGGACTGGAAGTATGTGTGCAAGGTCTGGCCGCAGCCGAGAACGGAAGAGCAGAATCTCGTAGATTTGCAGCTTGCTACTCATCTCGGGATTGAAAAAAACGTGGTATATACTACGAGCAGGGTATCGCGTAACTTTATGCCATATCTTCTTGCGGCCTGTGATATATATGCGGCACCATCCCGGCTGGAAGGTTTCGGGATGATACAGATAGAAGCAAATGCCTGCGGCAAGCCTGTCATAGGGATAAAGGCAATGGGGATGCTTGATACCTTAGTTCAAGGCAAAACAGCATATCTGGCGGAAGTTGCACAGGAGATAAGATTAAGAGAGGTCACTCTCGGAGATGAGTCGGGTTATGAACCGGGCAGCAAAGTAGTTTTTAAGAGGCCTCGAATAGTCGATTACAGGGCAAGTATCCACGACATAGCGAAATACCTGCTTGAGCTGATGAAGAATCGCGAGCTTAGAAATCAAATGGGACAGGAAGGAAGAAAAAGAGCTGTTGCAAACTTCGATTACCGGGTGATAGCGAAGAAATTCGTTCAGTTAGTCAGCGAAAGGCTTGGCATAAGTTAATATGAAAAGAAAGTACAAAAAATTGATAGCACAGGCGAAAGCGGCGGCGTTGAAGGTTCTGCTTCATAATAATCACGGCCCGTACCGGAAACTTCCGCGTGTAGCAGGCTGGGGTTATCCTGAACCTTACACGAGAGATTTGATGATTTCGTCGCTGGCTGTTCTGGTTTCCGGAAATGACAAATTAAAAAAGTCTCTTCGCCGTGTACTTGAGACGCTATCAAAGAACCAATCAAGGCTGGGCCACATATCGTCTCTTGTTAATGACCCTAATGACAGGGGCTCAAGCGACTGCACTCCTTTGTTTTTGATTGGTGCGGGCCTGTGGAAAATGGCGACAGGCGAGGAAGAGTTTGTAAAGCAGGCGATAGAAAAGTCACTTTTGTGGATGGAGTATAGAAGCCCGTCGGACCGGATTCTGGTTTCACAGCTTCCTACAAGCGACTGGCGGGACGAGCAGTGGGTACTGGGTTACGGATTATATGTGAATACGCTGACTTATATCTGTTTGCGTCTTTGGGGACAACACGAAAGAGCATCGCGTCTGCGTGAGGGGATGGGACATTTTACGGTAATAGGTGACAGGCAAAACCGACACGTTCACGAGGGTCTGGTTCTGAGGAATAAACCTTATTATGCCTTGTGGTCGTATAAGGTATATCGCAGCGAGCGGTTCGATTTGTTAGGCAACAGTCTGGCGATTTTGTCAGGTATAGCGTCGCCGAGCAGAGCAAGAAGGCTTATCAACTGGGTTGAGGCTGAATGTGAGGGATTACAGAGAAATGAGGATTTGGCAATTGATTTGCCGCCGAACTTTTTCCCTTATGTCAGGCCTGGTGACCCTGACTGGCTGCCGAGATACCAAAAATATAATCAGCCGGGTGAATATCATAACGGTGGTGTGTGGCCATTCGTATGCGGATTTTATATAGCGGCCATGGTAGCGGCGGGCAGGATTCATCTTGCGGAGAAAAAACTCGTAGCTCTGACGGAGCTTATCAGACAGAAGCGAGGTGCGGATGTAGAATTTGGTTTTAATGAATGGCATCGTGCGCAGGACGGCAAAGCGTGCGGTGAAGACTGGCAGAGCTGGTCTGCAGCGATGTATCTATATGCGGCTGAATGCGTAGAGAGAAAAAGCACGCCGTTTTTGGACGAAGTTCGCAGTATGGGCAGAAAACGGAAAGATATCACTTTGCAGTAACCGGTCAATATCTGAAGCAGATGATGTTTGTCCTGCTTACTCGTGGCGTAGTGCCTCAATGGGGTCGAGACCAGCGGCCTTGAGCGCAGGAAAGTAACCAAAAATCACACCTATCGCAGCTGAGAATAAAAAAGCGATAATTACAATTCCCGGATTGAACACGAATGGAACTCCCAGCACACTTTTAAGCCCCGCGCTTGTCAACAGGCCCAGTACGATTCCCAGCAGGCCTCCGACAGAAGACAGTACCACGGCCTCTACGAGAAATTGCAACAACACCTCCCGCTCGAGAGCGCCTATGGCAAGGCGGATACCAATCTCCCTTGTCCTCTCCGTGACGGATACGAGCATAATGTTCATAATTCCGATTCCGCCGACAATAAGACTGACGGCGGCGACGGCACTGAGTAAAGCGGTAAGCACCTGCGTGGTTCCCGTAAGCATAGCGGCAATTTCCTTCATATCCATAACGTGAAAATCATCTTCCTCGTTCGAAGAAACATTACGACGCTCTCGCATCAAACTCTCGATCTGCTTCTGTACCTTCTCGGTGGATGCACCGTCACTGACCGAAATTTGAATAAGGCTGATGTTTTTATTTCCTGAAATACGCCTCTGGAAGGCTCGTATCGGGACCATCACAATGTCATCCTGGTCCGTGCCCATAGTGCTCTGACCTTTGGCCTTCAATATACCGATTACCTGGAAAGAGAGTTTTTTCAGGCGGATTCTTTGTCCCAGAGCTTCCTGCCCTGCGAACAATTTTTCGCGAACAGTGTCTCCTATAATACAAACAGCAGAACCGGCGCGCAGCTCACCATCGGTAAATTCCCTGCCGTTTTCCATAGACCAGTTGCGTACTTGTAAGTATTCGTTTGTGGTACCGGTGACTGTGGTCGACCAGTTTTCATTTCCAAATACAGCTGTTGCGGGCTTTGTTGAGGATGTCGCTACAGCAGCAATTGAACTGACCTCTCTGGCAATGGCTTCGGCATCGGCCATTTCGAACGGCGTCGCGGTTGAATCCCGGCCCGGGCCAAGCCTTTTTCCGGGGCTGACCATCAGCAAATTGCTGCCGAGACTCGATATTTGTTCTGTAACCTGAACGGTGGCACCGCTTCCCAATGTCACCATTATTATTACCGATGCCACCCCGATGACGATACCGAGAATGGTCAGCATCGAACGCAGGACGTGCCGTCTGATTTCACGCAGTGCCAGAATGAATGTGTTCCACAGCATTATTCTGCCCTTCTGTTTTTATTATCCGACAGTATCAGTCCGTCCAGAAAATGAATGATTCGTTTCGCATATTTCGCCATATCCTGTTCGTGTGTGACCATTACGATTGTAATGCCCTGCTGCCGGTTCAATTTCTCCAGCAGCTCCATAATTTCGTGACTTCGAACGGTATCAAGATTGCCTGTCGGCTCGTCCGCCATCAGTAATGCCGGTTCCGTCACGATAGCACGTGCGATAGCAACTCTCTGCTGCTGACCTCCCGACAGTTCGCCCGGCGTGTGTTTTTCCCAACCTTTAAGGCCGACCTCATCGAGTGCCTTAGCAGCTCGCGATTGCCTTTCTTCGACAGGGATGCCTCTATAGATTAACGGCAGCTCAATATTTTCCAGGGCGGAGGTACGGTTTAGAAGATTGTATCCCTGAAATACAAACCCGAGATAGTGGCGCCGAAGCATCGCCCGCTGGTTGTGGTTCAGCTCGTTAACAACAATGTCCCTGAAAACATATGTTCCATCGCTCGGCGTATCAAGACAGCCGAGAATGTTCAGGCAGGTGGATTTTCCTGAGCCGCTCGGCCCCATTATCGCAACAAAATCGCCCTGCCTGATTTGCATATCAATGCCTCTAAGGGCGTACATAGCTGCCTGTCCCGAGCCGTAAATCTTGCTGACTTTGCACAGTTTGATGAGAGTTTGATTGCCGTTTTTGCTCGCTTTGGCCATACTCACCTGCCTTCACTAATGACGTCGGTCAGCACGAGCATTCCCTGCTCGATTCCACCGTTTAATACTTCCGTCATAACACCATCGGTTGCGCCGGTGGTTACCTGAATGGCAACCGGCTTGCCATCTTTTAATACCCAGAGCTGCTGGTTACTGTTGCTGACGTCGCTGTTCTTCTGTTTTGTTTCCTCTCGAGGCGGATGAGGAAATAATTTATTAACAAAACCGCCGGAATCACCTTCGTTTTCATCAGCAGGCATTGTGAAACGCAGTGCCGAGTTCGGCACCAGTATGGTGTTCTCGATTTTCATAACTATAACGTCGGCGGTTGCTGTCATTCCCGGCCTGAGTGACAAATCCGTATTGTCAACCTTTAGCACAGTTTCGTAAGTTACAACCCCCTCTACGGTCTGTGAGCCATAACGAGTCTGGATGATTTTTGCCTCGAAATCGCGATTAGGATAAGCGTCCACGGTAAATGTTGCCTGCTGGCCTTCTTTGACCTGTCCGATATCGGCTTCGTCCACGTCCACGTGCAGTTCCATTTTAGTAAGGTCCTCGGCCAATGTGAATAGAACCGGTGCCTGAAATGCCGCTGCCACGGTCTGCCCTGGCTCCACATCTCGTGTCAGGACGATACCATTAATGGGAGAGCGAATAACAGCTTTTGAGAGGTCAGTCTGGTAGGCTTCGAGTGCAGCCTTTGCCTGCGAGACTGCGGCCGTTGCACTTGCCACATCCGCTCTGGCCCTGTCGTATGCTGCCTGTGCCGCATCAAACTCGGTCTGTGACGGCACCTTGCCATCGCTTAATTCTCGCACTTTTTTATATTGTTCAAGCTTACTGCCGGTTTCGTTCAGAGTCGCTTTTGCCTGTAAGACATTTGCCTCTGCAGCTTCAAAAGCCGCCCTGGATTGCGTTACCTGGGCATTAAGTTTCGATGTATCGAGCTTTGCCAGCGGCTGGCCGACCTTGACCTTGTCGTTGTAGTCAACCTCAACACTTTCGACAATACCGGATAACTCACTGCCTACCTCGACTTCGTTGATTGGCTTGATGGTACCGGTGGCGGTTACAATGACGGTAATATCTCCCCGCTGAACCTTCTGTGTTTTGAATTGTATCGAGTCGGACTTTTTTACTTTTTTCCAGACAACAACAGACATCACCAATGCTGCGAGCAGTACGACTATAATATACTTTCGCTTAAGATGAATTCGTTTGACGGAAAGCTTATCAATTCCCAGTATCTTACCGGTAGCCGAATCCGGTTTTTTTTCACCCTTCATTTATTTCTCCTGCAAAAATTTTATCATTTCTTTTCGGAAGCAAAAGACGTCCATCCGCCTCCGAGAGCCTTGTACAGCCGAATAAAGTTCGAGGCAACGATTCCGTCGCTTTGGGCCAGATTATCCTGGAACGACAACAACGATCGCTGTGCATCAAGGACATTGCTGAAATCTGTCAGGCCTGCCTGGTATTCCTGTTGCGCCAGTTCAACTGCAGATTGAGCGGCCTCGAGCGCCTGCTGCAGATTATAATTCCTGTCCTGCTCATCTGCGTATGCCACGAGAGCATTCTCGACCTCCTCCAGCGCATTCAGGATTGCGGATTCGTACTGTATTAGTGCCTGTTCCTGAATTGCCGACTGCACCTTTATATTTTGGCGGATAGCTCCGGCATCGAAGATTGCCCAGCTAACGCCTGGGCCGCCGCTTAATGCCTGATCGCCCGTTGAGGTCAGGTTGTTCATCAGCCTATCGAATGAGACGGCTTTCACACTAATGGAGCCTGCTAATGTAAGCTTCGGGTAAAGGTCTGCGGTTGCCACTCCGACCTTTGCCGTCTGTGCCGCCAGCTCTCGCTCGGCTTTTCGTATGTCGGGCCTTCGGCGCATCATATCGGCCGGCATGCCGACAGCAGTTTGCGGAGAAGCGGCTGGTACAGGCTCGGCGTTTTCCAGCTCTTCGTGAACTTTGCCCGGCTGTTGTCCGAGAAGTACTGCAATGCGGTTCATTGCCTCCTCCAGACCGGTGTGCAGAGACGGTATCTGTGAACGAGTGCTTTCGAGATTGTAACGTGCCTGCTGTACGGCAAGCTCGTCACTTAAGCCCGCCTGGTTTCTCCACAGGATTAACTGGTAAGTCTCGTTCTGGGCATCCAGGTTCTCCTGCACTGCGGCAAGACGTGTCTGATAGGTTCTTACCTCAATATAGTTCAAAGCTACTTCTGCAAGCAGAGTGACAAGTACATCGTGTAAGTTCTCCTGTGTTGCCTGCAAGCTTGCCTCGGCGGCTTCTATTGAACGTCGAGCGCCGCCGAAAATATCTATTTCCCATCCGGCATCGAAGCTTGACGAGTAAAGCTGGCTGGTTTTGCCTGTTCCGGTATCTTTGCTGCTGCGTGTCCAGGTGTCAGAACCAGAGAAGTTAAGGTAAGGAAACATAGATGCTTCGGCGATGCCCCTGCTGGCTCTGGCCTGTCGTACTCTCGCCCGGGCATCTTTCAGGTCGAGGTTGCCGACTACGGCCTGCTCAATCAGGCTCGATAGTTGCGGGTCGTTGAAGGTTGTCCACCATTGCGCCAGTGTCAGCGGGTCCATTTCGTCGGCAGTCAGGCCTCCTTTAAGCTTAGTATGCCAGGCTGATGAAACCGAGGTGCCGGGCGGAACATAATCGGGCCCGACCGGAGCACAACCGTTTAGTGCGAGCAGCACCAAAGCTGAGATAAACAACAAAATAATTCTAACATCGATAACTTCGTTTCGGTGTATCATTGATTAGCCCTGTTTTACTAATTTTCGCTTACTTATTTTTTTAAGCCTTACGGCGGACAGCAGCAATACCAGCCAGTGAGAAGGCAGTTATATGGTCGGCTAATTCGTCAATAAACTCTAAGAGCGGTTTGTCACTTTTTAGAAAAGGAGGCAGCTTATTGCGCCCCTTTGCAAATCCTATTGCGAAACATTGATGAACGACGCTCAACTCGCAAAACCTCAGGTCCTGCTCGCTTGCCTGCGGCCCCAACAGCTCTCTTATAATTTGCTCTGTTCTTTGCCTGAGAGAGCGGATTGAATCGTGCAAAATCTTTTCAATTACATCTGTTGGCTCAGCCATTTCATGTAAAAGTATTTGTCCCGAACGCCCCAGCCTGCCATCGTCGAGAATTTGATGCAAAGAGGAATGAATCAGTGCATGTAGCCGTTTTTCAGCAGGTGCATCGTTGGGTAAAGCCCCATCCGGGGGGTAAACCTGCATTGCCTGCTCAAAGGCATTTCGCCATACCGTTGCGTACAGCTCATCCTTGCTTCCAAAGTGATAGTTTACGGCAGCTACGTTGCTTCCTGCTCGCCTGCAGATTTCAGCTACTGCCGTATCCCTGTAACCTTTTTCCGCAAAGACTTCAGAAGCAGCTATAAGTAACTTTTCCCTGCTTTTTACACCATCTTTTCTAATTGCCATAAGACGTTCCTTAATTCTATTGTATATTTTAAATAATTATTTGAAATAGTCAATAGAAATATTAAGTTTTTTTTAATTTTTTTTCACAAAGAACAGAAAGTCTCATAATTTGGCCGTGATATTAGCAATAAAAGCGGGAGTGGATGACGGAAGGATTTTATTTACTGGGCGATACAGGGCTCGAACCTGTGACCTCACGGGTGTGATCCGTGCGCTCTATCCAACTGAGCTAATCGCCCTAACATAGATATTAAAGCAAAAGAGGGTTCAGCTTGTCAAGCCGGAATAGCCAATTCAATGAAAGAATACAAAAATCCCAATTCAATCGGCAGCGACAAGGTTGACTTTCCCGAGTTTGACGCCCTTCTGGCTCAGGAGGCTCTCTGCAAGTTTGTGTATCTGCGATACGCGCCCCTTTAGAACAATTACCTCCAAACAATCATTTTTGTCAAGATGAACGTGTGTTGAACAGACAGTCTGCAATAGATGAGTATGCTGCAAATGCGTCAGTTTCTGCAGCAATTTTGTTGCGTGATGGTCATAGACAAGACAAACGGAGGCGATTGCTTTTGAGTTCGGGTTTTTTATTTTTTCGCGGCTTATCTGCTGGCGGATAAGGTCGCAGAAAGCCTGTGAACGATTTTGATAGCCCTGTTTTTTTATCAGTTTGTCGAAACTGAATAATAAATCCTTCTCAAGCGAAATTCCAATTCTTTCGAGCTGGGTCATTTTAAGCTCCTGTTATAGTTAAACAGCCTGTTATTTAATCCTAATTACAATAACATAACAGCTATTTTACAACATTATAAATTTTATAAAAAGTCTGAATTTATCTCTTGACTTCGTAGCACGAAATTGTAATTCTTATGCGCTTATTCGGAAGTATTATATAACCGGGCATCGCAGGTGTATTATATGGTAAGTCAGCGAAATAGAGAACTTTTCATTTTATTTGGTGGTTTCTCGCTTGTCGAGATGCTGGTAGTTATTACAACCATATCAACGCTTCTGGCAATAATTCTCCCATCGCTGGGCAGGGCCAGGGAGCAGTCTCGCAGGGTTGTCTGTGCAAGTAATCTTCGGCAGTTGGGATTCAGCCTGAAAATGTATTCCATGGATAATAACGGTAAATACCCGGTTGAGGAAATGTGCGGCAATCCTCAATCGGCTTTGGTCCAGAGTCTTTTGCCGGACTATTCTGCCGACAGAGACATATTCTACTGCCCGGGTGCGGAGGCGGTCGAGCCGTATGCTCAAAGTAACGAATACGGCGGGCCTGGCGGTGACTCGGTTATAAATACAGACGAGAACTGGGAGCGTTATTATATCAGTTACAAATATTTCTCGATTACCCAGCGAGATACTCGTATGCCGCTACCATTGAGCCTGTCCGAATACCCACATCTATTGACGGAAGATTCGCCATCAAGCCGATGGCTTATGAGTGACTGGGTCCGCAAAAATGTACCTATATTTCCACATATGGAGAAAGGCGGCTGGGGCGGAGGCCGAAATGTGCTTTTTACCGACACAAGCGTGCGATTCGTTCGGCATAGAACGCCGGGAGCGTTTTAAGAAAATAAAAATATTTATGACAGGAGGTAAAAAATGTTACGAACAAGTTTATTGAATCCGAGGCAATTGACACTGTCAGGTATAAGAGAAAAGGTCGGCTTATTGACCTGGCGAGAATTAGCATTTGCGATTGCCGGAGGCATAGCTTTAGCGGGAGTCAGTCAGTTTTTGGGCCGAACTTTCCATCTGGCCTGGCCTGTTCCAATGTCAGGATCAATAATAACCGCCCTGCCGCGTACGTTTATTTTACTGGTGATTCTGCTTCGAATAGATCGCTTCGGCGCGCTGACTGTTGCGAGCGTTGCTGAGGTGAGCACAAAACTGGCAGCGGGATTTATCGGTTACTGGCCAATGTCAATTTTGGTACCACTTTTGGCAGCTGTGTTGGGAGATATTATCTGGCAGTATTTCCGGCAGCAGCCCTCGCAAAGATTAAGCCTGTTGCTGACCGGCGGCAGTCTTTGCGGAGCAAGGGTTCTACTGGCTTTATCTTTCTGGTTAATTCTGATGCGGCCGATGTCACAGGCAGGCGAGCATTTGGCTCTGACGGTTGGAGGTATCGCGATAATCAATATAGCTTTAGGAATGGCAGCGGGATTGTTGGCAGGTATATCCGTCAAACGAAGGAAAGGCGGTATATGAAAGTAATAAACAGTAAATCGGATACAGCCACGTTGGGGTCGTTCACAGTTAGACCTATAGGACACGTGCATTCAGGGTATATAGAGCAGGAAGATATTCCTCATAACCACACGGGATGGACTACGGATACTTCACAGATTCGACTTTTGCCCAAATATGCAAAGGGACTGTGCGGGCTGAAAGGTTATTCTCATATCATTGTTTTGTTTTGGGTTCATAAGGCCAAAAAATGGAAGATGCCCAAGAACCATAAGAAGCCAACTCATGTGAAAGTTTTTGCCACAAGAATGCCGGTTCGACCTAATTCTATCGGGATGTCTGTTGTAGAATTGCTGGATTTCTCAACCGATAGCGGCCGGGTTACCGTGAAGGGTCTGGATTCGCTGGATGGTACACCTGTTATTGATATAAAACCTTACATTCCCAACTTTGACAACTATTCGGGAGCCTCTGTTCCAAGCTGGCTGAAAGAGGCATTAAACGACCACCATCACGATGGACATAGCTCGCACAGTCATAATCATAAGGAGCAAAAAAAATAAGATTACTTTCACAGAAAGAGGAGAAAGGGATGAAGAAGAAGAATAATTTAGTTTTGGCGGTAATATTGACAACTTTATTGGGATTGCCGAGATATGCATTGACATCTATCGTTGAGTTTCAATTGTTTGCGCCTGCGTATAATTCTGGCAAGCTTCCTCAGGAGCCGCAAACTACGGGTGATTATCTTGCTCAAACAGGGGATGACTACGAGCTGACAGGCAGCAATCCTTCCGGCTGTTTCAGCTTCAATTTTATGAATCCTACGGCCACATCCGGTGGCTACGCCAAAGGGATTCACTCTATGACAGGCTCGTTAACACTGGATATTGACCTTGGAGGCGGCGGGACATTTGACATCACATCACTTGCCTTCGACGGGTATATCTCCTCGACGCAATCCAGCATTCAAAGATTGGTTCAACCCGGTGATTCCGCAGCCGACGGAAGCCACGGCTCAACCGATGGTATCGGTAACAGCGGTACATATAACGCATCTGTGGAGTCGAACTGGAGCTTTGAGGCAGAATTCGACTGGTACTATGACGTTCCAGCCGGCGGTATGGGTGGTATTGATATGACTTTTGATAACTATCAGTGGAACGGCTTTATAATTGCCGTAAGTGAATTGACTGCTGAAGGGCTGGCGTCTGTTTTGCTCGATGATTCATTAGGCTATTTTGACGGCGATTTCGAGCAATGGCTATTAAATAAAGTTGCCCCGCAGCTTCCTGCAGAAGCCCGCTATCTGCTCTTTGCCCAGGGGCAGGCAAACCCAGCCTGGACAGGCCAGCAGGTTGGTATGACTCCCAGCGGTCTTGTTGGGGAAACAGTTATAGGATATGCGGTACCGGAACCGGCAACTATTGTTTTTTTGGTTGCCGGTGTGTGTTGTTTTAGAAGTTTCAGATTTTCTAAAAAGAGCTGAGAGGAGCTGCAGGATTGGTTCTAAACAGGAATAGCATTTTTTTGGTTCTGGTTTTGCCCGTGTGTGTGCAGGCTGCTTCAGTCGAGTTCGAGCTTCTCAGGCACATCGACAATGAACAATGGCTGGCTCAACCTAAAGGAGAACCAGGTCAATCAGGTGACCATCTTATACTAACAGTGGACGATATTTCAGGAAGTATATTCAATCCCGAAGGCTGCTTCAGCTTTAATTTTATGAATCCCGTCGGCATACAGGAGCCTGATTATCCGCCCGGCTACGCCGAGGGAATTCATTCAATGACAGGGACGGTAAAACTGAACATAGATTGTAATACTGTAGAGATTACATCACTTGCTTTTGAAGGTAACATTTTATCCTGGGCAACCACATATCAATGGCTGGTTCAGCCGGGTGATGCGGCAACCGGCTATAATACCGATGGGCTACCCAACAGCGGGAAATATAAGCCGTCTGCCGGGGAGAACTGGGCGTTTGACATTAGCTTTGACTGGTACTACGATACACCTTATGGAGGTCAGGGAACAATTGATATGACATTTGATAATTATAACTGGACTGGATTCATTATCCCTGTAAGCAGACTAAACCAGGCCGGCATGGACGCGACCGTCCTTGATGATTCATTAGGCTATTTCGGCGGGACATCCGAGGATTTCGAATTATGGCTATTGGATGAGGTTGCCCCAAGGCTTCCGGGTAATGCTACGTATTTTCTTTTTGCACAAGGAGAAGAGCACCCTGCCTGGCGAAATCCAATGATGGGAATGACCTTGGACGGCCTTGTAGCAGAAACTATCATAGGCTATACCGACATACAATTCAGTCCTAATAGAGCTGATATTGACAAAGACTGGGACGTCGATATGACTGATTTTGCAATTCTTGCAAATCAATGGCAGCAAATACCCGGCGAGCCATCGGCTGACATCGCCCCATCCGACGGTGACGGTTTCGTGGATATAAATGACCTTGCGTTTTTAACAGGTAACTGGCTATTGGCAATTGATTAAAGAAAGGTAATGTTGAAATTTAAAAAACATATTTTTGTAATTATTTTTGTTTTAGCGAATTCGGGGGTCAGCTACGGTCTGCATGAGCTGGAGCCGCTGTGGAAGAGAGAGAGCCTGACGGGTGGTTTTTTTGGTCTGAATAAAGAGCTCGAGGACGATGGGATTGAGTTCGGCTTTGCTTTTACGAATGTTTATCAGCAGAATGTGCGTGGTGGATTGAGTAAACACGACAAAAGCGGCAGGCTATCCGGCAGCTATGACCTCGAGGTGCTCGTCGATATGGAGAAGCTGCTGGGCTTCGATGTCGGCAGAGTGTATCTTCTTGTGGAAGGAGGCTGGCCAGACGATGCTGGAATAGACGGTGAGTCGGTCGGCAGCAGCTGGGGAGTTAACGCGGATGCAATCGGAAACGAGGCAGCGATAGTCAAGGAGCTTTATTATATCTGCCAGCCATTCGGCGAGAGAAGCGAATTAATGATAGGTAAGATTGATTTTACAGGTTACTTTGATGCAGCCAAATACGCGAATGATGAGATAACACAATTCTTAAACGCAGCCTTCGTCGATAATCCTGCGATACCGTTTCCGGAGTACAGCCTCGGGATGGTGCTTACGTATTACCTCAACGATGACTTGTATTTGATGGGCGGTATAGCTGATGCACAGGCTGACGGCAGAGAGACAGGATTCAGAACGGCATTTTACGGTGAAGATTACTTTTTTTATATTCTGGAAAGCGGACTGACGGCCAGGTTTGATTCGGCAAACGGGCCTTTGGAGGGAACATACAGGGTAGGTTTGTGGAACGATGCACAGCCGAAAGCAAATACGGATTCGGCTGATGCGGGCAAGAGCTATCGTGATGACGTCGGTTTCTATCTCAGCTTCGACCAGATGCTGATAAAAGAAAACAAGGAAGCCGACGATGAACAGGGACTCTGCACATTTTTCAGGTACGGCTATAGTCCGAACAGGACAAATGATATCACAAACTTCTGGAGCCTCGGTTTTCAATACCAGGGCCTTTTCGAGGGAAGGGACAAGGATATCCTGGGTGCGGCATTCGGGCAGGGATTTTTCAGCGATTCAGCGAAACTGAGCTATACAGCAGATTATGAGAGTGCGATGGAGCTGTATTACAGCGCAGAGATAGCACCGTGGCTTGTGGTAAGTCCGAGCATTCAGTATATTAGCAATCCAGGCGGAAGTGACAGCGTAAGTGACACTGTGGTTATAGGCGGCAGAGTGCTAATAATTTTTTGATTATTTACCGTAAAGAATAGACCATTTTTTAATAAAAAAAAGAATAGGGAAAAGATTATGCATATGGCAAATGAACTGTTGTCGATTCCGGTTGCGACGGGGACGCTGGCTATAGCTGCCGGCGGGCTCGGCCTTATCTGCAAAAAGGTCAGAGAAGCCGTCAGCTCCGAAAAGACGGCGTTGATGGGGATTTTAGGGGCATTTATTTTCGCAGCGCAGATGGTCAACATTCAACTGCCGGCGATGCCTGGGACAAGCGGGCATATGGTTGGAGCGGTGCTGCTGGCAATCATGCTCGGTCCACATCTCGGGGCGATTGTAATATCGTCGGTGGTTATAGTTCAGTGTCTTATTTTCCAGGACGGCGGGCTGCTGGCGCTGGGATGCAACATTATCAATATGGGGCTTGTACCTGTTTATGTCGGCTATTTTATCTATAAAGCGATAACAGCGGGAAGATTCAATCCAGTGAGCGCATTTGTCGGTGCAATGGTTGCATGTGTGATTTCGGTAGAGGCCGGTGCAGCTCTTGTCTGTATAGAGGCGGGACTGTCCGGTGTGCTTGTGGTGCCGTTCGGGACTTTTTTGATAACTATGCTTGGAGTACACTTTTTAGTCGGCGTTGTTGAGGGGCTGATTACGGTTGCCGTGCTTGCATACCTGCAGCAGGTCCGTCCCGATATAGTTAAGGATGCGCTGCAGGGAAAGGTAAGATTAAGTAAAAAGATGGTTATGGTGACATTTATAATATTTACCGTTTTGATTGGAGCGGGACTTTCCATTTTGGCATCCGAGTTTCCGGACGGGCTTGAGTGGAGCTATGCTGAAAGGCCTGATGAGCCGGAGTTTAAGACGACGGTTGAAAATAAGGATTCGAAAATTGCGGCTGTCGATGATTTTCAGTCGAAGTACAGCCCGCTGCCTGATTATACTGTACGCGGCAGCGGACTCGGTACGCTAAATGAAGAAATCGAGGCATCAAGCGGCTGGACAAGTTTCGCTGGAGTTATCGGGGCAGCAGTTACAATGGTTGTTATCTGGCTTTTGGCCAATGTATTAAGGAAAAGAAAACCGGAGGCGGCTTAGGGCTCTAAAAATTTCTTTGCCTTTAAAACATAATAGCTTTTAATCTCATATATGCACCATGCGCATATAGATAAATTTGCTTACCAGGATTCTGTTATCCACCGGCTTGACAGCAGGGTGAAGTTCATTGTTACTGTTTTATTCACGGCCGTTGTGATTTCACTGCCGCGAACTTCGGTCAGCATATTATTCTGTTATGCGGTCGGGCCTTTCGCCGTGCTGGTATTGGCCGGCATTCCGCTGAGATTTGTTTTCAAACAGATTTTGATAGTAAGCCCGTTTATTCTGGTACTTGCATTCAGCAGCGTATTCTATGACAGAAGCGAGGTAAGGATAGCATTCGGCCCGTATTTTTGGGATATTACGACCGGCTGGCTTCGATGTTTTACGATTTTAGGTAAGTTTATTATTACAATGATGGCTTTGATTGCGCTGGTCTCGACAACTCGTTTTTCTAATCTGCTATGCGGGCTGCAGAAACTCGGATTTCCAAAAATACTGGTTATCCAGCTCGGTTTCTTGTATCGCTACATTTTTATATTAATCGACAGGGCACATCATATGATTCGTGCGAGGAGCGGCAGAAAACTGAAGAATCTCGGATTAAAAAGAGAAGTCAAGGTTGCTTCATCAATGATAGGCTCACTTTTAGGCCGGAGCATCGATACGGCACAGCGTGTCAATATTGCTATGGAGGGACGGGGCTTTAATGGGAACTGGCACAGCTTATCGAAGCTGAGGGTGCGAGCGGCTGATTTGATTTTTATATTTTTGGCGGCGGCTTTTACGGCTGGACTATTTATTTTTGTTAAACCAATTTTAGGCTGATTGAATTCGATGTCAAATGCAGTTGAAATCAAAAACTTAAGTTATAAGTATCCGGACGGGACAACGGCACTGGAGGATATTAATCTGAGCATCCAGGCCGGTGAGAAGGTTGCGCTAATCGGGCCGAACGGGGCGGGAAAATCAACTTTGCTTTTAGCAATGGCGGGATTTTTAGGAGGCAGCGGCAAGGTTTTTATCGACGGGCTTGAAGTTAATAAAAAGAATATAAGAAAGATAAGGGCAATAATCGGAAGCTGCCTGGATAATCCGGACGACCAGTTGTTTATGCCGACGCTGCAGGATGATGTTGCGTTCGGTCCTCTTAATATGGGCCTGGAAGCAAAGCAGGTCGAGCAGCGGGTTGCCGAGGCACTTGAGACAGTGGGTTTAAGCGGGATGGGAGAGAAGGCGCCGCATCATTTGTCAGCAGGCCAGAAAAGAGCGGCTGCGATAGCCACAATACTTTCAATGCGGCCAAAGATAATTACGTTCGATGAGCCGGAAGGCAGCCTTGACCCAAGACACCGAAATAACCTGACAGGATTATTAAAAAAACTACCTCAAACTCTCGTTAAAGCAACCTGCGATATGAACTTTGCCTTTTCAGTGGCTGAAAGTATTGTTCTTATAGACGGCGGACGCATTATTGCGGAGGGTAACGTTGAAAAGATTATGCTCGACGAGCAGTTAATGACCGAGCACGGCCTTGAAACTCCCAAACGATGATAAAAGTTCGGGCAGGATAGAATTATTCTTTGCTTGTTACATAAACGACCTGCTCGGCGAAGAGGTTCGGTGCGAATTTGACGGGTCTTTCGCTCGTTTTGGTGAGGGGAATTTTGTTTTCAACCTTTGCACCGAGTTCTTTGCAAAATTCTTCGAAATCTTTCATAGAAAGGAAATGTATATTCGGCGAATCGTGCCAGGTATAAGGCAGATGTTTTGTAACGGGTGCCTTTCCTTTGAAGAAAAGCTGGGCACGACACTTCCAGTAAGCGAAGTTCGGAAAGCTTATAATAATTTTTTTCCCGACTCTCAAAAGCTCTTCAAAGACCTTTTTAGGATTTTTGAGAGTCTGCAGGGTTTGTGACAAAATAACGATATCGAAAGATTTATCCAGATAATAGGAAAGCCCTCTTTCAATGTCCCGCTGAATAATGGGGATGCCTCGGCTGATACAGGCGAAGATATAATCGTAATCAAGCTCGATGCCTTCGGCTTTGATGGCTTTATCCTCAACAAGATTGGCGAGCAACTGCCCGTCACCGCAGCCGACATCAAGGACAGAGGCGTTTTGCTCGACGATTGATTCGATGATTTTGCAATCAACTCGCGCCCGCAGGCCAGATTCAAAAAAGCCTGTTTTTTCGTGGGGAAGAGATTTCGGAAGTCTTTTTATGTCCGGTTTATGGGTCGCTTCAAGAAAAGCTGCTATAAGCCGGCCAAGTGCAACGGGCTCAAGAAGAAATGCGTCATGGCCGTACGGAGATTCAATATTGCAGTAGCTGACAAGTTTCCTGTTGGCAGCAATGGCATCAACAATTTCTTCAGACTGAGCGGGAGTGAACAGCCAGTCACTTGCAAAGCTGATTACGAGGAATCTGGATTTGACATTTTCAAATGCCTTTTGTACCGAGCCGTAGTCCTTTTGCAGGTCGAAATAATCCATCGCTTTGGAGATATACAGATAGCTGTTGGCATCGAATCTTTCGACGAACGAGCGGCCCTGATAGTCGAGATATGTTTCAACGGCAAATTCGGAATTAAAATCATAGCTGTATTGTTCCGCATTTCTAAGCTCTCTTCCAAATTTTTCTCTCATACCCTGCTCAGACAGGTAAGTAATGTGCCCTATCATTCTTGCGATGCCCAGGCCTCTGGCCGGCTGATTTTGATTTGAGTATTGTCCCTGAGCAAAGCTCGGGTCGGCGAGAATAGCATTTCTTCCCACTGCGTCGAAGGCAATCGCCTGGGCTCCAAGGTGCGTGGATGTAGCAACGGGGATAGCGGCTTTGACAAAATCAGGGTATTCAATAGCCCACTGCAGAACCTGCATACCTCCCATAGAGCCGCCAATGACAGCGAGAAGCCTTTTTATTCCGAGCTTATCAAGAAGCAGCTTCTGGACCTTTACCATATCTGCTATTGTGATTATGGGAAAGTCCAGGCCGTAAGGCTTACCCGTCTTGGGATTGATTGAGGATGGGCCTGTAGTGCCGTAGCAGCTTCCAAGAAAATTGGAACAGATTACAAAATATTTGTTTGTGTCGATGTTTTTGCCAGGCCCTATCTGCTCGTCCCACCAGCCTGGTTTGGTGTCATCGGGGCTGTGGTATCCTGCGACGTGGGAGCCTCCACTGAGTGCGTGGCAGATAAGAACCGCATTATCGCCAGAGTCGTTAAGCCGGCCATAAGTCTCATAATCAACATCGATGGGAGCCAGATTTTTACCGCTCCGGAGGCGCAGGGGGCTATCCTCATCGACGAGACGAACCGATTTAGTTTCGACAATACCGACCGAATTTTCATCAATTTTTGCCATAGCTGAACAAAGTATAACACCAAATTAATGATTGTAAAGAGCAGCGGGAACAAAACAGCTTGCAGATTTGTCGCCGGAGACAAGGATAAAAAGGTGACGTATTTTTTATTTAAAAAAATGCAAAAAGACTTGACAGAAGGCTGGAGTCGGACATAAATTATAATCAACAGGTTTAATGGATTCAGATAGTCAAAATTGGTTTTGTATCATTTAGCGAAAGGATGCAAAATGGCAAAAAAAAGGAAAGCTAAAAGGAAAAGAGCAGCGAAGAAGTCCAGGGCAAAGAAAGGCAAAGGCAGAAAGGGCATGTGGCCAACGGCCGATGTGAACACGCTAAAAAAGCTTTTCGCTGAAAACCCGACCGCTATGATAGCCAAGAAACTGAGGCGCAGCGTTGATACAGTCAAGAAAAAAGCATCGAGAATGGGATTAAAGAAGTCGAAGAGATACCTGAAGAAAATCGGCAGGGCCTAAAGCAGGTAACGGATTACTGTAAAACTTAGATTTGTCTCGAGCCACCGGGATGCTGCTGTTACTTTGCTCGGTGTTGGATAACTTAAAGCCAGGGTATATCAAGAGGTTGCCTGAGAAAGAGAGCTTTAATTTCAAAAGGTGAGAAATCTGCTCTCAGCTAAACTTATTTTTTGTTTATAGCTTCGGCAGTAAATCAATACAGGAATTAAGTGCCGGCAAGGCTTAAAACCAACTGCTCTATGGCTATATTTGCTTTTGTCCTGCCGGTTTTTATTTTGTAATCGATCAGGGCGAGGCGCTCTAAAAGGGAGCCTATCTGCTGTAGAGTCAATTTTTTTAGCTGTTCGAAAAAGGCCTGCTTAATCGACCATACTCTCACCCGCTTTGCAATTTCATCTGTTCTCAGGCCTTTGTTCAACATAGCTTTGGCTCTGAACATTTTACGTATATGATATGCAAAAGCGCCTACTACCGTATATTCTGCGGAGCGGTCTGCAGCCAACATTTCCCTTAGCCTGCTAACGGCCTGTTGCGAGTTTCCGGCAAGACAACTGTCGATGACTTCGAAGGCATTGAAAAGCCGGTTTCGGCCTATGAGTGACTCTATATGTTCAATTGTTATTTCTTTTTGTGTTTGCGAAAATATTGCCAGCTTATCAATTTCCGTATAAAGTCTGCCGAGCTGGTCGCCGGCCAGCTCGATTATAAGCTCCGATGCATCCCAGGTGAGCTGTTTGTTGTGGGCGTCTGAGGCGTACTGAATAAGGCGTTTGTTAAGCTGGCGGCCCTTAGGCTCGGTAACAGCAATCAATTTGCCGCATTCGGGCAGTTTTTTTGCGAGTTTGGTATTTGAGGGCCAACTCTCTACTGTCAAAATCAGGGCCGCCGTCGGGCAGGGATTATCAAAATAGTTCTCGAGTAACTGCCGGTTGTCCGATATGAATTTATCCGAGTCACTGATTACAACGACTTTTTTTTGAGCTAAAAAGGGAAGTGTCCTCAATTCATCCAATACTTCGTTGACTAAGACGTGCTTTGGGTCAGGGGTGAAAAGAGCGGTCATTCGTTCAGCGGGCGGTAAGAGTTTTTCTATAAGCTTTTCACATTCTGCGCTGAGCAGTGTTTTATCTTTGCCGGCGATTACATAAACCGGAAAACTTTTTTTTTCTGATTTAGCCCTGGCTTCAACCATCTGCCTGTCATTCTTTTAGATAGCTGAGAAAACTATCTTGATTTACGTTTCTTTTTGCCTTGTATTTTCTTTTTAGGTTGAATATTTTTCTTTTTCGATTTTGTATTTTTTCCAGAGGCGGTTTTAGATTTATTCTTCGGCTTTGACTTTTTCTCAGGATTAGTTTTGACTTTCGATTCGGGTTTACTTTGTGAGTTATTTTTGTTTTCTTTTTTCTTATTTGAGTTTCTCTCGCCTTCGATTACTATTTTTTCCGCAGCCACGAGTTTGTCGCCGGCCTTGAGCTTTATCAGGCGCACACCCTGCGTATTTCTTCCTATCGAGCGAATCTGGTCGAGGCCTGTCCTGATAATTATACCGTTTGCGGTTATCAGCATAATCTCATCCGAATACTGAACCGATTCCAGTGCCACGACTTTGCCGTTGCGTTCCGATGTTTTGATATTTTTCAGGCCGACACCGCCTCTGGACTGAGACCTGTAATTATCAAAGCTTGTTCTCTTGCCGTAACCTTTCTCACATACCGTGAGCAGTGCGGCGTTTTTCTCGGCAATCACCATACCGACAACGTAATCCTTCGTCCTGAGCCTTATCCCCCTGACGCCGCGTGCGCTTCTGCCCATCGAACGGACGTGGTTCTCGTCAAATCTTATTGCCATTCCTTCGCGGGTACCAAGTACAATATGGTTCTGCCCGCCGGTCATAACAACTCCAATGACCGAATCATCAGGGTCAAGATTAATAGCAATAACACCTGTTGCTCTCGGATGGCTGTAAGCATTAAGCCTCGTCTTTTTTATAACACCATTTTTTGTTGCCATTACAAGCTGACGTTGCTCATCATCAAATTTGCGAACATTAATGACCTGTGCTATCTGCTGGTCGCCGAGCTTAAGAAGATTCGCAATGCTCCTTCCCTTGCTTTGCCTTGACATACTGGGCACGTCATAGACTTTCAGCCAGTAGCACTTGCCCCTGTTGGTAAAAATCAGGAGATAATCGTGGGTCGAGGCGACGAAAAGATGCTCTATAAAATCACCTTCCTTTGTATCCGAGCCGATAATTCCCATACCGCCTCTGCCCTGCTTGCGATAAGTGTCTATAGGCATTCGCTTGATATAACCTTCGTGACTCAGCGTTACTATCACCTCTTCTTCCGCGATTAAATCTTCGACGTCAAGCTGCTCGGCTGAGCCCACAATTCTCGTTCGCCGCTTGTCGTTGTATCTCTCCTTTATCTCGTATATGTCTTCGCGAATCACATCCATCAAAATCCGCTCATTCGCCAGTATCGCTTCAAAACCTTCTATTTGTTCGACAAGGCCGACGTACTCTTTGGCGAGCTTTTCCATTTCAAGGCCTGTGAGTCTCTGAAGCTGCATCGTTAATATGGCGTCGGCCTGCGGGCCGGTCAAATAATGTTTGGATTTGCTTTTTTCCTTAACGAAAGCCCTGGGTAAGATTTTTTTGAGTGTTGCGGTCTCTTCCAGCAGCAGCGGTTTTTTCATCAGGTTCAGCTTTGCTGTCGGAGCGTCGGGAGATTTTTTGATTATCTCTATAATCTCGTCGATGTCACTTACGGCGAGTATAAGGCCTTCGAGAATGTGTGCCCTGTTACGGCATCTTTTCAGCAGAAAGCTGCTGCGACGACGAATGACAATCTTGCGATGCTCAATGAAAAGACTGAGCATCTGTTTGATATTTAATATCTCGGGACGGTTATTCACCAGCGCTATGTTTGCTATTGCAAATGTTGACTGCAGGGGTGTATAACGATACAGCTTATTCAAAGCTACCTGAGCATCAGCATCTTTTTTCAGCTCAACAACTATACGCAGGCCGTGACGGTCGGACTCGTCACGCACGTCGGTAATCTCGGATATTTGATTGTTACGAACGCAGTCGGCAGTCTTGGAAACAATCGTCGTCTTGATTACCATATAAGGGATTTCTGTTATTACAATTACTTCTTTGCCCCGCTTGCTGCTCTCAATCTTGGTCTCAGCCCGAACCATCAGATGCCCCCTGCCGGTCGTGTAGGCATCGATAATGCCCTTGCTACCGCAAATATTCGCGCCTGTGGGAAAATCAGGGCCGGGGAGAACCTTCATAATATCCTTGAATCCGCAGTTGGGGTCATTAATAACCAAAAGCATCGCATCACAAATTTCACCTATGTTATGAGGCGGTATGTTCGTCGCCATACCAACCGCAATTCCTGTCGAGCCGTTCACAAGAAGACTTGGAAACTTCGACGGCAAAACGACGGGCTCAGTCCTTGTCTCATCATAGTTGGGCACGAAATCGACGGTGTCGTATTTAAGGTCATCGAGTATATCCATCGCCGCGGAAGTCAATCTTGCCTCTGTATATCTCATCGCCGCGGGCGGGTCATTGTCTATACTTCCGAAATTGCCCTGCGGGTCAACAAGGGTATATCTCATATTCCAGTTTTGGCCCAGCCGTACCAGTGTTCCATAGGTTGCCTGGTCGCCGTGAGGATGGTAGTTACCACCGGTGTCACCGACAATCTTTGCGCACTTTCTGTGCTTGCTTCTCGGCCCAAGGCTCAAATCATTCATCGCCACGAGAATACGCCGCTGTGAGGGTTTCAGGCCGTCACGAACGTCAGGTAGAGCACGAGAAACAATCACGCTCATTGCGTAGTTCAGATATGAATTCTTAAGCTCATCGAGGATACACATATCCTCGAACCGCTCCTCAATCGACTCGGACTCCTTCATAGTGCTTTCGCCGTCCTATACAGAATATTGGCTTCAATTTTAACAGCAATTAGAATAATCTCAAACGCCTGAAAAGTCAAGAAAACTAAACAGGCCAAAGTCTTTTTTCGAAATAAATTTTGCGGCTATTTTGGAAAAAAGCGTGTAGTATTTACACTACCAACAGAAAGCTTAAGGCTTTTAAGCTTGCTTTTTTTTGTGCCTTAAAAGCTCTGCTATCGCTTTGATATGTTCAGGTCCTGTACCGCAGCAGCCTCCGATTAAATGTACACCGGCATAGTAAATCTCTTTAACAGTCAGAGCAAAATCTTCCGGCAGGATACGATAAACAGCCCTTCCGGAATCGAGCACCGGCGTGCCGGCATTAGGTTCTGCATAAATCGCTACATCTTCCTTAAGTGCCCTAGCAACCGCGACATACTCACCGGCCAGAATTTCGTAATCACCAAGCGATATGGTTCCGCAGTTAAAGCCTACGGCGTCAGCACCGGCTTCGATCATAGCTGATATGGCTGTCGATACATCCACTCCCATTGAAGTTTTGAAGCCGTCGCTAACCTTATCAAATGCCATTGACGCAAAAACCGGCAATCTTCCGCAAACAAACCGTACCGCCTTTATTGCCGCTGAAATTTCATCAGCAGCGCTCATAGTCTCAATTATAAAACCATCCACCCCCCCTATAAGTAAAGCCTCAGCCTGCTTGCTATAAGCGGCCTTTAAGTCATCTGGCTTTACGTTTCCCAGCGGCTCAAGAAACTCACCGCTGGGACCGAGGTCACCCAGTACATACCTGTCTTCACCGGCAGCATCACGTGCAATCTTTGCACCAGCCTTATTAATTTCATCAACCTTGTCAGCAAGCTCGTAGCGTGTGAGCAAAAATTTGTTGGCACTAAAAGTATTTGTAATAACGGCATCGCTACCGGCCTGGAAATAAGATTTATGAATTTCATACACTATCTTTGCAGATTCTATATTCGCATAAGTAAGTGCCCTGCCCGCTTTAATACCCTGAGCGAGTAAATGCGAACCCATAGCACCGTCAAGGAGAAATAGCCCTTCTCGCATTCTCTCTTTCAGCCTTTTTTTCGCCATAACCTTTCCCCGTTAAAGCATTTATTACTGCTCGATTAACTCACTGTTTACGATTTTGTAAACGTGCTTAAAGCCCTTCGGCTGCTCGGGCCGGCTGAAAAACACTGCTCTTTTATCTTCGGTGAACTCGAACGGCTTCAGCTTCTTCAGAACAATCCTGAAAATGTCGTCTTTGTCTTCTGAGCCGGTAATTGTTATCCTTAGCTCTGCCGGCATTACAATGTCATCAAAGAAAGTCGTGTATTTTGCCAGCTCCAGAACCGCTGCCGGTTTATCTTTGTCATCGAAATATTCAATCTTTACTGCTCTGTAATCACAGGTTGATATATACACTTTTTTTATTACTTTTGTTCCATCTTTTTTAGTAAGAATATCGAAGCCTTTCTCATTAGATAATGACCAGTCCTGCTGTTGGCTGTAATCTACAATGCCGAGGGCTTCGAGTAAGAGTTTCGGGCCCAGCATCAGCAGCGTTTGTTCTTTCTGTTCGCTCCATAGACCGAAGTAAAAACTGTTTCCTATCTCCTTAGGTTTGGCCCCGACCCAGAATTCATCTTTGTTTGAGCCTATATCGAGGCCTCTGGCATTGAAGGCAATATCGCCGAACAGGCGGAGCTCACTTTCCGGATTCAACCAGAGCTTAATTGTAAACTCTTCTTTTTTCCTTTTGCCGTTATCATCGTAAAACCTGGCGAAGCACTGGCCGTTCGCCTTGAAAGATTTAATTTTCTCTGCCTGGGAAGAAAGAATATGCAGAGCATCAGTCACCGATTGTTTGCCCGGACAAATTCTCTTCGGCATGGCCGACGGCGGAGCACAGCCGATAAAAGAGGCGAACATCAATAACAAGATTATAAGTTTCACTCGTATCATTAGAAAATCACCGCCAAAAACAAGAGATTAAGTTACAAATCAGCCTGCAGGATTTGTCCCAATTGCGACGACAATTGCTCTATCTGCTGCTGGTCCAGATTAGTGTTGACTACTTCTACAAACTCGCCGCTGCCGACCACGCGCAATCGCCATATTTCTTTTTCAACCTCGCTGCGAGAAGCATCATATTTTAACTTTCTTTTTCTCATCAGAATCAAAGCCAGTACGAACCTGAAGTTCAGCCTTTGCTGTTCTGTTTCTGTTGCGAGTCGTTCAAAGAAAGCGAACAGCATATCGTCATCAATAAATATTTGTCTCTTTTCATCCGGGCGGTGCAACCGGCTTTTCCAGAAGCAGAAAACCTCCGGTTTGTTTTGCTGCCAGTAATCGAGACAAAAATCCCGCCTCTGCAAACCATCTTCAGTCTCAACGAGAGCAGCAAAATAGTCTTCACCGGGCTGAATAATCCTGCCGGTAGCACAGCACTGTCCAAGAGATTTACTAATCGGCCAATCTTCCATAAAACGTCGATGACCCTTTAAAAAGTTATCAATTTGTTGATTCTATCATAATATGATTATAGATTTTTTCAACCAAAACATCATCCGCCGCTGTTACATCGAGCTCGAAATCGGGCAATACTCCCCTTCCGTTGTCGAAGCCGCCCGGCCTTGTAACTTTTTCGGTAGATAAATAACATATCAATCCGCTGTTGGGTAAAATTAAAGGGACTGAACCTCCATAAAAACTTGCCGTTCCGCCTGTCTCTTTACCGGCAATAATCCCAAGCTGATTATCCTTTATAATACCTGTGAACTCTACTGCGGCTGAGCCTGTCAGGCCGTTAACCAGCACAACGAGTCTGCCATGCCAACCGTCGGCTAAAGGTTCAACAAGCTGCTGTTTGCTGTACCAGTACTGCCCTTCTATATCAAAATCTTTTGCTTTCAAACCATACAAATTAAAATCAATGATATTTTCCAAATGCAGAAAGGCCGGTATCCCGTTTTTCTCCAATCCGTTAATTATGTAAGCCTTTCTGGCTGCTCTTGAATTGCGTATGTGCCTGCGTGGCTTTTTAAAGGACCTGCTCGATGTTCTTTTTAATAATTCCACGCCGTAATACGTATCACCGCCGCCGTTATTGCGAATGTCCACGATTAGTATTGAACTTTTTCTCTTTTTCATATCAGCCACAAGGTTGTTGAGTATTTTTATCAATCTTTTGCGAACCCATATATTTTCCGTTAAATCCTCATTCAGCGAGTTAAACGACAATGCTCTGAAAAAGCAAACGCTGTCGTTTTTATAAAAGCTATACGCGAACATATCTTTGGCTTTGACCTTTTTCTTTTTAATATCTATATCCGCGCTCACAGTCTCCACCATTTTTGTAAAGGGCAAGCCTTTTTTGTCCTCCATTTTAATTTTGAAACTATCACGATTTCCCTCAAAATACCACAGGTACATTCCAAAACGCATTGCTATAATTATATCTTTGAAATAGTTCGTGTTGGCGGAGACGTATTTACGATAATACTCGATAAAAGAATTTAGCGGCTTATCGTCAATTTCCACGAGCCTTACATCTGTCTTCAACACACCCGGCTCATTGGCGTCTTCAACGTTCATAATAATAAAATCGCCGTCTTTATACATTAATTGAAGGGGTAAAACTTTTCCTTCTGATTTGACATACTCGATAAAATCAGGGAAAGAGCCGAGATTTGTATGGTCGTCTTTCAGCATAGCAAGCAATTCCATTATTGAAGCTGAGAAACTTTTTCGGCTGACCTGTTCGCCAAAACCTGATTTTACTCTTTCGACACAATAATCAAATTCTTCTCTTGTTACCCTGCTGAACGGTTTGCAACTTATGGTTTCAATGCTTTCGACCAGATAGTCGAGGTCTTCTGCGGCCTGCTTCCGCGTTAAAACCTTCAGGTTCCGGGAATAAGAGCAGCCGCTTAATAAGACAATTGCGCAAAGTAAAATCAGGAGAAATTTTTTCATAATTCCAGCTTCTGTCCGGCACAAAATACTTATTCAAACCTTAGAAATGGTTTTATATTTTCAACCGTCTTTTCACCAATTCCTTTTATATTTTGCAAATCCTCGGCTGTTTTAAATGCAGCCTTGTTCGGCTCTTCTGCAAACTGCTTTCTGTAAGAAACTATAGCAGCCGCTTTTGAACGGCCTATTCCCGGCAGTGCCAGCAAAGCAGCCTGTTCGGCAATATTCGGATTTATCCGCCCTTCGAGCTTCGCTGTATCGTCGGAGGCGTTATCAAAAAAGCAAACAGCAAACACAACACTAAGAAGCATACAAAAAATAACTGCAATCAAAAATGCAGTATCAAAATCCGCCGCCCTATTCAAATCGCTGCGCTCAAACTCTTCATCCAGCATATATCGTTTATTGCCCCCTGATTCAGGCTGCCGGCAAATCTAATAATCTCATCTTGTAAAGATAACCTTGTGAAGTTTTTTCAGCCTTAGAAAAGATTCCTTACTTTCAAGCTCTTTCGTCAGCAAACCACCATGCTCGATTTGGCACTTGTCTGCATCGGCGAGATTCGAATATATAATACTGTCGATAAACGGCTTGCTGAGCGCTATCTTGTAGAACTGCTCAAGCCATTGTGCCTGAAGTGTCTGGTTCCAACGGCCATGCCATTGTCCTGCAAGTGCCGTGTCCTTCGATAACGACGGCTCGCTTGGAACCTCGACACCTGTTATATACATTGCCCTGCTCGCGGCTGCGAACCTGTCTAAATTTGCGGATATCTCCATCATATCTCGCACCTGCATTCCTGACTCATTTTTACCGAACTGCACCTGCAAACCGAATGCATCAAAGCTTATCCCGCTCTGGAGTATCATATCAATATACACGAGCGGCGGTATCGTATTGGGCACAGTCGCATAGTATTCTCCCCAGCAGTTGCTAATCTCTATTATTTTCAATACCCTGTTACTCACAGCTTTAACCGCCATCATCACCGCCCGCGTCATTTCGAGGGTCTCTTCGAAATTAAAGCCGAAGTAATTTTGCAGATTCAAGCCGCTGATAACAGACCACGAGCGAATCCGGTCTGCATAACGAGCAACCATTTTTGTAACAAACTGATATGCGCTTTCACGTATTTTTTCGAAGTCGGGCTTGCCTGTCATCAGCCATCCGGGCAGATAGTCAGGGGAAAAACGTATAAGCGGCCCGGCACATATTGCAAGCTTCTTATTGCTGAGAGCCTGGATGCAGGTATCGATACTTGAAAAATCATAAACTTCCTTTTTCTGCTCGATTTCAGCCCACCTTATTGGCAGCATCACAAAGCCGAACAACTCCATAAGCTTCTCAACATATTTTGCACTGTGTATCTGGTCGGCATCTATTCGACAACCCAGACAGCCCCTGCTGAAACCATGACTGACGCTTTTGGCATTGAATAAAGACTCTGCGCGCTGAATAGCGAGCTTTTCTGAAAATATCATAGCTTTGCGAAGTGATGAATCCGCTTTTTTCGATGCGACAGCCGGCGATGAGATATTCTCAATAGCCTGGATGAATAATTCCTGCGCATCTCTTAAGATATGGGTCAGCCCTTTTACCTCGTCGAAATAAGCCCAGTCTTCACACTTTGTGACAATCTGCATAAGTCTCGCCCTGGCTATCTCTACATTCAAAATATATGGCCTACCACGCTCAGGAAGACAGGTCGTTGGCAAAATCAGCGTCCCGAAACCATCCACCAGCCAGAGCAGAGACAGACCGGAAGTTGACTGGTGGGGCTTTTTGCAATCGATTATACCGTTTTTAAACTCAATTTTAACACGGCGGATTGCTATGCCGTCACTACCAAAGGCATAAGCACCGCTTAAATTAAAATCTTTGGCCAATTTTCCGTCTTTGAATACCTGGAACTTCACCTGCTGCCCCAAAATAAAATTAACAAAAAATCGTTAAGAAAAACTTTACCTATTTTTATTGCTTATCTTCTGTTTTACACGGGAATTGTATTATAACGATTGCGGCTGCAAACTCAACTAAACTTTCCATCTTTTTATGCCAGGACGGTCACTATCTGAAAAAGATAGAAAAATGATACCGAATAGAAATATGGTTAAGAAGAGTTGAACACTAAATGTGAGATTATCAGATTTCCGTCAGTTTTGATTTTGTACACCCAAGCCGGAGTGCTGTCTCATTTGAAGCTCGTACAAATGGCTGTTTTTCTCAACGAGTTTCGCTATCAGGTTAACCTGACTTATCAAAATCTCAAGCAAATCAATATTAATCAGGGTCGATTCAGGGCTGTATTGCGGTAATGCTATCAAAACATAACCGCAGTTGTTCTGCTTTGTGGCAAGCTGGGCACAAACAAAACTCACCTCACCGAACTGCGTTATGACCGGTTCTGCCCCGTCATCAACCTTATCGCACAGCTCTTTTAGAAATGATTCGCTGAGCTTTAATTCTGAAAACCTTTCAGAATCGCTTGGCCAGCAGTTGCCGTCCCTATCGAGAATCACCATAATAGGGCCTCTATCAGGCAGAATCTCAAATAACTGGCGAGCTATTTGTTCGCTTAATACCCCAGCCGGTGAAAATGTCGAATCATACATATCCATTCTTCCAATTCCCCCACGTTCTAATCTGTCCTGAACATTCGTATAATCTAATTTCGGCATAATTTCAGGTGCACTTTCTATGCTTATGTATTTGCATAGATTCTGCTGTTTAAACCATATGAAAGAGCATTAGTTTGATATATGCCTTTGTTTATGGGACGCTTAAGAGCGATAAATGCATCAACAGAGACTAAAATCAAAGTATTGATTTCAATCTCGTCATTGGAAACATACTTCCCGGGCATTCTGTGGGATGTGCTCCCGGTGTGTCCTTATGACCGAAAATGCGGTTCTTATTGATTCCGTAACGTTTTTGAAGAAATCTGACAAGTTTTACAAGAGACTGCATCTGACGTTCGGAAGGTTCTGTTTCATTGAAATTGCCGACCAGACAAATCCCTACGGCTTCTTCGTTGGCCCAGTTATTCTGCGTTCCGCCGCAGTGAGCTCCCGTTTGCTGCTCACGCCATCTGAACGTTACCTCAACCTCTCCATTCGTGCTGTCTGTGCCATTGCCAATAACAAAATCATAACCAACACCATTCCAGTTATGATTTTCCTTGTGCCATTTATCAAATATAGCCGCGTTGCCGTAGTTCGTCGCTGAATGATGAATTACTATAGCTGTCCAGCGTTTTTCGAGATAAGAAGGCGGTGTCCACTCCGCCGGTGTGCTGCTGGTTTTTTTTATCACCACCCTTTTAGTTACAACCGGCTGAGTAACACTGCTTTTCCACCCTGAATCAACCTCGAGAACAGGTTCTTCTTTGTAAATACAACCTCCGAGAATGAAAATACAGGAGCAGCAAATCAACACTTTCCACTGCATATATTACCTATACCTCCTTATCGGCCTGAATAAGAATAATCACTGCCTTGACAACTTTTAGTTTATCGGCTGTTTCTCTCTTGGGGCTGACGATTTTTTGTTACTGTTATATTTAACCATATGAATGCAGTTCCCCTGCTCATTAAATTCTGTTAAATCCATATAAGAACGAATAAGAAACAGCCCCCTGCCGCCTATTTTATAAATATTATCGCCACATCTGGGGTCAGGAACCGAATCAGGGTCAAAACCCTCTCCCTGGTCTTTCATAAAAATCTCTACCTTATCCGGCCTAACGCTGTAATTAATTGTTACCTTCCGTTCGGTATCATTTTTGTTGCCGTGTTTTATAGCGTTTAGAAACGCTTCTTCCAATCCAATATGAACAGCAAAAGCGTCTTCCTTTAAAAAATCATCAACATGCAGCTCCGCGAGAATGCGCTCACAGACCTGTTCAATCGCAGACGATTTGCTTTCGATAACAATCGGTTCACCAGATGGCGGTTTTGATAACATAAGCTTTCAATTATATAAAACCGTTGCTTTTATTAAAGCTGATTTTACACTCTGGAGCCGAGCCCTCTGCCGGCACTTAGAATAATACTTTAATCCTGCCGTGGCAAAGCTTCCATAGCACTTTCGATATCAGGGTATATCTCGAAAATCTTGTTCAGCCGCGTTATCTTGAAAATTTCATATATCTTCGGATTTATATTACACAACCTTAACTGACTGTCACGCTCATAGATTTTTTTACTGATACGCAATAATAATCCTAAAACTGCTGAAGATAGAAACTTAACCTTTCCGAAATCAAGAATCATATTGATTTGGTCTGATTGCTCAATAACCGACATAACAGAGTCCTGCAGAGCCTTAATATCCTTCTCTTCGAGAATTTTCTCGTTCAGGAAAGTAATGATAGTCGCATTTTCCCCATATTGAACACTTATCCCGGGCTTAATCGAGGCCATTTTAACATTCCTAAAATCATCGGTTTATAAAGAATACCAGCTTATACACAACGGTCAGAAGAATGTCAAGGTAGCGATAGCCAAATAAAGTTACAATTTTGCCTTGTTATTATCAATCGAAAAAATAAATTTTATTTTTTTTCAAAATATTCTTGCAATTCAAACCGTAGCGTGAATAATATGCCAAAACTGTTAAGGATGTTTACATAGTTCCAAAATTGACATATCCTGAATAGGCACACCCGCGGGGGATATGTCATAAAGACCTTTTTTTAAGTTTATGGTAGTTGTCTGAATTTACGTAAGCTTTGCAGTTTTGAAAAATAAATAAGGATATTTCTGTGCAACGAAGACCAATAAGGCATTTGACAATTAAAAATAAGGAATATCCTGATACCCATTTTGGCTTAATAATCTATAATATTCGAGAAGTTTAGAAAATGTTGATTTTATTTCAAAGGAGAAAAAAATGAGAATAAGTAGGTCAACCGGTTACGGCATTCTTGCAGTCGGCTATATCGCCAAACACAAGGACCAGCCAATCATTCTTTCACAGAGCATATCCAAAGAGTACAACATACCTTTGGAATACCTGCTGAAAATTCTGCAGCAGATGGTCAGGGCCAACATCCTCAGAAGCAAAAGAGGGCCAAGAGGCGGATTCTCTCTGGCAAGGTCCATAAAGAAAATCAATATGCTCCAGATAATCGAAGCTGTTGAAGGTCCAATGATTAGCCAGCTCGACCTCAAAGAGCTTGCACCAAAAGAAAAATTCGGGGCAAAGGCCGAACAAATCTACGAAAAGGCCCTCGCTTCGGCAAGAGCGGTCTTCGAAAAAGCCAAGATTTCTGATATTTTATAAAACTGTCAGAATGGAGTAATATATAGCTGTGGCTGATAGATGTAGGGGACTATCGAGTCACAGCTATATGTTATGCGCTAAAAATGGATATCAGCAGATTCCAGAAAATAATCTCAGAAAAATACGAGCAAAGAGACCGGCAAAGGGGAACTGCCCGGACCTTTTTATGGTTTATCGAAGAGGTTGGCGAACTCGCTACAGCACTGGCATCGGGTGACGATAAAGACAAAGCAGAAGAGTTCGCTGACGTTTTTGCATGGTTATGCACACTCGCAAATATCAATGATGTTGATTTGGAAAAGGCCTGCGAAAAATACACGAAAAATAATCCGACAGGCTTCAAGCCGAAATAATGGATTTTCTTATCCCCCGTCACGGTCTGGCGCGAACTGCGGGTTATTGTTTGCTCTCGTCTCCAACTTCGTCCGGATGCTGTTGAGGCGCCTCCTGTCCGCCAGCCATTAGCGCCCTGTAAAAACACCATCCAAGCCCGCCAATTATGATAAATATTGCACAGGCAAGGATAATATATGCTACTGCCGATAATTCACCATTATATTCAACCTCAGCCAAAAGGCTTCGATATAAGCTTGTATATTCATTAAGCCCACTAAGCATCTTTACTCACCTCATTAATACTATAATTTGTCTTTCCAATTTTACTAAGGACCAGCGCAGCAGTCAGCACGATTACCATCAGGCCAAGACCGACGATATTATGCCAGATAGGATTACCTGTTGCAGAACTAACCAGAAAACCTTCTTTTTTCGTAAATTCGTCAACCAGACTCCAGACAAATAATGTTCCAAGGACAACCGGTATAATATATTTTATCAGCCATTCCCACCATACGCCGATTTTCCAATCGCTTCGTGAATTAGCGTGCCTTCGAAGAACATTCACATTATAAAGCCAGCCGACAACAAGACACTCTGCCAGGCCTATCAAAATAATACCGAAGGGGCCGTTAACAAAACCGTCAATCGTTCCGAGCCAGTTGAGCCCGCCCTGCGTACTGAAGACAATGCCACACAAAAATCCCACAACGCTCATACCGATTAAGACCGCCTGTCTTTTCCAGCCTGTCTTATCACAAACACTCGCTAAAACAGATTCTGTAATCGAAAAGGCGGAGTTTATGCCGAGCAATACCAGGGCAGTAAAGAATATTACGCTGAAGAGCTGTGTCAGGGGAAGCTCGCTCAATGCCGTCGGAAAGGCCACAAAAGCAAGTGCAAATCCCTCGCTGCCGGAAAGAACCTTATGCGTTGGTATGCCCTTTTGAAAGGCAAACGCGCCCATAGTAGTAAAAACCACAATGCCGGCCACGAAGCTTGCGCTCATATTCGTTATAGCAACTATTAATGCGTTGTTATTAAGATCACTCTTGCGGTGCAAAAAACTTGCATAAGTTATCATCACACCGAACGCAACAGTAAGGGAGAAAAATACCTGGCCGAACGCCGTTCGCCATACTGCCACATCTTTCAGCTTCGAGAAGTCCGGCTCAAGATAATACTCAAGCCCTCCGATAGCCCCTTCAAGTGTCAAACCTCGAATCATCAAAATTAAAAGAATAAACAAAGGAAGCGGCACGGCCCAGAGCACTATTTTGCCTATCCACTTAACACCCCTGAATATACTAAAATACATTGCAATCCATATTGCCAGCAGTGCCAGCACTATAGGCCAGCGTATATTTCCAAGGGCAAAACCCGAATGTTTCATTAAATATTCGTCGAAAAAGAATTTCTCTGCATCCTTTGCCCAGGGTAAT
The DNA here is from genome assembly GCA_964464635.1 of uncultured Pirellulales bacterium. Lineage (GTDB taxonomy): Bacteria > Planctomycetota > Phycisphaerae > Sedimentisphaerales > Anaerobacaceae > CAYLMG01. The sequence goes on along the minus strand of CAYXGT010000006.1, from coordinate 6,664 downwards.
ACAGATTGAAAGCTAAAAAGCAGATAATTCAAACACCACGCAAGAATTACCGAATAATATGTGCAGATTACAAAGCTAAGCAGTATTGGCCACCAGCCTACAAACTCTGTTCGCTTATTAATTTCCTTAAATGCCCCCGGTGCCGCCAGTTGTGTAAAATGCCCGAGAGAAAACTCCATTATAAGCATTGGTATTCCGACAACAACTGTTGCTATGATATAAGGTATGAGAAAGGCTCCGCCTCCGTTTGTATAAGCCGCATAAGGAAAACGCCAGAAATTCCCAAGACCTACCGCCGAACCTATCGCCGCTAAAACAAAACCCGCCCGCGACCCCCAATCCTCCCTTTGCTCTTCCAGAAGTGCCATCCCTGCATATCTCCCAAATCTCTTAATCTACCAACATCTACCGAACCTGCCAGCCGTCACTAATGATTTAAGAAAGATAAGTTTACCAAAAAAGAATCCTGTTATTACCTGCTTATACTCAGGAGACTCAAACTGTCACGCTCGACTATATTGCGAATATCACCCCGTGGAACGGTAGGTAGATTCGTATCACCGAGCAGCTTGTTAAATCCCAAAAGCACCTCAATACTCTCATTCGCCCTGCCAAGCGGAAAACCGCTGCCGAAAAGAAGCTTGTCCATCACTTTGGCCTCATAGGCTGCGACGACAATATTATAAACCTGCCAGATGCGTTCTCTGTTGATTGTCAAATCCGCATATACATTGGGATGCTTTGCTACCATCGCCAGTGTCTGCTCGACAAAAGGGATGCCCATACTGCCGATAACTATCTTAAGAGAACTGAATCTTCTCGCTATTTCGTCCAGTAATATCGGCTGAGCATATTCAAGAACTGCATCGCATCCCTGGACAGGCCCGTTATGGAAAAAAACAGGTATTCCAAGCTGCTCTGCTGCCTCGTAAAAGAGCATCGCCCTGCTGTGCGCGGGATGGAATGCGCAGGCTGAACAATAAACAACGGTCCCCGAAAGACCAATCTTACTCGTAATCGAACCTATGCTCTTTTCGTCGATTAGCTCACGGCTCGGCTCGACAAATGCAAATCCAAGGAGCTTTTCCTTATGACTGCTGACATACTCGGCGAGCTTTTTGTTTTCTTCATCATCGGCGTTGATATTCGCAAGAACAATGCATTTGTCAACCGTCTCTGCAGCTGACAGATGTTCTGACAATAAATCATCCCCTGCTGTGAAGTCAATATGAGTATGGCAATCCACTATCATAGAAAATACCTCTAACCAACCATCTAAAATCAATTATAAACGACTAATTATCAATAATCAATAAAAACCGTCAAGTGGAAATATTTGCTCTTTGCTGCCATTTTTTATAACCTATGTTCTTGACGTAAGCTGTACCCGGCTGTAATATTACCCTAATTGAGCTATATACTTATGGAAGGAAGTCACTGGAGTTCTTCGACAAAATATTTGTGCCAAGAAACATCTGAGGGTAATTTTAATACGGATGATGCAATGGATTGTCCTTTTTGTAAAAATGCAATGATTACCTTGGAACTCGCTGACGTAGAAATAGACCACTGCATTGAGTGCGGCGGAATCTGGCTTGACGCGGGCGAGCTCGAAATGCTGCTTGCGGATACAGAAGCGGCCAAAAAGTTAGTAGAATCTTTTGAAATCGAGCCAAACTGCGCCGAAAAACCCAGGCCTTGCCCCATTTGTGACAAAAAAATGCAAAAAGTGCTCGTGGGAAAATCCCCTCCTGTCCTGCTCATAGACAGATGCATCAAGGGTCACGGCCTATGGTTCGATAAGGGAGAATTACAAAATATCATTGACAAAGCAGAGCTTGACAAGGAAAATAAAATACAAAGAATACTGGCTGATATGTTCAGCAAAAAAAAGAATGGAAGCCAAGCGTAAAACAAATATTTTTCACTGCTAATTTTTAGGAGAAAAATTATGTCGTGGTATCTGATTCTTGCTGGTGTTGGTGTAGTCCTGCTTATCATTGCTCTGATTTTGAAGAAAATGCAGCAGTAAAAATCACTAAAACAAAAATATTTAATCTCAAAGGAGAAATCCTATGGTAGTAGCTCTTATCATTGCTGCTGTCATCGTGGGGATACTGGTTATTTCTATAATCGGTATTTATAATTCGCTGGTTCGGCTCAGAAACCAGGTTGACAATTCCTGGTCGCAGATAGATGTCCAGCTGAAAAGAAGGCATGACCTCATTCCCAATCTCGTCGAAACCGCAAAAGGATATATGAAACACGAAAGAGAAACCTTCGAGGAGATAACAAAAGCAAGAAGCCAGGCCATGGGTGCCAGGAACGTAGCCGAAGCATCAAAGGCCGAGGGTGCTCTTGGCGGGGCGCTGAGCAAGTTCCTGCTGGTTGTGGAAAACTACCCCGACCTGAAGGCCAATCAGAATTTTCTTGCTCTGCAGGAAGAGCTTACCGGCACTGAAAATAAGATCTCTTTTTCAAGGCAGAGCTACAACGACCAGGTCCTTTTCTTTAACAACAAAACGCAGATGTTCCCCTCGAATATAATCGCATCTATGTTCAGTTTTACCAAGCGTGACTTCTTTGAAATCGAGGCCCCTGCGGAAAGAGAAGTGCCGAAAGTAAGTTTTACCTGAGAAATAATAGCAGCAAATTTAGTGTCGTATATCTGCATCCTGCTATACTCTCTAATGTATAGCAGGATTTGTGTACGTAGATTCTTCTTAAGAAAACTAAAAAACAGCATCTGAAAGCTCACAACCGGATATGTGGGAACTGATTAGAGTCAACAAAAGAAACTCCGTCATACTGATAGTGATGATGGCTTTGGTCCTGCTGCTTCTCGGCTTTATTATCGGCTCTGCCTTCTTCGGATTGGATGGAGGCTTTTTCGGCGTTATTATAGCATCTGCAATATGGCTGATTATTACGATAACCAGCTTCTCGAGCGGCGACCGTATCTTGCTGGCCTCAAGCAGAGCTGTACCGGTAACCCACGATGTTCATCCACAACTTTTTAACGTCGTCGAGGAAATGAAAATCGCTGCAGGCCTGCCTAAAATGCCGAAAATCTACATCATAAACGACTCGGCACCCAACGCCTTTGCCACAGGCAGGAATCCAGAAAATGCTTCTGTTGCCATAACCGCGGGTCTGCTGGGAAAACTAAACCGTGACGAGCTTCAGGGTGTAATGGCTCACGAAATAAGCCATATCCTACATCGCGACATACTTTTTGTCACGCTCGCAGGTATTATGCTCGGTTCAATTGTATTGCTCTCACAGATTTTTTTGAGGGGGATGTTCTATAGCTCTATGGGCTCAAGAAGAAGGTACTCTTCCGGCGGTAAAGGCGGAGGTCAGGCGCAGCTAATATTACTAATTATTGCGATCGTCGCTGCAATTCTGGCCCCGATTATGGCATATCTGTTATATTTCGCACTTTCAAGGAAACGGGAATATCTCGCTGATGCAGGTGCAGCCCGGCTGACCAGATACCCCGAAGGCCTGGCGAGCGCGCTCGAAAAAATTGCAGGCGACACCTCAGAGCAGCTTTCAAGCGCAAACAAGGTGACGGCGCCAATGTATATCGTAAATCCCTTCAAAAAAGCCAAGGCGAGAAAATTGTCTGACCTCACAAGCACACACCCCCCTATTTCGGAAAGAATAAGAATCCTTCGAAGTATGACACACGGTGCTTCACTCAATGATTATTCAAGAGCATTCTCGGATATAACAAAGACAAAATCAATCATCCCGCCAACCGCCTTAACAAAGGAACAAATCGAAATCAGGCAAGCGCAGGAAAAAGAGGTAAAAACTAAGCGAATAGAAAAGCAAATTCACGATATCGGTGATATTATGAGAAAAGTGAACGGCTTTATGTTTTTGGCTTGTACTTGCGGCCTGAAATTAAAAATCCCTCCCAACTTTAAGCATTCTACCGTGAAATGTCCAAGGTGCCACAGGACACTGACTTTGCCGAAAGGTAACTAAGCTAAAACACTGCCTTCTGACTGCTGCGTCGAAAAAACTAACCGGCTCGTACGCCAAACCTTATATTATTTACAAGCTTTCGCATCTTCTCGATATCATTGCCGAGCTTATCCATTCTCTTTCTACAAACAAATGTATAAATGGCGTCTTCCGGCCTGCCGTCTTCACCATTATGACCATTGTGGCCGTTACCTGCCGCGACCTTCTGCGTAATATAGTCGTTTATCAGCTGCCGCTGCTCTCTGAGCATCTTATGCAGAAGCTTAATCGTATCCTTTAGTACCACGATTTCCCGCTCCATGCTCGCAACTCTCTGTTCCATCGTTAGCAACATCTTATCCGCCCTTAAACAAAAATTACCTCAATTCAAAGGCACATAAAAGACAACCTCAAATTTACTTTGTACCTATTATTATTTACTATCTCCAAAATGATTTTGTTCAGTACCATCTTAAGCGATATACTAAACAAGAGAAAATACGGCGATTATAAAACAACAACGTGATATTATTACCAAAGGTAAGAAATATGGAATTTATAAATCAGCAATATCCTTACCTCGCCAATATTGCCGAGTATACTATTTGTACGATTAACGTCCGGATGGCGAATTCTTAGAAAAATGTTTATCTAACCAGCCGCAAGATATATCATCTCGCATATCAAAATGCTTAATGTAGGGTTTTATATCAAGAACAGGCGTACCGTTGAGCATATCAACCTCACTAAAGTGTAACTCGTCGGCTTTGATATCTTCGATTCGAACTATGGACAGGCCGATATGATTAGGCCGATGAGGGCTTCTTATCGCGAATATGCCGTGTTCCTTATTTTCCAAAAATGGTTTGCCGAGAATATCCTGCCTTTGTGACTTGTGGAAAAAGTAAAGAATAATAGCATGGCTGAAACCATCCAAATCTTTGAGACCCGGAGCATATTTGCTTTTTAGTTTAATGTACGCTTCAGTCTCTGGTTTAAACTTGCCCTGAATGGGTATATCTTTCGTGTCTTTATATGGTGAATGTATAACGCCAATCGGAGTCATTGTAATCTTTTCCATAATCTTACATATCCTTATTATTTCCTATAAATTTACCTGACTACCGGCAGAACAGATAAAGCATCGTCCGGGAAAAGCTATATTAAATTTTTCGACAGCTTTGTTTCCGGTACAATGGGCCAAACCGATTTTTTGCACATTATATCGCCTGAGAGCTTCGATGGTACGTTCTATTCTTTCCGCAGAAGCGTTTAAGAGGTGCATCCCTCCTGCAACAGCATAGATATTTTTTTGATTGGTCAATTTTGCAACATAGTTCAACGTATTAACGACACCCGAATGAGCGCAGCCGAGAATAATAACAGGACCTTCTCTTGTTTCATAAAATATTGCCTGGTCGTCAGCAAGAGTGTCTTTTTCTGTGCAGTTCTGGTTTGCAAAGAAATCGCCGCCTGTATCTTCAAAATCTGTATTTCGGGGTATATGCCCGGCAACAAAAAGCCCCTGCAAGACCTCAGCCGGCGTTTTCGTCAAAATAACTCTCCCTGATTCGGCTGTGATATTAACTATTTGCTTTACAGCATCCGGCATGCCTATCATTCTCATATTGTCAGCCTTCCGGGAAAACTTCGGCTTTAAGGCCTGCGGATGAATATACAATGTTGTCTTCCGGTCACGATTCAGAATTTCTGATAGGCCGCCGGTATGGTCGTAATGGCCGTGACTTATCACGATTGCATCGACATAAGATAAATTGATAACGAGAATATTTGCGTTTTTCAGAAATAAATCGCTTTGTCCCGTGTCAAAAAGCACTCGTTTGTGCTCATACTCAAGCCAGAATGAAAGTCTATGTTCAGCCGGAAGGCGGGCGTCGGATGATTTATCATCAACCAGGATTGTTATATTAATATTCAGATCCACAGCTATTTTCTCGTCCGGTCTTTATAATCCTGACAATCTTTTCTAAATTGTTCTTCAGCAAAGTTTTTAATGGTCACAAAGATTTTCACCTGTTTGAAGCGTTTTGTTCAGGTACGCTGATACTAGATTTTCCGGTGTGTCAGCCTGTGAACCTACAACCACTTCTATATTGTTCTGAGTAAATAATTGCTGTGCACGTCTTCCCATACCGGCTGCAATAATAACGTTTACCCCCATACCGCCAAGCCATCTCGGCAGTACACCGGGCTCATGCGGAGGAGGTGCAAACTCTTCGATGTTGGTAATCCGGCTGGTTTCGTTATCAGTATCGATTACTGCAAACTTCTCACAGTGTCCGAAATGCAGGCTTAATTTACCCTCGATTAACGGGATAGCTATTCACATCTTTTATTCCCCTTTCTAATTCAAGCTAAAATATGTACTTCACAATTTAATCCAGTGCATTGGTCACGTTTTTCCATAAAGCCCTGAGCTGTTCAGTCACATCATCGCTGGTATATTCGATAACGGTGGATTCAGCTATCTGCGCTTTAGTGAAGTCTTGAGTATAACGTATCTTACCGGCTATTTTAAGCCCCATGCTTTTTGCATCTTCTTCAATTTCTTTGGTGATTTCCGGATTTATATCTGCCTTGTTTATGCAGACCAGAGCAGGTATTTTGAAAATTGCAGCTAATTCCGCAACTCTTTCCAAATCATGCTTTCCTGAAAGCGTCGGTTCTG
>CAYXGT010000005.1:0-55432 GCA_964464635.1 uncultured Pirellulales bacterium | reverse complement strand
ACTTGCGTGCAGGATTCGGTACATAACAGGGTCGCGCATATTCAGGTTGGGATGCGACATATCTATTTTTGCCCGCAGGGTCTTGCTGCCGTCGGGAAATTCACCGTTTTTCATCCTTGCAAAAAGGTCGAGATTTTCCTCGATGCTGCGGTTACGATAAGGGCTTTGTCTGCCGGGCTCGGTTAAAGTGCCTCTGTATTCTCTGACCTCGTCGGCAGTCTGCTCGCAGACATAGGCCTTGCCTTTTTTGATAAGCTCGACTGCATAATCATACATCTGCTGAAAATAATCGGATGCAAAATACAGCCGGTCCTGCCAGTCCCAGCCGAGCCAGCGAACATCGGCAATTATTGAGTTGACGTATTCTTCTTCTTCTTTTTCCGGATTGGTGTCATCGAAACGCAGATTGCAGGTGCCGCCTAATTCGGCGGCGATACCGAAATTAAGACAGATACTCTTGGCATGGCCGATATGCAGATAGCCGTTGGGTTCCGGCGGAAAACGCGTAGCCACCCTGCCGTCCCATTTATTCGTCTTCAAATCATCAGCAACAATCTGCCTTACAAAGTCCAGCCTGTCTTCAGCATTGCTTTCAGGCATATCTTAACCTTTAAAATTATCACTGGTTATTGTAAATCTCAACCATTATACTTAGAGGAAAAGTAACGTCAACGCTGCAATCTTAATAAAGAGTTATATAAATAACAGAGTTAATTTCCGAAAAATAACAATAACTTATTTTGATATTATTATCTTATCAGTTGGCTATAACAATAATTTGAGATTTGCAAACTCAGAGATATCACCAAATTGGCAGCAGCTGGCAGGGTAAAATAGTTAAACTGTTTTGGCCCGAATGATAAGGGCAGCAGCTGTTCACAATACTGCCACTACGAACTATTAGACTCTCTATACTTGACAATCAACAGAATTTAGCGTAGTTTGCGCATTTCATAGGCAGACCGGACAATTTTAGGACAAGTTTATGGTAGTAACACGTTTTGCGCCATCGCCGACTGGTTACTTGCATATCGGAGGGGCAAGAACTGCGCTCTTTAACTGGCTGTGGGCAAGGAAAAACAATGGTAAATTCATTCTTCGGATAGAAGATACGGATATCAAACGCAACACACCAACGGCGACGCAGCAGGTAATAGACGATTTGCGCTGGCTCGGCATTGATTGGGACGAAGGCCCTGAAGTCGGCGGGCCGAACGGGCCTTACTTTCAATCGCAGAGAAAGGATATTTATCAAAAATATATCGATAAACTAATTGAGCAGCAAAAGGCTTATTACTGCTTCGATACACCGGAGCAGCTTGAGGCAATAAGGCAAAAGGCCATCGCAGAAAAGAAAAATATTGTTTATCCCCGGCCGGCAAAGTTGCCCGACGAGAGCGATGTCAAAAAGGCAAGGGCCGCCGGCAGTCCCGTCACCGTCCGATTTGCAATGACCGATGAGCAGATTGTCGTCAAAGATTTAATCAGAGGTGAGGTGAAATTCAACGGCGCTGAGCTTGGTGATTTTATCATCCTAAAAAGCGACGGCCTGCCAACCTACAATTTTGCTGTTGTTGCCGACGACGCCCTGATGAATGTTACACATATAATTCGCGGCCAGGAGCATCTGATGAATACACCGGGACAGCAGCAGTTATGGCAGGCTCTGGGCTTTGGCGAACTGCCGCAGTACGTTCATATGTCAGTAACAATCAGCGAATCCGGCGGCAAACTGTCAAAAAGAGAAAAACCAAAAGCATTGCGAGATGCAATTACTCATATGCCTGAAGCAAACATTGAAAAGTTGGCTGAAACAGTAAATATCACCACTGACCAGTTAAAAAGCTTTCTGAACGAAAAGTGGACGCCGGATATGCCGGCTATCGATGCGATGTCAAAATATCTCGGAGTACATTTACCGGAGATAAACGTCGTGGATTTTTTCAGAAGCGGCTATCTGCCTGAGACAATGGTAAACTTTCTTGCGCTTCTCGGCTGGAGTCCCGGTGACAAAAAAGAAATTATGACGGTTGATGAATTGATTGAAAGTTTCGAGCTTTCAAGGCTTACAAAATCAAACAGCCTGTTCGGCCGCGCAAAGCTCATAGCCTTTAATACCGAGCATATAAAAACGGTTTCGAAAGACAAACTACTGGCCTGTTTCAAGGCTTATCTTAAAGAAATTAAATCACCGGTATCAAAGGCTGATGTTGAATTGCTCAGCAGGCTTTTAGAGATAAATGCGGGAGCGAGGACACTTGAAAATATCGAAAATAAGAGCAGATTTTTATTTGTAGATAATGGCTCGATAGAATATGATGAAAAAGCCGTTAAAAAGGTCCTGCTTAAAGACAAGGCCCTGGAAATACTCGCTGTCATTCGTGAAAAATTGTCGGCGACAGAGCAGCTTACCAAGCAGGCGATTGAAAATATGCTCCGCGGACTGGCTGAGGAAAAGCAGGTCGGTCTCGGCAAAGTAGCCCAGCCTTTACGCGTGGCGATTTGCGGGACAACAGTCAGCCCGCCGATATTCGACTCGGTAGCTCTGCTGGGAAAAGAAAATACACTGGCCAGAATAGATATTGCATTAGAAAAATTCAATCAGGAAAAAAGGAGGGATAGTTAAGGAGGCAACAAATGTCACTTTTGGTTACAGGCTCGATAGGAATAGATACGGTAACGACGCCTTACGGCGTGAGTGAAAATTGTCTTGGCGGCTCGGCGATTTACTTCAGCCTGGCGGCGAGCTACTTTAGCCCGGTCAGGCTGGTCGGTGTCATAGGCTCAGATTGTCCCTTTAATCTGGCTGAGGTTTTTTCCGGCAAACAAATTGACCTTCAGGGAATAGAGAGACGAGAGCTGAGCAGGACGTTTCGCTGGAAGGGGTCATATTACGATACGATGAGCGAGGCGATAACTGATAATATCGAATTAAACGTATTGGCTGAGGCACCGCCTAAGGTTCCCGAGGAGTTCAGGGACAGTAAATTCGTTTTTCTCGCGAACACGGCACCGGCCCTGCAGATTGAGCTTCTCGAGCAGCTTGAAAGGCCGGCCTTTGTGGCAGCAGATACTATGAGCTGCTGGATAAGCGGCAGGGCAGACGATTTGAAACGGCTGCTGCAAAGAATCAACTGTTTGGTAATAAACGCAGAAGAGGCCAGAGAGCTCGCCGGTGAAGGCAATCTGATAAGAGCCGGTAATGCGATTTTGCAGATGGGGCCGAGAATTGTAATTATCAAAAAAGGCGAATCAGGCTCGCTGATGAGTAATGCGAGCGGGCAGAAATTCGCTCTGCCGGCGTTTGCAGCTTCAGACGTCAAGGACCCAACGGGTGCAGGAGACAGCTTCGCCGGCGCGATGATGGGAAGACTGGCTGAGGTCGGCAAGACCGATTTTGCATCACTAAAAGAGGCGGTTGTGTACGGGACGGTTGCAGCATCTTTTACAATATCGGATTTCTCTGTCAGCGGGATAAATTCCATTACGCGGCAGGATATAGAAAAAAGATTCAACGAGCTTAAAGAGCTCGTGGCATTTTAGAACCCTGCAGTTTTTTTATTTGAAGGGTGGAATCCGTATGCGGGTTTTTATTGCTGTGGATATTGATAAGCAAACCAAGGCTGTGGTGACTGAGCTGCAGGAAAGAATACGCCGGCAGTCGTCTGTGGAAAAAAAAGATGCAAGCTGGGTCAGGGGCGAAGCGATGCACCTTACATTAAAATTCCTGGGTGAAACTGATGACAGAGGAGTAGTAGAGGTTTGCAAAACAGCAGAAGAAGCTTCAGGCAGGCATAAAAGTTTCGAGCTTGATATAGAGGGCGTGGGCAGTTTCGGCGGAAAAAGTGCACGGGTTTTATGGATTGGAACGGGTGCAGGCGGTGACAGCTTACTTAAGCTCGCGGAAGATATAGAGCAGGGCCTGGCAGAGGCCGGCTTTCCAAAAGAGAGGCGAAGATTTGCAGGACACCTGACCTTGTGCAGAATAAAAAATGCAAGAGCAGGTATGCAGCTCGGACTAACAGCAAAAAATTACGAGAACTTTAAGGCGGGCACGACATTTATTGACTCGGTAACGGTGTATCAAAGCCAGTTGAAACCGACAGGCCCGGAATATATAGTTTTAGGCAGATATAAACTTAACGGTTGAAAGAAACTGAAAACAATAATATATTTTCATACCTGTAAGCATGCAATAAAATAGTGTGTTAATAAAGTTATAGTTTACGTTTACGGAAAGACGCGAAAAAGCGGGCAGGAGAAAGACAAATATGGCTAAGACAAAAAAGTTACAAAAGGAAGGTCAGATAGACAGTAAAGAATCGGCTCTTCAGCGGGTGATAGCACAGATAGAAAAGCAGTACGGCCAGGGAGCTATAATGCAGATGGATGAGCACAAATACGCCCGTATCGAGGGTATCGGCACGGGCTCATTATCGCTGGATATAGCTCTCGGCGGCAACGGCGTGCCCCGCGGCAGGGTTACAGAGCTGTTCGGGCCCGAATCGTCGGGTAAGACAACGCTGGCACTTCATATTATAGCCAACGCCCAGAAAAGCGGAGGCGTTGCGGCATTCATCGATGCCGAGCACGCACTCGATACGACGTGGGCAAAGAGACTTGGCGTGGATGTAAACAGTCTGCTCGTCAGCCAGCCCGATACCGGCGAGCAGGCACTCGATATCACAGAGATGCTAATCAGATCCAACTCGGTGGATGTTATTGTGATTGATTCGGTGGCAGCACTTACGCCGAAGGCAGAGCTCGAGGGTGAGATGGGCGCAAGCCACGTCGGCCTGCAGGCAAGGCTTATGAGCCAGGCGATGAGGAAACTTACCGGCATTATCAGCAAAAGCAAGACCTGCCTTATCTTTATCAACCAGATACGTATGAAGATAGGGGTGATGTTCGGCAATCCTGAGACTACAACCGGCGGCAGGGCATTGAAGTTCTACAGCTCGGTTCGGCTGGATATAAGAAGGATTGGCAGTATAAAGGACGCTATGAGCACCACAGGCAACAGAGTCAGGACGCGCGTTGTGAAAAATAAGATTGCGCCGCCCTTCCGCGACGCTGAATTCGATATTATGTTCGACAGCGGAATAAGCTACGAAGGCGATTTAATCGACCTTGGCAGCAGCTGCGGTGTTATAGAAAAAAGCGGTGCCTGGTTCAACTATGGCGATGTCAGACTCGGCCAGGGCAGAGAAAATGCCAAAGGCTATTTGAAAGAAAATCCCGACCTCTGCAGCGAGATAAAAAATAAAATACTGGCTGCCAAAGGCATAATTAAGGCATAGAGCAGGTATAAGATGATAACTTCGATTCAGATAAGAGACGGATTCATAGATTTTTTTAAGCAAAAAGGCCATACTTTCGTGCCCAGCTCGCCTATAGTGCCGATTGGCGACGACAGTCTGCTTTTTGCCAATGCGGGTATGAACCAATTCAAGGACATCTTTTTGGGACTGGTCTCACCACAATACAGCAGAGTTGCCAATACGCAGAAATGCCTTCGCGTCAGCGGTAAGCACAATGACCTGGAAGAGGTCGGCAGGGACAGCTATCACCATACATTCTTTGAGATGCTCGGCAACTGGTCATTCGATGACTATTTCAAGGCTGAGGCCATCGAGTGGGCATGGGAGCTTCTAACAAAGGTCTGGGGGATTCAGCCGGAACTACTGTGGGCGACGGTTTTCGAGGGCGACGAATCAAACAACCTGCCGAGAGATGAGGAGGCGGCGAAACTCTGGACAAAACTTACCCCGCTGCCGGCTGAGAAAATACTGTTTTGCGGCAGAAAAGATAACTTCTGGGAGATGGGTGCTACCGGCCCCTGCGGGCCCTGCAGCGAGATACATATCGACCTCGGTGAGGATATGTGCGACAAAAAATCTGTTCCCGGCCATAAGTGCGGCATTAACAATGGCTGCAGCAGGTTTATCGAGCTGTGGAACCTTGTCTTTATTCAGTATAACCGAAACGAAGAGGGCAAATTATCAGCGTTAAACGCAAGGTATATAGATACAGGTGCGGGCCTTGAAAGGATTGCGGCTGTTCTGCAGAATAAAAAGAGCAACTACGATACCGACTTGTTTATGCCAATTATTAACAGTATTGCTGATATAACGGGACATAAGTACAATTTCGAGCTGCATAATAAAACCGACACCGCTTTCAGGGTCATTTCAGACCATATTCGGGCCCTTGTCTTCGCCATAACCGACGGAGCTATGCCTTCAAACGAGAGCAGGGGTTATTGTGTTCGCAGGATACTCAGGCGGGCTTCGAGGTTCGGCAGAGAATTAGGGATGCATGAGCCGTTTATATACCGGCTTGTGCCCGTCGTTGCTGACTGTCTGGGAAATGCATTCGGTGAAATAGGGCAAAGAGCAGAATTTGTATCTACGGTAATCAAAGCCGAGGAGGAGAGTTTCGGCAGGACGCTCGACAGGGGAATCGAAATTTTCAATACTGCTGCCGGGCATGCGGAGAAAACAAAAAATAAAACAATCAACGGTGAAGACGCATTTGCGCTTTATGATACGTATGGTTTTCCGCTTGATTTGACACAGCTTATGGCGGCTGAGCGAAATCTTAAGGTTGATACGGCCGAATTTGAGCAGCTCATGGAGGGCCAGCGGCAGCGTGCACGGGCAGCTCAGAAAGGCGCCGGCCTTACGATAACAATCGCCGACAGCCAGTTGCCCGTTACCGAAGATTTGCACAAATACCACACGGACAGATGCGAGTCAATAATAGTCGGATTCATTGACGCCGATGGATTTAAGAAAGAAGGAAAGATAGAAAAGGATACTGAGATAGGGATAGTGCTCGATAAGACCTGTTTTTACGCTGAAGCTGGCGGACAGGTCGGCGACTGCGGCAGGATAGAATCGAATAAAGGCAAATTTATTGTTGAAGCAACAACGAAAGTTGCAAATTGTGTAATTCACCAGGGAAAGATGGCAGATGGAGTTTTTACCGCTGGTGATAATGTTAACGCAATCGTCAGCAGGGATAGAAATGCCGTAAAGAAAAATCATACCGCTACGCATCTGCTGCAGTGGGCGCTTCAGCAGGTTGTGGGTAAATCCGTGTCCCAGCATGGAAGCCTTGTCGGGCCTGATTATCTGAGATTCGATTTTACCTGTCCTGCGGCACTTATGGCTGAACAGATAAAAGAGGTTGAGAGGCTCGTGCGGGAAAAAATTGACTCCGATGAGCCGGTAAGCTCTGTTGAAATGGGCATAGAGCAGGCCCGCAAGCTCGGAGCAATGGCACTATTCGGCGAAAAATACGGCGAACAGGTTCGCGTTATTGCTATAGGCCAAGACGGACAAAAAGACGTTGCAAAGGCATTCAGCAAAGAGTTTTGCGGCGGGACACATGTGGACAGGCTGGGCATTATCGGCGGCTTTAAGATAATAAAAGAGGAAAGTATTGCAGCCGGCGTGCGGAGGATAACCGCCCTTACAGGTTTGGGACTCAATTCTTACCTCGAAAAGGCCAGCAAAACGGTAGATGAGCTCTCGGCAGCACTGAAAGTACCGGCTGAAAACCTAATTGAGAGGGTCGAGCAGATAATTAAAGAGAACAAGAAACTTACCAAACAGCTCAAAAACGCTTCAAAGCTGAAAGGAAGTGACGTTTCGGCAGAGGCAAGGGGACTGCTTGATAAGGCTGAAAGAATAGGCAAGGCTGCTGTAGTTGTCGGCAGACTGTCAACCAGTTCTATAGAACAGGGACGTTCAGCTATAGATATGGTCAAAAAGAAGGCGAAATCCGCTGTCGTAGTATTCGGCTTTGAGCAAGATGACAAAGTTATGCTGCTTGCCGGCGTGACAGATGACCTAATAGAAAAAGGTCTCAGTTCTGAGGAGATAATCAGGCAAATCGCCCTCATAGTGGACGGTGGCGGCGGCGGCAGAGCACATATGGCACAGGCCGGCGGAAAAAGACCCGACAAAATCGATGAGGCTCTTGAAAAGGCTGCTGAGATTATAAAAAAACAGCTTGCCAATACTTCTTAAACGTTTAAGTCACCAATCTTAATTTCGTATTCGAAACTTTACCGCAAGGTAGAGGATTATGAAAGTATTAAATGGAAAAGTACCGCCTCACATCCAGGCAGAGGACCACTGGGACGAGAAAAACAGGATATTAACCTATACTTACGGCAAGCTGCCTATCATAACGATGAAAATACCGGGCACGTGCGAGATATCCTACCGCCGTGACTCTGACGGTACTCTCAACAGCATACCACTCGTTCAGCAGATATACGTGATAATGCCTGAGACGGTAACAGCCAACGTTACAATATGCTTCGGTAAGGATACAATCAATATGCGGCCGAGACGTGCGGGCAGTGAGCAGGCGATAATGGGTAGCGTCGGCAGAATTCTGCTGCACGGTGTGAACGGCATTTACAGTATTGATAACGACTGTTTTCTCAGTTGGCACGGCAGAAAGTGGCAATGGAAAACAGAGCAGTTCCGGCAGGATGAGAATGGTAATCTTCTTGCAAAGCTGCAGGTTGAGCTTGGACCGTCAGCCTGGTTTTTGAATTTCAAGCCGCACTTCTATCGTGAGCATTTTGGTTTCAAATATCATCAGCCCTGGGCGCGAAGGCCCGAGCTGAAGCCTATCTGCGGATGGTGCTCCTGGGAAGCTTATCGCAGAAATGTCTCACAGGACAAGCTTACAGAAACAGCCAAGTTCTGTTCAAAGTATTTTAAGCCTTATGGAATGGAATATATTCAGCTCGACGACGGTTTTCAGAAGATGCCCCTGCCGGCTGAGCCGAAAGAGCCGATTCCAAAGGCCTGGCTCGATATAGATGAGCAAAAATTCCCCGATGGACATAAAGGTATTGTTGAAACAATAAAAAACAGCGATATGACACCGGGGATATGGACAAGCGTATCCATATACAACGATGAGTTCGCCAAATATCAGTCCGACTGTCTAATCAAAGACAGGAAAGGTAAACCGATTCTCGGCGACTGGATAAGATACCTGATAGACTGCACGCCTGAAACGCTCGCAAAACATGTCAGGGGTGTTTATGAGGGGCTGGCAAAATTAGGTTATAAGTATTTTAAGACCGATGTTACAAGACACCTGCTTTTTGACGGCTTACACAAGGCTGTCGCCGACGGGATTATTACAAACGAGGAGTCGGAGGCCAAATACAGGGCCTATCTTCAAACGGCACGCGATGCCATAGGAGAAGACGTATTCTGGCTTTTGAGCTGGGGCGTTATGACCGAAGGAGCCGGCCTTGTCGATGCCTGCCGAATATCGATGGACGCCCTGCCGACGTGGTCAGGATTGCGTATGCAGATTATGGAATCTGCAAGATGGTGGCATACGCATCGCATTCTCTGGCAGAACGACCCTGACCATATATGTATGCGTGCAGAACTCGAATGGGTGCGGTCCGTGATATCGCTTGCTTCTCTCAGCGGACAGCCCTTAATGCTTTCAGATTCTATTGATAAATACGACGACGAACGGATTTATATGATACAGCGGACCCTGCCGCCTCTTTCAACGTTTCCAGGCGAAACAGGCCAGCTCGATACCGAATACACTGCTTTTACCTGGACCAAGTTCCACGGCTTCGGCGTACTCAATGACCCTCCGTACAGCGCCGAGGACACCAATGAGCAGCAGGCGCGGGATATGGCCGGCTGGTCGGCTACAATGAATGATAATCATCCTTTCGGGTCTTTATGGGCTTTTCATATTGAAACTGCAGCCGGCAGGTGGTGTGTGGTCTATAGAACCGCGGTAAGTACACTTAGAGAAAGCAAAGTGCCGCTTGAGGCTTTCGGGCTTGGCGAAGGAGAATATCTCGCATTTGATTTCTGGAAACAGCGGTTTTTAGGGCGTATTAAGAATGATATTCAATTCGAACCCCTTGAACTTGGCTTCTGCCAGGTTATAGCGATTAGAACGGTGAAAAACCACCCGCAACTTATTTCATCATCCCGGCATATAAGCCAGGATGCGGTAAGTGTCATCGGGCAAAGCTGGAAGGATAACGAGCTGATTCTTACACTTAAAGGTATAGCCGGAACAAAAGAGACTTACTGGCTGCATCTGCCGGATGGTTTTTACGTTGATAAGGTTTACGGCGAAGGGCTTTCAGCAAATATAGGTGATAGAATCGACAAGGAAAAAGGCGAGGTGCTTGGCATAGAAGTCCACTTTGAAAAAAAGCAGGCAAAATTGCTTGTCCTATGCCTTCAGGATTAAAGAATACTTGACTAATTCGCTTTTATATCTTATAACACAAGCCTTATTTTTCACAAAAACAACAAATTAATTTAAATTGGAGAGTAGATAATGGAACAGAAAATCTGGCTGAAAGAGAAAGATATACCCCGTCAGTGGTACAATCTGGCAGCGGATTTGCCGACACCGCTTCTGCCGCCGCTTGGCCCGGACGGCAAACCGATTACCCCGGATATGCTGGCGCCCGTCTTTCCGATGAATCTTATTGAACAGGAGGTTTGTCCGGATCGCTGGGTGGACATACCCGAAGAGATACTAAATATCCTGTATCGCTGGCGGCCGGCACCTCTGAAAAGGGCTGTCTATCTTGAAAAACACTTAAAAACACCGGCAAAAATTTACTACAAGGACGAAAGTTACAGTCCGCCCGGCAGTCATAAACCAAATACGGCAGTTCCCCAGGCCTGGTATAATAAGCAATTTGGAATGAAAAATCTCACTACTGAAACCGGTGCAGGTCAATGGGGCAGCGCCCTTGCTTTTGCGTGCAAAATAGTCGGTCTTGGGTGTAAAGTTTATATGGTTCGTATCAGTTTCGACCAGAAACCCTTCCGCAAGATAATGATGCAGGTCTGGGGTGCCAACTGTGTGGCAAGCCCGAGTAACGAGACCAACGCCGGAAGAAAAGTGCTCGCAGAGATACCTGATACACCGGGCAGCCTGGGAATAGCTATAAGCGAGGCAATTGAAGAGGCGGTAACGGATAAAACCGGTAAGACACGTTACTCTCTTGGCAGTGTTCTCAATCATGTTCTTCTCCATCAGACAATAATCGGCCTTGAGGCCAAAAAACAGCTCAAAGCTGCCGGCGAGAAGCTTCCGGACGTCATAGTAGGCTGTGCCGGCGGCGGAAGCAACTTCGCAGGACTGGCATTTCCATTCACTGCCGACAAAATAAACGGTGCAAATATTGATATAATACCCGTTGAGCCGACGGCCTGCCCGACGATGACCCGTGCTCCGTTTGCCTATGATTTCGGCGACACGGCCTGCACAACGCCGCTATTGGCAATGCATACGCTCGGTCATGCCTTCATACCGCCGCCAATTCATGCGGGCGGCCTGCGTTATCACGGTATGGCACCGCTTGTATGTCAGTGTATCAATGAAGGCCTGTTCACACCGCGCTCTCTGGACCAAATCGAATGCTATGAGGCGGCCCTTCTATGGGCACAGACCGAAGGCGGCATTTGTGCACCTGAGACAAGCCACGCGATTGCTACTGTAATTCAGGAAGCCAAAAAGGCCAAAGAAGAAGGCAAAGAAAAGGTCATTCTATTCAACTATAGCGGTCACGGCCTGATGGACCTCACCGGCTACGACGCTTTTATGTCCGGCAAGCTCGAACGCTACGAACTGCCTGATACGGAATTAGAAAAGACAGAGGCCTGCCTGAAGGAACATCCGAAGGCAGAAGTTAGGAAAACCGGCAAATGGTAACAGGGCTGCGAGTAAAACGAGCAGTAATCGAAGTTTGATATTGCAACGAAATACGATATAAGATAAATAATAAAGGCTTGTTTGATAGATTAAGAAACTCAGGGTCGGTGCCCGAGAGGCTAAAGGGGATGGGCTGTAAACCCATTGGCGTAAGCCTACGTTGGTTCGAATCCAACCCGGCCCATTTTTTTATGCACACGTTAAAATTCGTCATTTATTTTTTACCGCTTAAACCTCATCTTCCTATACAATCGGGTGTAGCTGATGTTTTTGAGGACAGTGTGTGTTTATGATGATATAATTATCTGCGGGAAAACAAAATTTTAGCCTGAAATCCTGAGTCTCGAATGATAAAAGGTTGAGGTTATGAAAAAGTTATATCTTTACGCTGCTGTTATGGCAATCGTTCTGTCATCTGCCCTGGTATGTTACTTCTGGTGGTCTCGGGGAAGCAGCGTTTCTAAACCATTAATTACAGATGAAAAGGCTGAGAAGACAGATGGGAAAAATGAGGTTATCAAAAGGTATGATGAATGGTTCAGCAGGGATTTCAGCCCTGAAAAGCAGTTATTTCAGTCTATAAGATACGCCCTCAGTAACGGCCAACAAATCCAAAAATTACCTAAAATAAATGTTGATATTTCTTCGGCGTGGGTGGCAATCAGCCTGTTTCAGCAAGGTGAAGAGTCAATACGCTGGGTTTCAAAAAGAAACACACCGCTTGAGACAATAAACAGGATTATCGAAAAACTCAGGGAAAACCAAAATTTTCATCGTTTTGATGTATCCGACCCGACCAAATGCAGGATTATGCTGGAGGTAATTACGAGGTTACAAGCCGTCGATTTTGACAAGCTGAACACTTCAAATTTCAATGAGAGCCGATTTGAGCCTGGTATCACAGGTTTCATGTTCAAATATCAGGACATATACTATATATATATGCCGACAGACGCAACTGTTTACAGCCACCTGACACTAAGGCATACACTCAACTTCATATCAAAGCAAATCGGTATTGCACAGCAAACGAATAGGATATCGGAGAGGATAAAGCTTCTCAGCCAGCTACCGATAGAGTGGACCAGGCTTGAAAGTGTCGCTTTTATAACTTCCGGCGAAGATGTTATTGCCCTGTACCGCGGATACCCTATGCCGGCTGAGTTCTCTGCTGATAAGATACTCAAGATGACTAAAGCCTCCGTGGAATGGGTGCTTGATAATATGTACGAGGACGGCAGGTTCCTGTATTATTATGACGGGGTTAATGATACTGTTATCGACCATCTCCATCCGAACAGGACTCTTGAAAATAACTATTATAATCTGCTCAGGCACAACGGAGGCATAATTTTGCTTCTGAAGATGTATGAACTGACAGGAGAGCAGAAGTATCTAACAGCGGCAAAAAAGGCGATAGGCTTTCTGATACAAAACCTAAGACAGCGCGAATACGAAGGCAGAAAAGCATATTATGTTTTCTACAATAAAAAGGCCAAATTAGGCGGAGCAGGCACAGCACTGGCGGCCTTGATGAACTACTACAGACTGACACAAGATGACAAATACAACGAGTATATTTATGGACTGGCAGAGCATATTCTTTCGAGAGTCGCAGCAGATGGTGAGATGATTGGTTACTATATACACCCTGAGTACAATAGCGGCCAGCCCATATTAGAGCCTACAGAGGATGAGAAAAAGCAGCTTTTCTCGTTTTATTATCCCGGTGAAGCTCTTTTAGGCCTTGCTATGTTCGAGCGTTATATGAACCTGCCGGACGGTTATCGAAAGCAGGTGAGAAAAACAGCCAAAAGTGCCCTGGATTTTCTGGTAAAGGAAAGACCTGTCAGATATGCCGAGCTTTTTGAGCCTCTGCCAAGCGATGGCTGGCTTATGCAGGCGGTAGAAGAATAGTCATACGATAGTGAATTCCAAAGGCCCGAATACCTGAATTTTGTTTTCGGTGATGCTATGAAGATGATGGAGTATATGTATACAGAGCAGGATTCGGCTTATTATGATTATCCGGGCACATTCTACTACAATTACGGAGACCATGCCTATCCTGACGGCGCGAGGGGCGAAGGCCTGATATCGGCTTATTATCTTGCCGTAGCAACCGGCAAAGAAGAGCTTGCGGGAAAGCTGCTTGAGGGCTGCATAAAAGCGGCCAAGCCGCTGATGCTTCTTTATAATAGTGAAGAATCTACTTATATGCACAAGTTCCCGCACAAATCAATTGGCACATTCAGATTCAAGTTCACGAGGCAATGGATTCGCATTGACTCAGTTCAGCACACAGCGTGCTTCTTCATAAGATTGTACGAAGCTTTAAACAACCGGAATGAAAAAAGCGTTGAGGCCGGTATCAGCGACCTCAACGCCTTAAAAACTCAATAAAACATTCCAACGGCTGATTATTGCGCTACAGTCTGTATCTGCATTGCAACAAAGGCAGCAATGTTGGCATTATCATTATCCAAAATCGCTGAACCATATTTGGTCAGCACAAATTCTATCGGGCTGTCAAAGAGTCCCGTAAATTCTTTTTCAAGAATATTTGCATATTCTACAAAAGCATCCATATATTCAAGTGCTACATCATAGCGGTAGTCCTCGTCACGCATCTGCTGCAAGCCTTCTGCGATTTGCATACCGAGCTCAGGAGAAAAAGGCATATCAAGCGGTGCTATTGAACTGATTATTTCTGCCAGTGCTGCGAATCGGCTTCCGTCTAAATCTCTTAATACTTCTGCAGCTCCGACAATTCTCGAACAAACATCACAGGGCTGTATATCGACACCGGAGGCCAGCGACTTTCCAATCCATAACTGGATACTCTGGCGTGGAATGCCTATTTCCGAGGATGCAGCAGCTATGGTTGCAGGACAACCCTTTACATCAGGAAATCTAACCAGCGGAACAGGTGCATTCACTACGACTTCAGGAGTCGGCTCAGGACACGGCTTTGGCTTAGGGCAAGGTTTAGGCTTTGGCTTTGGACAAGGCTTTGGCTTAGGACAGGGCTTAGGACAAGGCTTAGGTTTACATCCACCGCATGTCATACCTTCACCGACGCCGTGACCCTGATTACCGCAGAATATATTGCCCTTCCCATTTCCATGGTTTCCTTCGCCCCAGTGGCCGTTACCATTACCTCCTCCCGGATTGCCCGGATAGCCATCCTTTCTCAATTTAATATCAAGGTTGCCTTTCCCGGGATTAGGTCCCTTAGCTCCGGCACACCATGTCAATTGTTCAATGCCATCAATTGCCATTGCAAAGTTATCAGCTGCACCAAGGCCAAATTTACCGCCCTTATTCGAAAGACCGTTAATATGAAGCCTTGGCACCTGAACGGCAACATTACAACCTGAAGTTCCGACAAGAACGTTATTTCCGGCTGCTCCTTTACCACCGAAACCCTGGCTGGAGCCTTTATCACCACCTCCCGAAACGCCTTTGCCTGCAGAACAAGAAGCCGGTGCACTTACACCACCGCTTCCCCGGATAATACCTGCAGGATTAACTGATCCCGCCTGATTAACAGGTTTGATCGAATTCCGTGCGGTAAAGGCTGAAGGAGACACTATTCCATTGAATCCCGCCCCCCCGCTACCGGTTATAATACCGGCAGGATTGACATGACTGTTGGAGCCGTTTTTATGACCTGCCAGTGCAAAGGAACTAAAAACAATAAAAAAAACTGCAAAAAACGATATAATCAGCCCTAACTGATATATCCTTGACAATTTTATGAGCTTTCTCACTTTCTATCCTCCATTTAATTGCTTAAATTCTGATAAAACCTTATAGTTTGTATGGTTATAATATCATATCCAGCTTACCCAAGTCAACGCTGAACTATTTAAGTGCTTACAAATAAAACGGTTAACTCCAATTTTTTCCGAGTTTTCAATATCGCAAAAAGTTTCACAAATAATAACTCTTGCGCACGATAAGATAAAGAGATATAATTGTTTCGTACTTGTATCATATTTTAGGTTTATCCCTGGTAAAGCTGTGTCAGATATTCAAAGAATCTATATATACGTAAAAGTTCGGTTATCAATACTGATATCGCTGTTTTTGGTTGGTTCGATAGGGCTGTATTTGTGGTGGTTCTATAATGGACCTTCCAGATTATGGCTGAACTACTATGTATCTTCTATTTTTTACGAGGTCTTCTGGTGCCTGTTTATTTTCTTTTTCCTGCCCAATAAGACTTACCCTGCTAAAATTGCCATATCAGTTTTTGCTGCAACCTGCATTCTTGAATTCCTCCAGCTCTGGCAGTCGCCTTTGCTTGAAGCGATTCGAAGAACCTTTTTAGGCAAAGCCCTCATCGGAACGGATTTCGTCTGGCAGCAGTTCCCGTATTATGTTATTGGGAGTTTTGCCGGCTGGCTCTGGCTGCGTCTGCTGGCCAAAAATAACACTGTGAGCAATTGAAACTGATACCCAAAAGAACCTGATGGTACAGTGTCGTTATCCCATTTTTACCCGCTTTCGCCAAAATCCAACTATCATGTTTTTGAGCACTGAAAAACCGCAAAAAAAACAATATTTTGCTTTACATTCCTTTTTTCTCCGTCATAATTGAAACCATTAGAAAGAAAGCAATTTGCAGGACGTAATTATCAGGATGCGGATGTGGTATATTGTGAAAGAAGATATACGAACTGGTTTGAAACGCCTTCGATCTACAGCTTCTTAATAATATTTTAAGGGATTTCTGATGTATGCCCTGTCGTGAGTTGGAGAGTCAG
This sequence comes from uncultured Pirellulales bacterium, assembly GCA_964464635.1. GTDB lineage: Bacteria > Planctomycetota > Phycisphaerae > Sedimentisphaerales > Anaerobacaceae > CAYLMG01. Next base: position 38,912 of record CAYXGT010000005.1, on the reverse strand, counting down.
TTTAGGAGTTTTTGCTCCACCTTTAACGTAAAAATTGTTTTTACTATCAAAAATACACAGGAGTACAGGTCCGAAAAAAAGTACGAATGTAATAGAACTATAAAAAAAGCGGTGGAAATGAATAAAATTGCGATTTTCAGGCAACTTAACACTTGACATCAGAGGGCATAATTTGATAAACTAACAGAGTTATATACTAATCAGGGAGCGGATTTATAGATACGGATGTGGACTTACCTGCTTCGTGGAGAAAAGTATTGAAGAGTATAATCCTTCAGAAAAAACATGGTTGTCAGGTTGTTACCAACATCAGGTCTTCGACTGATGTGGTTTTTGGTTGTTTTAAAGTAACTTTGTCTGGTCTGTAAAGTTTTAAGGAGAGCATTATGTGTAAAATAGCAAAGGGTGTGTTGATATTGGCGTTCTTCTTCCTGATAGGAACAGTAATATGTTCAGCACAACAAGCAGCTGATATTAACAGTGAAGTCGCAGAAGAAGAAAAGGATATCAAAACGAAACTGGAAGAAAGAGCAAAGGAAGCCGAGCAGATGGAGGAGATGCGTGAAGCTGCCGCGAGGGAAAAACGTGAGGAAATCAAAATGGCGAAAAGAACCGTGGCGGAGAAGAGAAAAGCCAAGCAATTAGCTGAGATTGAAGAGTTGACGCTGCCGATCGATGATAGTCCGCGATTGAAAGTCAAAGAAATCAGAATCAACGGTAATAATCTGGTGTCAACGGAAGATCTGATAAATAATATGCCGCTGGTTTATAACTCTTCAAGTATGCCTTTGCAGAAAGCCGAGAGCGAGGCCCTTTACGATTTAAGAACAATCGATGAAATACTCTCCCTGCCCGGTGAGGCCAGAGATGTGTCAACGAGAACAATCCAGGGATTTGTTCAATACATTCTTTCGGCATATCAGGACAAACACTATGGTGGTATATACGTTTATGTGCCACGGGAAGCGCTGAGAGATGGAGTAATGCTCGTTGACCAGATTCTGCCCGTCAAAGTTATCGAGGCAGCAGTTACATCAATGAGAATCACTGCTTACGATGTGGACCAGAACGAACGTGAGAAACCGATACTCCGAAGGGAACTGATTGAGGAATGGTCACCTGTCAGAGCTAATGAAGTTGTCAACAAGAAAGAACTTGATGATTTTGTTAATCTGCTCAACCTGAACCCTGACAGATACGTTTCAGCAACAGTTTCCAAGGGGGCCGAGCCTAATTCGCTCGCAGTCGGCTACGATATTTATGAAACAAGCCCATGGCATTATTACATTCAGGTAGATAACGCAGGAACAAAAGACAGACGATGGACACCCAGGCTGGGACTTATTAATACAAACCTGACCGGAAGAGACGACAGGCTTACTATTATGGCACAAATAACTCCGGAGAAGGGATTCGAGGATAATTACGCCTATTACGGCAGTTATGAATTTCCGCTTTGGAGTCCTCGTTTGAGACTTACTGTTTATGGTGGCCGCAGCGAGTTCGATATTTCTTCGGTAGGAGGAGTCGGATTTATAGGTACTGGTTCATTTTACGGCGGCTTACTTCGATACAATCTCTTTCAAAAAGACAGCTGGTTCTTTGACCTGACAGGAGGCGTAAGCCACGAAGAAAGTAAAATCAGCCCTCAAGCTGTTCCAATACTGGTTAGTGTGCTCAAACAGGATCTTAAATGGGATTTGTGGTCTGCCGGATTTGATATTCACCGCAGGGACGATATGTCAAACACCTCTATTACCCTCAATCGACAAGCAAGCTTCAACCAGTCCAGCAAGAGGCGTTTTAATATCGCACGAAGCGGAGCACATCCGGACTTCAGAGTCTACACGCTATCGGCATTTCACAGCCAGTATCTTGACCCTGATAAGATTGAACGTTTGAGCGGTAACTTCAGGATGATAAAAGCGAGTGGAAGACTCGCACCAGCCAAGATGACTACATTCGGCGGTTTATATACTGTACGAGGATACAGAGAAGACCAGATTGTTGCCGACCAAGGTATGCTTTACTCAGTTCAGTATGAGTTCGACGTGATTGCATACAACGAGGCGGGAAATCATGAAATGAACAATATGGGACAAAATAATATGGCTGAAGAAGAAAAGCAGCCCTGGCTCAGAAAGCTTGCACCGGTAGTTTTTGTTGACGGCGGCAGGGCAAAGATAGTACATCCAGTACCCGGCGAAACAGGAACAGAAGAGCTTTTCGGAGCAGGCTTCGGACTGATAGGAGAAGTCGGCGAGAATTTCGAGGCGGCAGCGTACCTGGCCTGGCCCCTGCGCAGTGCGGGACGTACAAAAACAGGTCAGGAAAGACTGCACTTAAGCTTTATCGCAAGGTGGTAACAAAACGGCTTGTAGCCGGAATGGAAGATATAGCGGATGGAATCAACAAAAAAAAGTTGTAAAAGAAGTATAATAAAAGGGGTATAACGATGGGTGAAATCAGAAGAATTACAAAGAAATACTATGTAAGGCAGATTATGTCCTACTGGCTGGTGTTTTACATGCTCTTCTGCTTTGGCATGCCTTTAAGGACTGCCAAGGCCGAGGTTGTCATGACATCAAATCCGGTGGGCACAGTCACTGTCACTCCGCTTAATGGCGGTGATTTTCAGGACATGACTGCCTCCAACGGGGCGATCGGTAACTTTAGCGATTTCGATATCCTGGGTGGACATACTGTGACTTGTGTTCAGCCAAGCACGACGTCCCAGGCTCTGTTTAAGGTAACCGGAAGCGCAACGGAAATTTATGGAACTTTCAATGCTAACGGAGGTATCTGGTTAGTCAACACGGCCGGTATAGTGGTCGGCAACGGCGGTGTGGTCAACGTCAACCAATTCGTTGCTTCGACTCTGAATATATTAGACGCTGACTTCACCAGCGGTCTCGCAACCGGTAATTTTCCATTTACTGACGGCCTGACTGCAGGAGATGTAATCAATGACTTCGGAGGTTCAATCACAGCTGAGCGTATAGCTCTTATCGGAAAAAGAGTCGAGAACAGAGGCCTGTTAACAGGCAACTACGTTGTAATGGCTGCCGGAGAAAATGTCTTTATCAGTGAGAATGGCCCTGTTTTAGTTGAAGTTACGATGCCAGAACAAACGCCAGGCAGTTACGATTACATTGTAGATGGCAGCTGGGGTCCCATGGACTGTGGCGAAGGCGATATAGTTGCAGACCATATAATTCTTGCTGCCGGCGATATCTGGTCAACGGCAATTGAAGGTGTAGAGACGTTGCGGGCCGAGGCAAAAGGAAATGTAAACTTTAACGGCGACATACATGTAGAGGCCGGACCCGGCTCTGAAGCCGTCGCTGATGTTACGATTATTACTGGTGGTAACCTTGACATAGACTATGACATTGAAGCTGAGGCTACCGGTGACGGTGATTTCGATGCCATTGCTGGAATTACGCTACAAGCTGATGGTTACATCAACATAAACTCGGATGGCAGTTCTACAACCGAGATAAAAGCTAAAGCCGAGGACGGCCTCCGTAATTATGCCGATGTTATAATTGAGGCGGGTGGAGACGTCGATGTGTTAGCACAGAATGGCGACGCCAAAATAACTGCTGAAGCTGATTCTGATTGCAAGGATGGTATTTTAAACAAGGCTAATATTGAAATTACAGGCAAAAAGGTCTATGTAAAAAGCGAAAATAACGGCCAAGGTAATGATGATTCTACAGTAAAAGCTTATGCTCACGATGCCGATGAGAACATAGCCAGTATTTCGATTACCGCCAATGGAGAGGAAAACATTGGTGACGTTATAATCGAAAGTGACGGCAAGAACGGTGACAACGCTACAGTTTGGGCTAAAGCTGAGCAAGGCATGACAAACACCGCCACAATTGATATTGAGGCTAAGGATGATGTCAGGATAAAAAGTGACGAAGAGGATGCTGTAGTAAAAGCTGAGGCAAGGAATGACCTTGATGAGGACGACCTTGCAGGCGGCTCAATCGAAGACCTTATGAACACAGCTACTGTTAATATCACTGCGACGGATGAAGTCGAGATAAAAGGCGAGGACGACAGCAGTGCTGATGCCACCGTAACGGCTACCGCCAAGAATGTGATTGATATTGACCCCGAGTGCGAAGATTGTGATGTTGTGTTAGATTTAGCCATTCGGGACCTTACGAATACAGCCAACATTACTATTAACGGTGGCGGTGTCGAGGTAAAAGGACTGGACAAAAACAGCGGTGCAGAGGCTACTGTAAAAGCCACCGCTTCGAACGAAATAAAGGTTGACATCGATAACTGGGACTGTGAAGCTACCGTTAATTTAGATGTGACCAATCTCGAGAACAACGCCGGCGTTACGATTAACGCCAATGGCGAAGTATGCAAAATTAATGTTAAAGTGGAAGGCGATGAAGGCCACGGCTTGGTAAGAGCTGAGGCTTATAATAAGCTGGAGGTTGAACATAAAGGATTGTGGGAAGACCAAGGAGATTGGGTAGATGAAGGATGGTGGTGGTGTTGCCACTGGCATGAAAACTGGGTCTGGGTTGAAAACTGGGTCTATTATCCTGTTGCCCCGGCTACAGTGAATCTGGCAGTTGATGGCCTTGATAACACTGCTAATGTTGATATCAGCTCTGCCAATCGTGACGTTATCGTCAGAGCCGACGAGGATAAGCGTAATGATCCTTACACGGCCAGTGTTGAAGCTGAGGCTTATAATGAGTTTGTGATGGATTTCGACGAAACTACTACCGGTAATTTAACATTCAATAACTTTGCAAACACCGCCGGTGTTGTCATTACCGCCGCTGAAAATGTTAAGGTTTTAGCTGAAGACGGCGGCTACGCCGGAGTAAGAGCTTATGCCTGGAATGGTCTGGAGGCGAGCGATGAGGCTTCCGGGACCATTACAGCAGACAATATTACGAACGATGCAGATATTGACATTACCGCCGTCAGCGGTGATGTTATAGTAGAAGCCGATTGTGGAGGCGATTGCAGTAAAGCTGAAATAGAGGCTTGGGCTTCCAATGAAGGCTCTGTTTTCGATATAGAATTTGAAACGGAACCGCTGAATATTACCAACACGGCAAATATCGATATCACCGCTGGTGGTGATGTTGAAGTAAAAGGCAAAGATTGCGGCGAAGCTTCAATAGTTGCCGGAGCCACTGTTGGCACAAGTAATACATCGGGCGTTACGATTAACGGCGGCGGCGATGTCGTGGTGCTGAGCACTAATGGCGGCAAAGCTTTAGTAGAAGCTTACTCCGCCTATGCGAGCGGTTCCGGGAACACCGCAAATGTTGATATAACTGCTGATGATGGCTACGTTCTGGTGCACGCAATAGGCGGTCGCCATAGCCAGAAGAGCGGTTTCACACCGAGTGAGGCTTCAATAGAAGCTACGGCCGAGTTAGCCTATACCGAAGATGATGCAGCAGGTGGTTCCAACTCCGCTGACATTACGATTGTTGCCAAAGACGTTATCGAACCGGCTGATATCGATGACGATGCTGATAACGATGCTGATGGCGATGCTGACAGCGACCTTGACGGTAGCGTTTTGGTAATAGCTGTAGAAGGCGGTAAAGCTGAAATAGAAGCTAAAGCTATAGAAGGTGATGATAACGCTGCAGGCGTTGATATTACCGCAGACGGCGATGTTAAAGTGATAGCGCTGTGTGACCAGCCCAGCGAGGCTGAAATAATGGCTTTGGCTGTGGATGCACTTAATACTAACACCGCTGATATTGCAATTGACGCAGGCGGTGATGTTGTTGTACTGAGCAAGGACGGCGGCCAGGCTCAAATAGAAGCCATAGCTAAGTACGCCAGCGATTCCGTGAACACAGCAAATATTGACATAACTGCCAATGATGGCTACGTTCTGGTACACGCGATAGGCGGAACTTACAACAGAAAACAAGGTTTCATGCCGAGTGAGGCTTCAATAGAGGCTACGGCCGAGTATGCTGGTGACGAGGGAGACATCGGTTCCAACACCGCCGACATTACGATTGTTGCCAAAGACGTTCCTGAAGAAGTAATATACCTTGATACTGACGCCGATTCCGACTTTGACATAGCCCTTGATACCGACGCTGATAACGATAAAGACGGCGACGTTATGGTAATAGCCGTGAACGGCGGCAAAGCTGAAATAGAAGCTAAGGCTATGTATGGTGATGATAACGCTGCCAGCGTTGATATTACCGCCGACGGCGATGTTAAAGTGATAGCGCTTTGTGACCAGCCCAGCGAGGCTGAAATAATGGCTTTGGCCAAGTACGCCCATAATACGAACACAGCCGACATTACGATTGATGCCGGTGGTGATGTTGAGGTAAAGGCCAAAGACCGCGGCGAGGCTGAGATAGAGGCTATTGCTGCGGATGGCTGGAAGACCGCGGCTGTGGCTACCTCGGCGTTCGCAGATACTGATGATGACGGTGACGCTGACGGTGACGCTGATAGTGATGACGACTATTTTGGCCCGGTGAACACCGCAAGCGTTACGATTGATGCCGGTGACGATGTTAAGGTAATAGGTAAAGAAGGCGGCAAAGCCGAAATAGAAGCTAAAGCTATGTATGGTGATGATAACGCTGCCGGCGTTGATATTACCGCCGACGGCGATGTTAAGGTAATAGCTGCTTGCAAGAACCGCAGCAGCGAAGCCAGCATAACTGCTGAAGCCGAATATGGCATGTCCAACACAGCTACAATTGACATTACGGCTGTTGAAGATGTTAAGGTAATAGGCAAAGATGGCGGCGATGCTGAAATAGCAGCAGAAGCTAAGTTTGCATATAATGATAACACAGCCGACGTTGCTATTGACGCGGGCGGCGATGTGAAAGTGATAGCTGCTTGCAAAGACCAGAGCAGCGAAGCCAGCATAACGGCTGAAGCTGAGAATGGTTACGAGAATAACGCCAGTGTCGCGCTCGGCGGCCCAGGTCATAAAATTGGCGGCGATGTTTTGGTAATAGCCAAAGAAGGCGGCGAGGCTGAAATATCAGCCACGGCCAAGGGACATGACAACAGCAATACTGCAGACGTTCTGATTTGCACCGAAGGTGAGCTTGTAGTGCTTGCAGAAGAAGGTCAGGAAGGTGGAACAACCTTCGGAGCCCTTGGAGGTCAAGGAGGTCAAGGAGGTCACGGACGTGGCACTTCCGCCTCAATAGATGCTATTGCTGAAAATGGTTACGAGAACACGGCAAGCGTTGGCATTGGGGCCGAAGATGGTATTATGGTAATGGCTACGGGTGACCACACCGATGCTTCGATATCATCTATAGCCGAGAATGACCATAGAAATAAGGGCTATAGCAATGAGGCCGACCTTATCGCCTGCACCAAAGGCGACCTTTGGGTGATAGGTATGAATGGCGGAAATGCTGAGATAGCATCTGAGGCCAAACATGGCTATATAACTGATGCATACACCGCTACTTGTGCTACCGGTGATATTATTGTAGCTGCAGTTGACTGCGGCCAACAGTTCAGCACTGGTGGCGGCAAGAAGGGCGGAGGCACATCAGCTGAGATAAGCGCTGAAGCTGATTCTAAGTCTTGTGGTGAATATGACGAGATGAGTACCGCCAATGCTGCTGTTCATGTCGTTTCCAAAGAAGGTGGTGTCGCAGTAGTAGCCCTGGGCGGCTGCCAGAGCCCGACAGTTGAAGCAGGCATCAAATCCAAAGCTGAGGGCGGCGAAATCAACACGGCTTATACAGGTGTTGCGGCTGGTGCAGACCTCGCATATATTCCAGCGCCAGCTGGTTATGAAGAGCCGGCGCGGACATTAGGAGGATTTCCTCTTGAAGACCTGCTGGTCGGAAACGTCTTAGTGTTAGCTCTTGGCAACGGTGAGGCAAAGATATCATCTATAGCCAAAAAAGGCTATGATAACAGCGCAATGACCGTTGTATGTGCTCTTGGTAAAATCTTCGTGATGGGCCTTGGCGGCGAGGCGGAGATATTCTCCGGTGCATTCGGAAAAGGAGAGAACAGTGCCCAGACCAAAGTGTTTGCCAGCGAGCTCGAACTGATGGGCAACGGTTACCTCAAGGCAATTACACCGACCAGCTATGTCTCTCTCAGTGACCTGTGTATAACTCCCAGTGGCAAGGTGGCATACGACAGTGGAGGCGACGGTTCTGCTCTGATAATAGTTGGTGATTACGCCAGCAGAGAGGATTGTCCGACGTGTCCGCCCTGTCCATGTGAAGAAGGACCTCCACCACCTCCACCAGCACCGTTGAATGCGATGCAGCTTGAGGCCCTCAGGCAGCAGGTACCGGAAGTGGCGGGATGTCCTGCCATAATGGCTGCAGCTGCCGACGAGCTTGGAATTGAAGATTCTGAGATTGAGGTTATGGTAGCAAATGCTATGGCAGCGGCCGGCGATATCCAGCCGTGCGATACCTGTGCAAGACTCGTAAATGCAGCTGCGATTTTAAGAGATGATGACGGCAGTCGAATGGCTGCTCTTGCAGAAGTTCTCAATACGGTTGCACCGGCTGATGTACCGTTTACACCGGAAGTTGGAACTTTGATTGCTGCGGCTTTCGAAGGCCACGCCGGCGACGGCACCGCTTATGCAACTGCTTTAGAATACGTCGATGCCTTTGTAGAATACGTAAGAGTTCTTGATACCGAGATGGGTTCACCGGTTGGTGATTCGGTAGAATTCGCTATGGAAAAGTACGGTGCAGGCATAAACGCAAGTCCAAACGACAATGTGGCTGCATACGTTGCTTCTCGTCTGGAGGCTATTGGCGGCTAATAAAAGTAAGTTTTGAACATTGAAAAAAAGCCTGCTCTTTATCGAGGGCAGGCTTTTTTCTTTAGCGGCCGAAGAGAACGGTCAGTTATTTTTATCCGGAAAGCCCCGCAACAGGCCCAAAGTCAGGCTTTACAGAGCGGACTTTTTCGATGCGCTGTTCGAGTCTTGTTATTTCTTCAGTATTGCCGGTCTTCTTCACAACGATCAATGCTTTTTTAATCAGGCTTTCCGCCTTTGTGAAATCACCTTTCGAACGACAAATTTCGGCTTTGGTTATCCAGGCCGGTGCTACGAGGTGATGGTCCGGACCGTAAACTCTTTCCTGAATTGATTGCGCTTTGTTTATGAGGCTTTCAGCCTGCTCGTATCTTCCCTGCAGAGTATATAATTCTGCGAGGCTGCCGATAACAGTTGCTGTGTAAAGATGGTCCGTTCCGTATATCTGGTTTATTGTTTCAAGTGCTTCATTAAAGTAGCCCTCTGCCTGTTCAAGCTCTCCCTCGGCAACGAGCAGCTTTGCAAAATCCACCTGTAAAGGTGCGAACATAGGGTCACCTTCCGGGAAGTTTTCAAGCATTATACTCATAGCCCTATCGAGGGCCTTGTGGGCATCATTGTACCTGCCTTGTCCCTGATAAATTGAGCTTAGAGTTCTGAGGGTATAAGCTATATAAGGATGAGTTTCATAGTACACCTTTTCCTGCAGTGCCAGACCGAGCTTGCACATCTTTTCGGCCTCGGTGAACTTGCCCTGATTGTTATAGACATAAGCGAGGTCGAGCAGGCACAGGCAAAGCTCCTTATCAGAGACATTTCTTTTCTGCGCCATCGCAAGTGCCTCCTCGGCGAGGGGCTGGGCTTTATTGTACTGGCCGTGAGCCATATACACCCTTGCCATAACACGCAGCGTCTTGCAGGAAGTGGATTTTTTGCCGGTCAAGGATTTTGCGGCCGCCGGGCTGCAAAAAACCAAAAATAATGAAAGCATTAAGGCAAAAAAGAAATGTTTGACTAATCGCTTTTTTGAGACTTCTACCTCTGCCATCTTCATCACCACATCTCCTCACAAATTCAGCCAATTCCGGATAAAAACCCTCTTCCCTGTGAATGCGACTATTACTACTAATATTCGTAATAATTTATCAGGAACTTGAGTAGTTTGGACTGCTGTTCAGCTCTGAATCGCATATCTATTTATCTTCCGTATTCAATGCCAAATAAAGTATAAGAAATAAGATTGGCGCAGAGGTTATAGGGCTTGTTTCAGACTGCAGAGCGATTGTGCGGATTGTAATTATTCTGACGAGTGAATCAAATGTGTCGCTTTTGGAAGGAATTAACACATTTTATAGGAACGAAAATTTTACGTTTACACCCCGTACGCAGGTTAACATTTTCAAAATTATAACGCGAAGACTCATTGTATATTACTTCGGCCTCTGCTATCATACGGCCATTGCCGATATGGCGTCCGTTTTTAGCTTAGCTAATCAAGTCAAAGAAAAGACAGGGAAAATAAATGACGGCAGAGATTATCGACGGCAAAAAGATAGCCGCAGAAATGCGGGCTGAACTCAAGCTGGAGGTAGAGCGACTAAAGAAGCAGAACATCACTCCTGGCCTGGGTGTCATTCTCGTTGGAGACGACCCCGCATCATTGTCTTATGTTACAGGCAAAAGAAAAGCCTGCGAGAATATGGGCATCTACTCCGATGATAACCACTTACCCGCCGACACGAGCCAGCAGCAGCTAATCAGCTTAATTCAACGAATGAACGCCGATGCGAAGATAAACGGCATTCTTGTCCAGCTCCCCCTGCCGAAAGAGCTTGATGAATCCGAGGTTATTATGACGATTGCCCCTGAAAAAGATGTGGACGGTTTTCATCCAGTCAGTGTCGGCAAAATGGTCGCAGGAAAGCCTGCTTTTCTGCCCTGCACTCCTCACGGTATTGTTCAGCTTTTACTTCGAAGCAATGTCAAAATTGAAGGTGCCGATGTCGTAATCGTCGGCAGAAGCAATATCGTCGGCAAGCCTCTTGCAAATATCCTTATTCAAAAATCAAAAACCGGCAATGCCACCGTTACAATCTGCCATACCCGTACAAAAAATCTTGCTGAACACACACGCAGAGCCGACATTCTTATCGCAGCAGCGGGCAGGCCGAACACAATCACAGCCGATATGGTCAAAGCCGGTGCCGTTGTAATCGATGTGGGAGTAAACCGTGTTGATGACCCGACCAGAGAAAGAGGTTATCGTCTTGTTGGTGACGTTGATTTCGAGGCGGTCAAAGAAAAAGCAGGCAAGATTACACCCGTTCCCGGCGGGGTCGGGCCGATGACAATTACAATGCTGCTTTACAATACCATCGAATCCGCAAAAAGAGCCGCAGGACAAGCTTAAATATCGACTCAAAAACAGAACTCGCACAAAAAAACCAAAAACAATTCAAAAATAGTTGACACAACAAACACATAAATAGTAGAATACAAACATCGTGCGGATAATAATATTGTCTTTTTTATTAATGTATACTTAGGTAACGGAGGATATTTTATGAAGCGGAGTTTCCTGTCAATAATCGTGTGGGTACTTGTTTTTGTAATATTTTCAATCCGTCCTGTTTCAGCAGACATCATTTACGTCGATGACTCCGCGACGGGGGCCAACAACGGCTCAAGCTGGACCGACGCCTATAATTTTCTACAGGATGCACTTACACAGGCAAGCTCAGAACCAAACATTACAGAGATACACGTTACGCAGGGTATCTATAAACCGGATAGCAATTCTGTGTGTCCGGATGGCACGGGCGACAGAGAAGCAAGCTTTTATATGATAAACGGTATCGAAATCAAAGGCGGTTATGCCGGTTACGGCGAAACCGACCCAAACGTAAGGGACTTCATACTATATGAGACAATCCTCAGCGGCGACATTGGAACGCCGGCTGATATTAACGATAACTGCTACCACGTCTTTTATCATACATATCATTCATATCTGGATTCCACGGCTATTCTTGATGGAGTTACAATTAAAGGCGGCAATGCAAATGAACCACCATCACCTCATTGTCACGGCGGCGGGATATACAGCGAATGGAGTGAACAAACGATAACCAACTGTGTATTCAACGAAAACTCAGCCAGCCTGAACGGCGGGGGCCTGTGCAACTACAATCCGACCTACGCATTAAATGACGACTTGACTAACTCCGACAGCGAGGTGAGAGAAATAAATTTTGATGGTCCAAAGTTAACCAACTGTACATTCATGGGAAACTCGGCTAGAAATTACGGTGGAGGAATATACAACTTAACCAGTGATATGAGTGTGACCAACTGCAATTTCATTGGCAATTCAGCAAACAACGGCGGTGGGATGTACAATGATTTTTACAGCAATCCGATTGTAAGAAACTGCATATTCAATAGCAACTTGGCTGACTTCGGTGGCGGAATGTACAATGATTATCACAATAGCCCGGTTGTAACTAACTGCACGTTCAGTAATAACATAGCTTACTCCGGCGGCGTGATATACAATTACTTCTCCAACGGCCCAACCTTGCTCGGCTGCATATTCAGCAAAAACTCGGCCACAGATGGCCCGGGATTAGCCTGCGATTCATACAACCAAAACTATCCAAGTACAGTAACATTAACAAACTGTATTATATGGAATGGGGAAAGCTGGCTGTGGAACAACGACAATTCAACTATCAACGTAGAATACAGCGATATAGAGGGCGGCTGGCCTGGTGAAGGTAATATTGATATGGAGCCGTTATTTGCCGATGCGGATTCTAACGATTTTCACATTAAATCGCAGGCGGGCAGGTGGGATGAAAATAGTCAAAGCTGGATAACCGATGCAAATACAAGCCCCTGCATAGATGCAGGCAACTGGGCAACGCCCGTCGGATTTGAGCCTTTTCCAAACGGCGGCAGGATAAATATGGGTGCTTATGGTGGGACAAGCCAGGCCAGCAAGTCATATTTTGGCACAGAACCCTGCGTGACCATAATAGCAGGTGATATTAACGGCGACTGCAAGGTTGACTTTATCGACTTCGCCATAATGGCTCTTCACTGGCAAGAGGAACAATAACAAAGACACAAGTCAAAAGACAAGTAACAAAAAAACTATGTTTTGTTTTTCGCACTTAATCTTCGTCTTTTTTCTGTTTTAACAGGCCTCCGATACCTTCGGTGATATCCTTTACTCCTTCGCCGAGGTCTTCGCCGATTTCCTTAATATCCCCGCCGGTTTTCAGGATATCCCGGCCTTCTTTGAGCAGGGTTTCTGACAGCTCATCCAATTGGCCAAGAGTCGTATTCAGCGGGCCGATGATATCATCCGGCAGGATGCCCGTTCCTTTTTCGGCAATAGCTTTTGAGATGGCCAAAAGAATTGTGCTCACCAGCCGAGATGTGCTGAGCTTATCGTCACCGCCCAGATTAGTCATTTTGATTGTCCCGACAGATATAGGTATGTTATCAACCCTGCCCGGGAGGGGAAGCAGCTTGACATTTACATTGATATTGGAAATTTCGAGAGTTTCTATGTGAAGCTTTTTATCCGACTCTTTTGGCTGCTCCGTTTTCGGGATGTTTTTCAGTATATCCTGTAAGTTATTGCTCCTCACATCTTTCTGCTCGAGGACGACATCCACGCCGTCGAGCCTGATTTGTTTTATTTCAACTATGTCGCTGAGAAGTGAGCCGATACGGACCTGAATATTACCGTTACTGAGGTCAAGCAGGTGCGGATTTTGATACTCCTTCGGGTTATCGATGATCAACTCTTTAAGGCCGAGAGTACCGCTGAGGATGCCAAGACTCGCACTATCCAGCTTCACCCCTACACCGAGTGTTTTTGTCCCTGCGGTTTCAATACCCCATTTTACTGCACTGTCGGCATAAAGATTTATTGCTACTATGGCAACAACAATCAGGATTACAATCATCAGCAGGATGATTTTTAGTCTCTTTAATGTCTTTTTCATTTTTCGCTTCCTTTCAGATTCAGGCCAAAGCTATTGATTGTAATATGAAAGGGCCTCAGGCATCAGATTCTCGATATTTTTTATTCTTCTTGAGTCGGCCGGGTGTGTGCTCAATAGCTCCGAGAGTCTGCTTTGTTGGCTGCCGGAAGACATTCTTTGCCAGAAGCTCAGTGCCTCCTGAGGATTATAGCCAGCCACAGCCATAAATATAAGCCCGAGGTGGTCGGCTTCCAGCTCATGAGTTCTGCTGTACGGCAGCATAACACCTACCTCCGAACCGATTCTGTAAGAGTTCATAAAAATACTCTGTACCGTTTCTGGCTGTTTCGTTATCGCCTCCGAAAGCGCCATTCCCCCAAGCTGTATAACCAGATCCTGGCTCATCTGCTCTGCGCCGTGCCTTGCGATCACATGAGCAATCTCATGGCCCATTACGGTGGCAAGGCCCGCCTCATTTTCAGCAACCGGCAGCAGACCCGTATAGACCACAATCTTACCGCCGGGCATCGCCCAGGCGTTTACAGCCTCGTCCTCAATAAGATTAAATTCCCACTCGTACCCTTCGAGGCGCTCTGATAAATTATTTTCCTGACAGTACTTTTCGACAGCCTTTTGTATTCTTCCACCTACTGTTTTTACCATTTGCACCTGCTCGGTATTCATGCTCAGCTTGCTTTGCGAAATGAATTCCTGGTAATTTTGGAAGCTCATCTGATTTATAACGGAATCTGGAACGAGGTTAAGCTGTTTTCTGCCTGTAATCGCAACCTGTGAGCAGGAGCAGATAAAAACAGAAAGGCACGATAAAAGTATCAGCCCTGTTTTAAGCTTGTTTAACATAATATTTCTCCTTGACTTTATTAAAACATATCCGTGCGAGAGCGTTATTGTTCGACTACTTTTTCAATTATTTTTTCCCAGTCGATTTCGTTAAGTTTTGGAATAGTCGGTACGTCCAATTGCCCTTTTTTCGTCATTGGCAAAGTTATTGTTCCCAAAGCCGGCGTATCCACAGACATTCCGAGGTCAGCTTTATAAGGGATTTGAGAGCCCGGCCTGATGTCCTTGAATGCCTTTGCAATATCCAGATAGCCTACCGTTACGGGAAGTGCTACTTTTTTACTGCTTTTGGCATCTATCAAGCTCGCCAGTTTTGCCGCCCCTGAGAGTAAAGGATTATCGTTTGTTGACAAAGCATAATCAAGATTTGTTAAGGGCAGCGCCACCGGATAAGGATTCTCAATCTCGACGTCAAATAACAGGGTGGCTTGTGTAAGGGTAATTTCGTCGAATCTAAGACCTACCAGATTTGCCTTTGGTTTCTGCACCGCAAGAATAGATTCCATCGTCTGACAGCCGGCAATCCAGATAAGGCTCATAACCGTAATCATAATAAAAATTCGTCTGGTTTTCATATTTTTGTCTCCTTCCTTTAATTTGATATTAATTTTATTGCCCGAACAGCTTGGTTTCTACTGCGTTTTATATTGATTTGCGCAGCATCAGACTTTTTTGCCGCCGGCAAAAAACGTTGTTTTGCAATTTTGGAAAAGGAACTGCCTACTTTAATTCCAGCTCTGAGACATCGCCGTCTTTTGCTTTCAGGTTGTCATAGTAAACGTTAAATCTCTCTGTCAGGGCTTTGACGGCCTTATTCAAGTCATCAACATCGGCCTGAATTTTTTTGGCTTCGTCGCTTAACATATCTGCCGGTTTGATTTTGGCCATCAATTTTTCGGCCTCTTTGGCTTTGTCGAGGATGGCATCTTTGTATTTAAGCGCCATCTGACGCAGCTGAGAGACGTCCATTTTTTCGGCTTCGGCCTTTACATCACTGATAGCTTTACTGGCATCGACACCCTTTTTACCACAGGCAGACAAGGCAAAAACACAAAGAACAATAAGAAAATAAAAACTGATTTTTTTAATGTTTTTCATTTTTAATCCTTCCAATTACTTATTTTTTCTTAATTATCCCCCGCAGCCTTTGTTCCTGTCAACTAAAACTTTACCGGCCACAAATTATTTAATTTCAGTCCGTTTCTCTATAGATTTTAGCACCGAGAGGATTAAGTCTTTCTTCGATTTTTTCATAGCCGCGGTCTATATGATATACCCTGTTGACTACGGTCGTTCCCTCGGCGGCCATACCGGCTAAAACAAGAGCTGCAGAAGCACGCAGGTCCGAAGCCATTACTGGTGCCCCCATCAGTTTGTCTGTTCCCGACACAATTACAGCGGCACCTTCTTTTCTAAGGCTGGCGGCCATACGATTCAGCTCCGCGACGTGCATAAACCTGTCTGGAAAAATCTTCTCAATAATAATACTGTTACCATTAGCCAGTGACAATAGCGCCATAAACTGGGCCTGCAGGTCGGTAGGAAAACCCGGATACGGCTGAGTGGTTATGTGGCTTGCGTGTATGGGGCCGTTTCGAGTTACATAACAGCCGCCGTTTGAAGCCTCGACAGTGACACCGATATTTCTCAATTTATAAACAACGGCCATCATATCGTCGAGCCGGCAGTTGTCTATCTGCAACCGGCCTGAGGTTATGGCGGCAGCGACCATAAATGTACCGGCTTCAATTCTGTCGGGAATAACCTTATGCTCAGCCGGGTGCAGCTCTTCGACGCCCTCTATGGTCAGCCGAGGCGAGCCGACGCCGGAAATTCTGGCACCCATCGAGTTTAGAAAATTCGCCAGGTCAACAATTTCAGGCTCACACGCTGCTGATTCTATAATTGTTTTTCCCTTCGCGAGCGTTGCCGCCATCAGAACATTTGCAGTCCCGAGGACTGTCGAACCAAACGGGCCGCCGAGAAATATACTGCTGCCGGTCAGTCCCCCGGCGGCTTCGGCAATGATATATCCATTTTCGAGGTGGATTTCAGCTCCGAGCTCGCGCAGTCCCCGCAGATGTATATCGACGGGTCTATCTCCTATTGCACAGCCGCCCGGCATTGAAATTTGAGCTCTACGGCATCGGGCAAGCAGCGGGCCGAGGATACAAATGCTGGCGCGCATCCTGCGGACAATTTCATAGTCACCGGCCGGATTGTCAATCGTCGTGGCATCTATACTCAAGCTGCCGTCCCCTTTTTTTTGAACTTTGCAGCCGACACCTGTAAGCAATTCGCAGCAAACGGAGATATCCGAGAGGTTGGGAACAGAAAGGATAGTTGACTTTCCGGCAGCCAAAATGCAGGCGGCCATTATCGGCAGAGCCGCATTTTTCGAACCGTTAACTGTTACCGAGCCGGAAAGCTGAACAGGGCCTTCGATACGAAAGATATCCATAATCTATTTTCCTTGCAAAAACATCGCTAATGTAATACAAGATTAACCTGATTTCAAGCAGGTTTAATTCAAAGGTTTTTGTTTTTACCAATTACTACCGATAATTAACAGGCTGCAGGATATGAATTATTTAGACATTTTAAGGCAAATAGCGGAATATGTGATATTTCCGGAAGCTATCATCGCTGTAGCAGGAGCAGGTTTTCTCGGTTACTGGCTACTTAATACATCACTGGGCAGAAAGTCTCTGGTCGATTCTATACCTCGCCGAAATAATATGCCTGCATATCTTCCCTTTTTGCCATTACTTATTTACATCGGTTTTTTTCCGGCTGCTGTGGAAATGACCATACTAACCATAGGCGATATGCCGGAATGGCAGAGGGCATTCGTGGAAAATGTGGTTACTATTATCGGTGCAATTGCAATAATGGTGATAATAGTGTTTCTTGTCAGGGGCACTTTTGCACGTCGTCTCAAAGGCTTTGGTCTGAATCCGAGAACGATAGGAAAAGATTTCGGCATCGCAGCGATAAATTATCTTTCAGTTTGGCCTGTTGTGATGGTGATGGTTATTCTAACCATAGAGGCGGGAAAACTTTTCACCGACCCAAATTTCAAGATGGAACAACATCGCGAGATTGAATTTCTTACAAAACATCAGCAGCTGCCTCTTATAATTTCAGTTCTTTTCGTTGCGATTGTAATAGCACCTGTAATTGAGGAGATGGTATTTAGAGGTCTTTTTCAGACTATGCTGCGTTCCTTTACAAAAAAGGCGTGGCTGTCGATTGTCATCACTTCAGTGTTTTTTGTCCTGACTCATAAAAATTGGGAACATTGGCCGGCATTATTTGTTCTATCAGCAGGTATGGGATATTCTTACGAAAAAAGCGGTTCTTTGTTCAGGCCGATTTTCATACACGCTTTTTTCAATGCGACCAGTGTAATAGCAACTTTGACTCAATAACAGGCTCTAAATAGTGAATCAAAAGAAAACGGCCGGCCGTTTACACGGCCGGCCGTTATTAACGTGCTAATCTTATAAACATGCTTAGTCATTCGGGTCGGCCATCACCCACACTGTAGTATAAGCAGTTTCATTGTGGTTTGTCGACCTGTCACGTGTTTTGACCTTATAAAGATACATGAGTCCCGGGCCGCTGACAGCAGGTGTTGTATATTCAGGACTGTCCCGCCATCCGCTGTCGGCAGTATGCAAGCACTGGAAGTAATACTGGACACGGCTGGTGTCTATAACACCCGCAACAGGATCAAAACCGTTATCATCTGTGGCTGTCATGGCTACCATTCTATGGTGATATGTATGGTGAACAGGGTCATAATAATCATAAGGCTCGCCACCGACAGCCCATTCAGACGGGTCAGGCTCAGGTGCAGTAAAGTCAATCAATGCCGACCCCTCAGTTGACCAGCCGGTTTCATTCTGTGCCAACGACGTATCTCGCGTTTTGACTCTATAGGTATAAATCTCGTTCACATCGAGACCTGTATCCGTATATGTGGAGCTATCCTGCCATCCGCTATAATTACCGCCACCAGCAGTGCATTCGAAGTAATATTGTACGTCGCTGACATCGGTCGCTGTCTTTGCCGTCATAGTTATTTCATACTGGCCTGGCACCGCATTCGGCTCGCCGCCAACGGCCCATTCAGCCGGGTCGGGCTGAGGTGCCTCCTCATCTTCCGATGTGGTCGCAGATCTTTCAACCGACCAGGCGCTTTCATTCAGGTTATGTGACTTATCGCGTGTCTTGACCCTGTAGGTATATGTCAAACCTTCGATTAATCCGGTATCAGTATAGAGGGGACTGGCCTGCCATTCACTATCGTGGCCGCCACCAGAAGTACAAGCGAAGTAGTATTCAACACCACAGGGGTCTGTTGCTGTTGTCGCCTTCATATAAATTGCTACCTGAGAAACAGCATTAGGCTCCTGCTCCCAGGTTATTGGATCCGGCTGGGGTGCTCTATGGTCTATCCAGACACGTCGCTGCTGAGATTTAATTGTTTCGAAACCGTAATAATCCTTTGCTTTAACCGTATAATAGTAGAAAGATTCATCCGTGCTGACATTGTCCTGGTAAGCAGGACTCAGCTGCCAGCCGCTGTCATTGCCCGGCCCTGTGCAGTCGAAATAGTACATCACCGGCGGACTTACATCTGTAGAAGTCGTTGCAGTCATATTGATAAAGAAGTTCGGGTCCTCAAACGGTTCGACCTGCCACGTGCTGGGATTCGGCTCGGGCGGGAAGATATCAATGCTGCTTGAAGGTATAATAACGGTTTCCTCCGAAGACCAATCCGTTGTATTTTTAATCGGCGATTCATCCGCCGCCCTTACACGGTAGGTATATGCCGCATCATCAGCTAAGCCTGTATCCGTATATGTCGGGCTGCTCTGCCAATCGCTATCGTGGCAACCACCGCTGATGCAATCGAAATAATACAACACTCCGCTCTCGTCGGTAGCCGTGGTCGCAGTCATAATAACCGAGTGATAATCCAGAATGCTCGGCTCCATTTCCCAGGTCATAGGATTGGGCTGTGGAGCTGTGGTATCTACGATGTTTTCGAGGTAGAAGATTTCCGTGAATCTTGCATAATCGTACCAATCCACATCACCATCCGGCTCAAAATCAGCACCTTCGCAATCAGCGAGAAGCCCGCAATTTTGTTCCAGCCAGTATGATAAAAGAATACTAAGGTCATCCAAATCCACATCACCATCGTGGTCAAAATCCCCGGGTATGGTAACGTATGTTTGATAGTGGTAGCCCATATCAGCCATGTTTTTATCCGGCGAATTTTCGGTACTTGTAGTGTATGCATGTAATCCTAAATATTTTGCCAGGGTACTTCCGGCATCTACACAGGGGCTGTTAGCCGGTTGTTCCGCGCTAACCTGGCTAAGATAACGATTGCCAAGGTCACCAGTTACAAACATCGGGTTATTCGCTATGTTGCCGCCGCCCCAATTCAATACACTATCTGTCCCAACAAATGCACCTGACTGGCCATTACGGACATCTGAATAGGATACATTCAGAAATGTTTTCGCCGGATTATAAGGATTGTTATCATTCAGTGCCATTTCGTCGCCGCTGGCTGAGCTATTATTCCAGACAATGCTGTTCTTCAGCGTTGTGGTGCTGTCATACGAGCAGTAGATGCCGCCGCCTGAGACAGTAGCTGTATTGTCCGTAAACGTGCAGTTAGTAATTGTTGATTCTGCACCCCAACTGCAGCAAACGCCGCCGCCATTAAAGTTCGTTATATTATTGGTTATCAGGCAATTGTTAAGCCTCGGTTTCACATCATATGCTGATAAACTGCTTGGAAGACCGCCCAAATACGCACCACCGCCCAAGCCGGTAGCATTGTTATTGATAATCCAACAGTCCTCAACGAGCACATCTGTGGTGAACAGGAAAAGTCCCCCACCGGCACCCGGTATGCTTGCCTCTATTATATTGGGGTCCGGATTTTCAGGATATACACTATTATCCGCCCGGTTATTAACAAAATTACACCGTGCTATATGCGCATTGATATTATTCACCATGAAAATACCGGCACCGGCGTAAGACAGATTATCAAAAAAGTTAGAGTCAGTGATGTCGAAATTTGTTAAGCCGGTAGCATAAAAACCTCCGCCAATCGGAGATGTGTTACCTGTTATTTGACAATTGTTAAAGCGTGCAATGCCATAGGCCGTCCCCGCTTCGAACCGGCCTGTTTTTATACAGACTCCACCACCATAACCAAGATGCTCATAATTGGGGTCTGTATCCGGGTATCCGGGATAATCGGCACGATTACCCTGTACATTACAATCCGAAAATACGGTTGTCGTGTTTCTGCCTATATAAGCCCCGCTGCCGTAACTGGGCATCTGCATATATTTGTACGGCGGGTAGTAAGTATCACTACTACTCTGACCACCAAAACCGCTAACGGCACCAATAGTTACATTGTTGCTAATATCACAGTTGAAAAATCTCGAGTTGCTCGCGTAACCGCAGAATAAACCACCGCCGAAAGTGCTGAAATTATATGGGGCATAATAGTCATCCAATCCAAAATAGAATTCGTCGGACATCGGCCCATATAAATACTGCGGTGGAGACTCATAGTATTCTTCTACTATACTCAGCAAGTCAGCAGTCTCGGTTAAACCACCGATGCCACCTCTCCACCAGTTCTGGATGTTACCGCCGGCATTTCCACCATTACCGCCTCCGCCTCCCTGTGCGAGATTATCAACGATTGTGCAGTTGATAAAGGTTGGTGTGGTTAATGGCTCGCAGCATACGCCGCCTCCAAAGACCGGCATAGGAATTCCACCGTCACCGCCGCGACCACCAGTTGTAATTCCCCATCCCGGTCCTCCATTTGCGCCACCGTTGCCGCCGTCGCCGCCGGTGCCTCCCGTCGCGCTACAATTTCTAACAATAACATTTTCAAACGTCGGGCTTCCTTCTTCGCAGTAAATACCACCTCCCCGGGCTCCCTGGTCAAGGCCGGCAATTCCACCGTCACCGCCTCTGCCTCCGGGATGGCTGGGATCTGCGGGCGGTGGTGCTGTAGCACCGGCTCCCTGGCCTCCATTTCCACCATCGCCTGAGCTTACGTAACAATCCTCAATCAAACAGTTTTGTATAAGTGGACTTCCTCCCCTGATGTAGATGGCTCCGCCGCTAGCACTACCGCTATCGCCGCCATAACCGCCGTCGGGAATAGGAACCCCCGCAACACTTATTCCTCCTGCGGCACCATTGCCGCCATCGCCTGAGCTTGTCCAGCAGTTTCGCAACACACAATTTTTAACAGTGTGGTCACCGTACATTCTTAAGGCCCCACCTGCCACACTGCCGCTCGTACCGCCCGAATCACCAGGCGCCTGTCCATCCGATGCGTCCCTTGACGAACTTCTTCCATTAACAATAGTAAAGCCATTCAGTAAAGCAGGCCCCTGGCCCCTATCATCAACAAGCGTAAAGGCTCTCGCGCCTACTCCCAAATCTCCC
Source organism: uncultured Pirellulales bacterium (assembly GCA_964464635.1). Taxonomy (GTDB): domain Bacteria; phylum Planctomycetota; class Phycisphaerae; order Sedimentisphaerales; family Anaerobacaceae; genus CAYLMG01. Next base: position 16,739 of record CAYXGT010000005.1, on the reverse strand, counting down.
AAATTGCAATCAATAATCGTGGCAGCTACCACACTCGGGTCTTCAGGGTCTATGCTTGTGATTGCTATAGCCTTATCGACAACAAAACTGTTTCCGGGATAAGTACCAGGCGCAATTACAATTGTATCTCCATTCCTCGCAGATTCTATCGCATCCTGAATTCCGATATAGGGAAAGCTGCCGGGAACGTGGATGGTTCTGGGATGGATGGGCTCAAATGTCACTTTAAAGTATTCGTCGCCCATCGCATAAAAATCCAGATAGTTATAGTAGCTGTAATCGTATATACTGTTTCGTTGCCAGTATTCAACTATGTAATCGGGGTCGGGTACAGCTATCAGGCGGATTCTGGTGTATGGTACCATCTCAATTGTCGCCTGTGAGGTCGATGTGACTTCACCGAGCAGTGGCCCAATTTCATAACCAAAATTGTCTAATATCTCATAATACTGCACCATACCATTGTTACCCGCACCGATAGTTATCTCATATTTGAAATTGCCTTTGGTATAGAGTGGATAGTGATAACCTATATCCGTAAAATCATCGTCGGGCGTACTAAAAACACTTGTTGTTAAGTTGGGCAGCTCGTAGCCGTCCGGTGGAGGCAGCTGCAGATTTATATAGAAATCCCCTTCTCCGGCATCAATGCAGGAACTCATGTCTATAACGTCATAACCGCCATAGATATCGCGAACATACTGATAGACCTCGGCGAGGTAAAACTCACCAAAGGAACCTGTAACGAATACAGGGTCATCGTTTATATTGCCCTCGCCGCCGTCTCCATTCTCGATGCAGGAATATACAGCCTGGCATCCGAAGAGGTCATCGCCGTTATAAGACTCGTCGCCCCATACAGAGCCCTGAATCTGCGCAGAGTAGTCATTTCGACCGACGATACAGTTTGAAATATTCGGGTCACCACTGTCGGCATAGATACCACTGGCGTAGCCGGCGTCGCCATATTCGTCACTGGTATTATAAGCCACGGTACACAAATGGATATTAGGGTCGGAGCCGCTGACGTAGATTGCTCCGCCTTCATATTCTGAATGGTTATATGCAAACAGGCAATTAATCAAGTCCGCATGAGAATTGGAATCGCAACTGATGCCGCCGCCGGTGTCAAGCGATGTGTTGTAAAAAAATTCCGTATTCAAAATAACAGGTTCTGACTCGAAACAGTAGATTCCGCCACCGCTTTCATCAGCAGTGTTGTCCTCAAGCACGAAGTTTTTAAGAGTTATAGATGCATTTACATCATAGAAATGTATCCCGCCGCCGTATTCCACAAATCCATTTCTGATTGTAAAGCCGGTGATTGTAAATACCAAATTCGGGTCGGTTATTTCGTTGAAATCAAAGCCTCTATGGGGATGATTGGGGTCGGCCCCACAGTCGATAATGCAATTTTTAGCTCCGTTTCTGCTCAGGATATCGATGTTAACATCATGGACTATCAGGTCACGATTACCATCACCAGACCAGATACCGTCACCAACTCTTACATAGTCTCCCTCTCCGGCCTTATCGATAGCTTCCTGAATTGTTGTATATCGTAGAGTATCGCTGTCGTTAACGCTGCAACCTTTCTGGAATGCTGCCTCAGCATTCGTGTCCGAATACATTATCAAGGTAAGCACATTATAATCGTCCCCATTCTCCGGGGAATCAATCCGAGGACCATTACTGTCTACGATTTTCCACTCCCTCAGCTCGTAACCGGGATCAGGTACTGCTGTTATTGTTACTATTTCCCCATCGTCATACGGGAACGGGCCGCCGAAAGGAACGGTTGTTCCGTAATCATAACCTGATTTAACCGAAACTGTCAGGTAATATTTAATTCGCTTGCCTATCGTAACGGTTACATGTTTATCTGATATCATCGTTACCGTCTGGTGGCTGTCAGTTGAAGCCGGATTATCAGTTCCCGTCCATTGCTTGATTTCATACTCATTTGAGTCGAGGGGCATAGCGGTAACATCAACAACAGTTCCAATTAGATATGTCCCTCCCCTTCGGGGCTCTATCGTGCCCAGACCCGGTGCCGGAAGCCCGTTGACATCTAAAATCTCAACCGTGAGGTCGTACATTATATACTTCGAGATAAACCTTACTGTCACAGTTTTATCGGAGTCCATTACCACTGTGTAATGATTCGGGTCGTACTGAACCGGCGGCATACCGTTCCACTTATCAACTATATAGCCTTCCGCCGGTACTGCTGTAACCGTTACAACACTATCCTCCTGATACGGGCCGCTGCTCGGTACTATCGCGCCGTACGGCGTTGCAGCATCAACAGCAGTCGTAAGCTGATAGGTCGCCAGGGACTCGAATTCCACCGTAACATTTGTATCTTCAACTATCGTAAGATTATTGTTATTAGTCTTGGGTGCAGGAACGTTGTCTGCTCCGGTCCACTGCTTGACCTTATAACCTGCATCCGGTGTAGCTGTAAGAGATATGTCTGTAAATTCTCGATAAAAGGAACCGGGGGCCGGTATATCAGGATGGATTGAGCCGTTTCCGCCCACGACATAGGTAATTAATCTATACTCATCAACAAGCCCGCTGTCCGGATAATGAAAGCCCATATCCACGATACCTGTATCGGGCAGGCTGTCTGTTCTCGTTGTATAACTGTTCGGTTCTGCAAAAGGCACTGCCGGTCCGACGCCCCTGTCAATACAGGGGCTGCTCTGCGATTGTCCCGCTGCAGTATTACTGAGATAATAACCACTCATCACGCTATCAACGGGCCCATCCCTGAACAGAGGATTACTGCTGATATTCCCAAGGCCAGCGTCACCGTCTTCTATACAGGAAAACGTAGCGCTGCAACCATAGAGGTCGCCTGTATTGTTCCATAAAATGCAGTTTGTAATTACCGGCTGCGAAGAACCACCGGAACTTATGCCGCCCGCCACACCGCTGCCATTAGAATTGTCAGATATAGTGCAGTTGTTGATAACGGGTTTGGAGCTGCTAGAACAATCAATAGCACCGCCGTTTACGGCTGCATAAGCCCCAATAAATAGACAGTTTTTAACAGTCGGAGAGGACTGATAACATTCAATTGCACCTCCAAAACCACCGGCAATGTTTGTATTGAATACGCAGTTTTCGATAAGTGGAGAAGAATTAAAGCAGTCTATAGCTCCACCCTCGTTGTAAGCTACATTATCGACGAACATGCAGTTCTTTATTGTCGGAGAGGAACCCTGACATTCAATTGCCCCACCGTAATCGGCCAGGCCGGCTACGATTGTAAAGCCCTCGACGACAGTTTCGGAGTCTTCACCGTTTTGGAAAATGAAAGCACGGGCAGCTAATCCTCCATTTATAACACAACCTTCAGCGCCGTTCCTGCTGCGAAGCGTTATCTTCTTCTTTTCAAAGTCGAGATTAACGTTGTTCACACCGGTGTAAACGTCGTCGTCCACAACTATGATATCGTAGTCCGACGCGGCATTTATCGCCTGCTGAATCGTAGGAAAGTCAGAGGGAACCTCAAAGGTATCCGCTGCCGCAAAAGAAATCGAGGTTAATATGATAAACACACCAAGAAGAACCGGTCGTTTCATTATTCATCTCCATAAATGAGACATTCTGTATATCGCTGCGTATTTACATCATATCGGCAAGTCACTACAGAGCAAAAAGTTAAAAAATAGGTTTTTGGGCCGAAACAGAAACAACAGTCAAAAAAACGCACCACAGAGGCCAAAATGCTTAAAAAAGTGTTGCTTTTACATATAATATATGACGTAAAAAACCCGCCTCCATAACAAGAAAAAATCTTTTTTTCTTCAAAAAAAACCACAGAAACTGTGGTATCCCCATTCCATTGTAAACTCACAATCCCCGGACTGCAAAGTTATGATACCAAATCGACACAATTATATGATTGAAAACACGCTCTGTCAAGCGAAATTCTCGGTTCCTCACCAGTCTCCGGACAGGCTATTTTGCTTGATTTTTGATTCTATAAAGGAGTTTTTTACGTTTAAGGCTGAAAGGAGATTTTACAACAGGCGGATTATACAAATCGTCCTATAATAGCATGCAAAAAAGTAACCAATCTTCTTTAGGATAAAGGTCTGCTACTTAAATACCCAGAACATCAGCCATTGAATACAAAGCCGGTTTTTTACCGAGAAGCCATTGTGCGGCACGTAAGGCCCCTTTTGCAAATCCATCCCTGCTGTGCGCGGTATGATTCAGCATAACAGTCTCGCCATGCGTGCTGAATATAACCGAATGAATTCCCGTGATATCACCAGCCCGGACGGCGTGAATACCTATTTGACCCTCTTTTCTTAAAGCATCTCTGCCCTCTCTGCCGTAAACAACAGACGCCTCCATATCCCTGTCAGTGGCCCTGCATATTCTTTGTGCAAGAGTCAGGGCAGAGCCGCTGGGGGCGTCTTTTTTGAAACGGTGATGCTGCTCAATTATTTCTACATCATAATCAGAGCCAAGCATTACAGCAGCGGATTCTACAAGAGAAAACAGAACGTTCATTCCTATGCTCATATTGGTCCCGTAAATAACAGGGATTTTCTCCGAGGCTTTTTTTATTCCTTTGTGCTGCTCCGCAGTTAATCCGGTAGTGCCAAGAACTAAAGCTGTTTGATTATCAATGCAGTAATTCACAGTTTTATCGGCAGTCTCCGGCTGGGAAAAATCGATTACCACATCTGCATTTTGCGGCCAGGTATAATTTATGTTGATATTCAACTGACCCGCTGAGGCCACTAATCCGGCATCCTTTCCCAAATCGGAGTGCCCTTTTTTCTCAATCGCACCGATGATTTCGAACCTTCCCGATTCCACGGCTAAAGCGGTAACACGTTTGCCCATTCGGCCGGCACAACCTACAATTACAAGCTTGGTTTTCATTTTTTACTCCTCAAAATTAAGCCAACAGGCCGATAAAAATATAACCGCCACGGTTTTCGATTACAAGCGTAAAAGGATATAAAGGTTTGATTATGCGTCTCTGAAAGGTAACAGATTTTTGCTCAAACTAATCTTATAATAAGCAAGAAAGGAGTGTATATGAGCAGGAAATTATTAACAATTTCATTAACTATTTTCATAGTTATTGGTGCATTCTGGATTTGCGGCTGTGAGAGCGATGCTCAGACCGGGGCCTTGATTGGTGCCGGTGTCGGGGGTGTTGCAGGACAAGCCATCGGTGGAGATACCGAAGCGACGCTGATTGGAGCAGGAGTCGGGGCGGCAGCCGGCTATATGATAGGCAACGAACGCGACAAAGATTAATAAACATCATTTTGGTGCGGCTGTCTGTTTTAAAAGCATTAACCGTCCCTGCTTACTTTTTGTAAAAAATTCTTGTATTAACAAGCCTTCCAACTATGATATTATACAAAAACCAGTTTTGAAACTTTTTTCTTTTAAGTGTAAGGAGCGCTTATGAATAAGAGCAGATATCTGAAAATAACTATTCAGGCTATTTGTGCCGCCCTGATATTTCTGCAAGGCTGCGAATCCGTTGACCGCGGCTACGAGGGCCTTGTTGGAGCTACCGATCCCGACAAGGTAAAATTGCAGGCAGGTTTGAAATGGATGAGTCCTCAGCCGAGGATTCGGCCGGTATCATCAGACAAGATGGTTGTGTACTGTAGAGTAAGAAACAGCTCCGGCAGCGATATCGACATTTCCAATGCGGTGGCCAATGAGATTGAGTGTCTCGGCTATAGACTGACACGGAATATCGATGAGGCACAGTTTGTAGTTAATGCAGACGTCCGCTATTTCGGCGAGGGCGCCAAAAAAGAGCTCGGTCCGGTTGTAGTCGGAGGAGTTGCCGGCGGCGTAACAGGCGGCGTTATCGGTCACAATGTCGGTGACGGTCATACCACAGAAGGCGCTGTGATTGGAGCCGCTGCAGGCGCACTGCTTGGTGATATTGTAGCCAACCGCAATAAGATTCGTGATATAAACCTGGTGGTTGACGTTGTAATAGGCGAGAGAATCGAAGGCCAGAAAGTTACAACCACACGCGGCAGTCACGATGATGTCGTGGTGACGCACACAGATGCCTTCAACAAAGGCGGCGGCACAGAGGGCGGCGACAGCTCCGCAGGCTCATCAGAATCACAGCAGGTTACAATCGAAGAGGACTTTCTCTATCATGCCAACAGGGCAACCGCAAGTGCGCAAAGAATGAATCTGACGCTGGCAGAGGCTGCACCTGTCCTGACGAACAAGCTTTCAAAGGCCATTGCAAACGCCCTGCCGTAAACAAAGGCTAAATTACCGCTTCAGACACTTTTTAGGGCGTGAGCTGTTTTGATGTGGCAACAGCCTTAGCGGGATTTATTTCTTTTAAGAGGGGCTTTGGTATAAGCCTTGAGTTGTGAGAGTTTATTAGGTTTTTCAGGCCAGTTTAGTTCGTCAAACAGAAACTCGCAGGCCTGGCGTATCATAACCGCCGGCGTACAGGGGTTCATCTCAAGTGAGCCTATAATTTCATTGTCATATCTGCTGAGAGTCTCTAATAGATAATTCCAATCCTCACGAGGTATCCCTCCACGAAGTCCGGGCGGTTCATGGTCATCGATTTGGCCGTAATTATCCGTCAGATGAAGATGTGCGATGCGACCGGCAAGCTCATCCACATACTGCCTGAAGCTAAATTCCTGGTCCAAATACGCAAAACCAGCATCAAGACAATACGAGATGGAGTCAAATTTTTTCCCTACTTCCTTAAGGGTCTTCAGGCTGCCGGTTTCAAGGCACAGCTTAACCTTGTTTTCGTCAGCCATTTGAACTATTTTTCCCGAAAAATCGCAGCCGTCAATCTCTGAGTCTTCGAGAATACCAAAACTTTTCAGGTCGGTTATAATATTGGCACCGAGCAGCTTTGCACATTCTATCTGTTCTTTCCAATGCTCCAACGTCGGCTCATCACTCCGGGAGCGCATCGAGACCAGCATACCCTGGGTGGCATTTGCAAGCCTGCTCCAGTTACGCCTTGCATAACGGCACTCGCTAATACCGCCGGCATTAGGCCACAGCTCTATGCCAAAACCGAGTGACTTCAGAAACTCACAATCCTGCTCGAAGGAGAGGTGATTTTCACGCCACCAGAATACCATTGAAGAAACAACGTACCTGATTTTCATTACGCCTGCCCCTATCTGATTGGGTTTTCAGTTACTTTTCATCTGAGGGTGTTTCCCACAAAATAACTATCGAATAAAAGCCTGTTGTGCTTAAGATTGAACAATAGAAGCAGGCAGTTTTGGCTTGAAAATTGAGCTTTTAAGCGTGATTTGGAAATATTGCCGGCAATATTTTTGTTTCTCGCCTGTCCTTTTGTCCAATAATAAAGACAAAACCTAAACAATCGGAATATCCTGTGCCGGATTTTGTCTGGAAAAAAGTTTTATTTTTTATTGAAATATATGATAAGATTATTATAATGCTGTGTTTAAGACTTTTGGAGCATATTTATGAAAAAGGACATACATCCACCCTACAATAAGGTAGTTGTGCACTGCGGCTGCGGCAACAGCTTTGAGACCTATAGCACGGCAAAAGAGATTCACGCCGAAATATGCTCGGTCTGCCATCCCTTCTATACGGGCAAGCAAAAATTTGTCGATACCGCAGGCCGAATTGAAAGATTCCAGAAGAAATACGGCAAAGATTACTTCAAAAAGGTCAAAAAAGACCAGAAAAAGTAGCTGGTTTCCCGGATTATAACAAAGGCTCGGATTTTGTATTGGTTGCAAAATCGGAGCCTTTTATTTATAGTGGGCAACGCTGGCTGCATAATACGAGACCCTATTTATGGCTGACGCGAATAAAACACTTATTAACAAACTCGAAGAAATCGAAGAGAGATTCCGAAAACTCGATACTCAAATAGCCGACCCGAAGACAGCCTCCGATTCGGCAAGGCTCATCGCCCTATCTAAAGAGCAGGGCAGGTTAAAACCCACAGTGACAAGATATCGAGAGTACAAAAAAACTCTCGATGCCATCGCGGATGCCGAGCAGATTATAAACGACCAAGGGGCAGATGACGAATTTAAGGCCCTGGCAAAAGAGGAGGTAAATCAGCTTCAGAGCCGGGCAGACGCCCTGCTTGAACAGATACAGAATACTGTAGTAATGGCTGATGATATCAGTATCGGCTCGGTAATAATGGAGATACGAGCAGGTACCGGCGGTGAAGAGGCAGCTTTGTTCGCTCGCGATTTGTACAATATGTACGTTAAATACGCCGACGGCCGTAATTGGAAGATTGAACAGCTTGACTTTAGCACGACAGAAAAAGGCGGTTTTCGGGAGGTAATATTCAACGTCAAAGGCCCGGGGGTCTGGTCTGAATTAGGTTATGAGGCCGGCGGCCACCGTGTTCAGAGGGTCCCACAGACGGAATCACAGGGAAGAATTCACACATCGGCTGCAACAGTTGCGGTACTGCCCGAGCCGGAAGAGATTGACATTGACATTAAACCGGATGATGTAGTCGAGCATGTCAGCCGGTCAGGAGGCCCGGGCGGCCAGAATGTCAACAAAGTAAGCAGCGCGATAAGGATTGAGCATATTCCCACAGGAATTACCGTCAGTATGCGAGATGAAAAGAGCCAGCATAAAAACCGTGCCAAGGCCTGGCGCATTCTAAGAATCAGGGTGTACGAACATTTCCAGAGCCAGGAAAGAGCCAAACGAGACTTAAAGCGGAAAACTATGATAGGCTCCGGAGACAGGTCCCAAAAAATAAGAACATATAATTTTCCACAAAATCGCGTCACCGACCACAGGATTAACCTTTCACTTCACAGCCTGGACAAGATAATGGCCGGCGATATGAGCCAGTTGGTCGAAGCGCTGCAAAATTATGACAGAGAACAAAGATTGAAAAATATGTAATATACCCAAAAAGAGGCGCTGGAATGGTTATTGTAGTAACAGGGATGGTTGGTCTTGATAAGAAAAGCTACCTCGAAAAGGTATGTCAACTGGCCGGCTCAAAGGGTATAGAGCTTCTCTTATGTAATGTTGGGGATATGATGTACGCCGAGGCGCCGGATATCAGGGAAGGCAAGATTCTCGATATTTCAATGAAAAGACTGAACTCGCTGCGCCGAAGTGCATTCAAGGACATCATCTCGAAAGCCTCCCAGGTACCAAACCTTATAGTGAATACCCACGCCACCTTCCGCTGGAGGCACGGCTTGTTTCCGGCAGTGGACTTCGACCAGATGCGAAAGCTCAATGCGGATATGTATATATGTCTGATTGACGGCGTAGCAGCCTTACATACACGTCTAACCGATGAACATTCAGCCGAGCACAGTCTCAAGGATTTAATTGTCTGGCGAGAAGAAGAAATCATCGGCACCGAGATGCTCTGCAAAGGCGTAAAAGAAAACATACCTTTCTACTGTCTTGCCCGAGGCGAGGATAAGGAAACCGTCGAAACATTTTACGGTCTTGTTTTCGAACCGCTACGTAAAAAGACATATCTGAGCTTTCCAATGACCCAGGTTGTCGATATGGAAGACGTCAAATCGGAAATCAAAAAGTTCCGCCGACATATGAAGCAGTTTTTTACCTGTTTTGACCCAGCCGATTTAGAGGAGGCTTATCTGCCGGCTTACGCTCAGCGGGCGAGCCGGGCAGGCGATGACTTCATAGTGGTGGAAACTATTGGCAGAAAAGTCCGGCTGGACCTACAGCAGGTCCAAGAGATTGAGCGTGACATTAACAGCCAGACCTATGCACGGGATTTTATACTGATTGACCAGTCCGATATGATAATAAGCTTTATCCCAAAAACCGCCGACGGCAGGGCTGCAATCTCAAGCGGCGTGGAAAGGGAGCTGCAGCACGCCCACGAGTCGGCAAAAGAAGTTTATGTCATCTGGACTGCCAAACACAAACCTTCGGTATTTATTACACAAACCGCCACACAAGTTTTTCCGGATATAGACAAAGCGATAGAATTTTTTATAAAGCAGGGATACATCGAAAGGTAGCAAATTGTGGATGAAAAAGAGTTAGCAGGCTGTATCGACCATACGTTGCTTAGCCCAACAGCAATAAGTGATGATATAAAAAGGCTTTGCGACGAAGCCAAAAGCTATGGCTTTTACTCGGTTTCGGTAAATCAAAGATGGATAGGTTTAGCGGCTGAATTATTACACGGCAGTGCCGTTAAGGTCGGCGGCGTAGTTAGTTTGCCTTTCGGCGCCGATTCCACAAAGGCGAAAGTCGATGCTGTAAGAGATGCCATTTTTGCCGGTGCCGACGAGATTGACATGGTCGCTGATTTGGCTGCGATGATAGAAGCTGACAATCACTATTTAGCTAATCAGCTCCGCCAGGTTTTGAAAGTCTGTCGCTCTATGAGGCCGGCGGTTGTCTTAAAGGTAATCATCGAGGCGGCGGCGTTAACCGGGCAGCAGAAGCGCTTTGCCTGCGAAATTGCCGACAGGTGTAAAGTCGATTTTGTCAAAACCAGTACCGGCTTCCATCCTGCAGGCGGTGCGACGGTTGAAGATGTAAAGCTGATTAAGCAGTCGGCACCGCACTGCAAAGTAAAGGCGGCAGGTGGTATTAAAACCTACCAGCAGGTTATTGAAATGCTCGCGGCCAGCGCCGACAGGATAGGCACATCTTCAAGCGTGCAGATTATAGAGCAGTTCAGGGCTGGACAATCGCAATGACCACAGGGACCCTAACACAAAGAGGCGAAGAGGTTCTTTGCAGAGTCTTTTACAAAAAAATCTGCACACCTCTCGATTTAGAAGCGCTGAGCTATTGTTTCGCACGTCAAAGATTCGCATCAATTCTCGGAGCAAATCCCGCAAAAAAAGAGGCTGGAAGGTTCAGTTACTGGGCGGCTGAACCGAAAGAGATTTTCGAATTCAGGCCTGAACAAAAAGGACTGTTCGCGAAATTACATAAAGTTTTGAATAAATATAAACTCAATAGCACCGATGACAACGCTTTGCCGCGGGGGATATTTGTTGGCGGCTGGATAGGTTACTTCGGTTACGAACTCGCCCGATATATTGAAAAGCTGCCGCAAAGTGCTGTTGACGACCTTAATATGCCTCTGATTAGATTATGCTTTTACGACAGATTAATCGCCTACGACCATATCGAAAATTCGTTCTGGCTGATAGCTGTGCAACTGCCGACAGATTCACAACAACCGCAGGAGAAACTGGCCGAGCTCGATAGCTTCCTGGCACAGGCAAAGCAAATTAATTCGACTAAACAAGAAGCTGCTGATATTGATGATATCGACTTCTCGAAAATTCAGTGCAATATGGATAAGCACTATTATCTTCAAAGCGTCAAAAAGATAAAGCAATACATATATGACGGTCAGGTTTACCAGGTCAATTTTTCACAGCGCTTCGAATGTGATTACACAGCTGAACCGATAGACCTTTTCAACTGGCAGAATCGTTTTAATCCGAGCGGCTATGCCGCTTATATCGACGGCGGTGAATTCGCCATCGTCAGCGCATCGCCGGAGATGTTCATTACAATTAATAACGGGCTTATCAGCACAAAACCTATCAAGGGCACCCGTCCGAGAGCAAGCAACACACCAGAACGCGAAGAAACCAATACAAAAAACTTCAATGAGCTTGCTTGCAGTGAAAAAGAGCAGGCTGAACTGAATATGATAATCGATTTGGAACGCAACGACATTGCCAGAATTTGCGTGCCGGGCACAAGACGGGTTGTTCAGCCGCGGACGGTTGAAGCCTATCCAACCATTTTTCACACCGTTGCCACGATTGCCGGACAGCTCCGTGAAAAAGTGTGTTTTTGCGATGTCCTTCGAGCGACCTTCCCCGGCGGCTCTATTACAGGCGCGCCAAAAGTCAGCGCTATGGAAATAATCGACCAGACAGAGCCCACACAAAGAAACGTTTACACGGGCAGTATCGGTTTTTTAGGCCTTGACGGAAACGTCTGTTTGAATATTGCCATACGAACAATTATTATCAAGGCTGGCTCGGCCTATGTGCAGGCCGGCGGAGGCATAGTCGCAGATTCTGACCCGCAGGCCGAATGGGACGAAACACTAACAAAGGCAAAAGCTCTGCTTGCAGGAATTAAAAACATAATGCGCCGTGCGCACTAAATTTTGCGCAAAGAAATTAAACAGAAAATGGAAAAAGTTTTTTTAAATGACAAGCTGATTGATATTAACAAGGCCTGTATATCTGTTAAAGACAGCGGTTTTTTATACGGCTCAGGCTTGTTTGAGACAATGCGCTGCAATAACGACGTTGTTTTTTGTCTCGATGAACATCTCGACAGATTATTTGCAAGTGCCGCAAGCCTTTCAATATCAAATACTTATGACCGGCAATTTATAGTCAATGCCGTCTATAAAGTTCTCAAGGCAAACGAATTGACAGATGCACGGCTTCGGCTGACACTTACAGCCGGTCCTATGTCTGCTTCAGAAGATAATAACAAACCAACACTTCTTATCACCGCTACCGATTTACAGCCGTACCCGGCGGAGTATTACCAAAAAGGTGTGCCCGTAGTGCTTTGCCCCTTCAGGCAAAATGTCACCGAGCTGATTTATGGCCACAAGACGACAAGCTATTTCTCGCGTATGCTCGCCCTTCAGATGGCTCACCAAAAAAAAGCTGCGGAAGCTCTGTGGTTTACAACAACAAATCTTCTGGCTGAAGGCTGTATCAGCAATGTATTTCTGGTTAAAGATTCAGTTATTTATACTCCGTTGTTAACAACACCGGTTCTCGCCGGCATTGCCCGCAAAGCCGTTTGCAAAATCGCCGCCGAAAATTCCATAAAACTGGCTGAAAAAGACCTTGGTATCGATGAGCTGCTTGCGGCGGATGAAATCTTTCTGACAAATGTGATTATGAAGATTATGCCGGTAAACAGCGTCGAAAAGCATACGGTTGGTGACGGCAAGGTCGGCCCTGTTACAAAAAAAATGCAAAAGCTGTTCGATAATTTTGTAAAAACCAGATGCAGTAAAAGTTAACCCTCCTTATGATTATAATAAAACCGCTGCCAATGTTTTCTTGCTAATCAAATCAAATTAGGTATACTTTTTGAACCGGATTCAGCCCATATATCGCTGGAGACTATGCAGGATGAAGGTAAAGGAAATCGCTGACAAAATTGAGAAGTTAGTGCCGCTCAGGCTCGCCCTTGACTGGGACAATGTGGGACTGCTAATCGGTAATGCCGAAAAGCAGGTTAAAAATGTTCTGCTGACTATTGATATCACCGATGAAGTTTTGTCCGAAGCCCGAAGGTTAAAAACGGATTTGATTATCAGCTATCATCCTGTTATCTGGGACGGCCTGAAAAAGATAACCTCTGTCGGCTCAGGCAGTGTGGTTTTCGAATTGATACGCTCTGATATCGCAGTTTTTTCCGTACATACAGCTCTGGATATCGTCGAAGGCGGCGTGAATGATGCTCTTGCGGAAATCGTAGGAATAAGCAGCGGCAAGCCCATAGGCGATTTTGTTGAAGGCGGCGGCGATGTATATAAGCTGGTCGTCTTCATACCCGTGGATTCAGCCCAAAATGTTGCTAACGCAATCTTCCGGGCAGGTGCAGGAGTAATGGGCAACTACAGTCATTGCGGATTTACAGCTCAGGGAGAAGGAAGCTTTCTTCCTCTCAAGGGCGCTAAACCCGCAATCGGCAAAAGGGGCAAGCTCGAAAAGGTAGCTGAGATGAGGTTTGAAACAATCGTGCCGGCAGAGAAACTAAATGATGCGATAGCGGCAATGAAAAATGCACATCCTTATGAGGTTCCCGCATTCGACTGCTTCAAGCTTTATAATGAGCGCAGCAAATTCGGGCTGGGCAGGATTGGCAAACTCAAAGAGCCTGCACCGCTTGGCAAAATCATCACAAAGATTAAAAAACAGACCGGTGCGAAAGCAATAGGTATTGTTGGAAAGGAAAAAAGGCTCGTAAGAACCGCTGCGGTTTGTGCAGGCTACTGCGGCAAAATAATCAATCAGGTCATCGCCGCAAAAGCCGACCTGTACCTGACCGGCGAGATGAAGCACCACCAAGCCCTGGCAGCACAACAGGCGAATGTCACCTGCCTGTGTCTGGGCCATAGTGTCTCGGAAAGATTTATGCTGAAAAAATTTGCCAAACGGCTGCAACAAAATCTCAGTAAAATAAATATCAGGATAAGTAAAAAAGATAATGACCCTTTTAAATGGATTCAGCTATGACAGAAGAGCAAAAAGACCAAATCGAAAATCAGGATACTCCACAAGACGAGACAGAAATTCTGCAGGATGACGAAGAAACAAATGAGCTGTCCGAAGAAGCAGAAGATGAAAATCCACAGAGGTATGAGGGCGAAATAACTCTTGAGTCGGTTATAGAAGCGGTTCTCTTTGCCTCTGATGAGCCTTTAAGCGCCAACCGCCTTGCCGGCATTACCGAAACCTCAATAAAGCAGGTCAACCGGCATATAGATAACCTGAACAAAAAATACACATCGAATAAAAACGCTTTCAGAATAGAGAAAATTGCCGGCGGATACCAGATGATGACACTCAGCGACTACAATCACTGGCTCAAAAAGCTGCTTCGTGCCCGCAGCGACAGTAAGCTCAGTGCTGCTGCCCTGGAGACACTTGCGATTATTGCCTACAAGCAGCCTGTCATCCGTGCGGATATAGAGGCAATAAGAGGCGTTCAGGCAGGCGAGCTGATTCGCTCTCTTATGTATAAGGGTCTGGTCAAAATCGTCGGCAGGGCCGAGGTCCTCGGAAGGCCGATGCTTTATGGAACAACGAAAAAATTTCTGGAAGTATTCGGATTAAATACCCTGAAAGACTTGCCGAAAGTTGAGGAGCTAAAAAAGCCCGAACAATAAAAAGTGTCTGCAAGCTTCTCTTTCGCCTTTAAAGACAAAAACCCAACTTCTTTAATCGTGTCTAAGAGCAACGACAGGGTCAACCTTTGCAGCACGAATCGCAGGATAGATACCCGCCGACAGGCTTACAAGGATTGAAAATAAGACCGCACCAAGACAAAGCCACCAGGGGAAGCTGAAACAGTCAACGTAAGGAACACCTCTTCGGGCGAGAATCTGGTTTACCACGATATTAATAATCATACTGACAAGCCAACCGAGCGCCAGCCCGAAAACGCCGCCCAGAAAGCCAATCGTCGCTGTCTCGAAAAATATTATCTTCTTTACGTCACCTTCTCCTGCGCCAACGGCCTTCATAATTCCAATCTCGCGATAACGCTCCAGAATACTCATTACCATCGTATTGATAATTCCCAGACAAGCAACGGTTATCGCAATCATGCCGATGCCGAAAAGAAACACATCCATCAGTATAAAACCCGTCTTCATTCCCTCGAGCATATCAGCGAAAGCAAATGTCCGCAGCCCGAGCTGTTCGATACGCTGCTTTACATCCTCAATATACTCAACCGAAGAGACTTTCACCCTCGCAGTTGAGTAATTTTTCTGGTTTTCTTCAGATTCAAAAAAATCCCTGATACTCGTCGCAGACAGCTTCTTCATTTTTTCCGAAGTCCCGATAGGAATAAGGACATCGCTTTGCAGAATGCCCGGGCCGCCAAAATCACTTTGCCCGGAAATCCCAACGATGGTAAACATATGACTTTCCATTTCAAAGAAAGTGCCCTGGCCGCTGATTACCGAAGCAATCATAGCGGGATCGAAGCTGTTCGAATCAATCGTGAGTGTTGCCACCTCTATCTGCTGACCGACCGCGTTCTTCGGCTCATTAAAATCCATCGATTCCAGCATTGACTCACTTATGATAAGAGCATTCGCATCATTACTATTAAAGGCTGTTCCCGCTGTCAGTTTTATGAGCTCAGATTGGCATGCAACAGCAGGCAACGCCTGTATATAGGTGAAATTTTCCTGATTGTTAAAGCGAATCATAGCCGGAAAACGTACTTCCGGAAAAACCCACTCAACACCCTTAATTCGCCTGATTTTGTCGAGCATATTTTCGTCGAGTTTGGATGAAGCTTCCGGTTGCTGCCGGAAATTTCTACGCTGAGGGCCCGGCCTGTGGTTCATGCCGCCTTCACCGCCCGAGTATACACTTATATAGTTAAACAACCCGAGCTCCTTAAATTCTTTTGTGATATTCTCCTGCATACCCTGGCCGAAAGCTATCATCGAAACCAAAGCCCCGATTCCTATTATCACTCCGAAGGTGGTAAGAAAGGTGCGAAGCTTCATCTTCCTAAGATTCGTAAATGACTGCTCTATATAGTCTGCTATTCTCATCCGTGCTTCTTTCGCTTATCTTATAGTTTGCTGCTCGATGACTTTTCCATCCTGAAGGCGCACGATATCCTGTGCAAATTCACGCACAAGATTCTCTTCATGGGATATCATAATAATTGTCAGATTTTGGTTTCTGTTCAAGTCGGCAAGTATCTGCATAATTTGCTTTGCGGTTTTGCTGTCGAGATTGCCCGTCGGCTCATCTGCAAGCAGAATTTTTGGCTCATTGATAAGTGCACGGCAAACAGCCACACGCTGCTGCTCACCGCCGGATAGCTCTGAAGGCCGATGATTACTCCTTGAAGCCAGGCCGACCTTATCAAGCATCTGAGCTGCCCTGCGGTTCCTTTCTTTTTTACCCACATCTGAAAAAAGCAGTGGAAAACCGACATTTTCGAGAGCTGTGTAAGAT